>JAICWH010000121.1 GCA_025934895.1 Nocardioidaceae bacterium | reverse complement strand
GCTCCATGCGGTGGACGTCGCGGTCCTCACAGCTCCCGGCAGACTCAGCGACCTTGATCTTGACCCGCGGGATCCGCTGTTCGTGGGCCCAGAAGCCGAGCTGCTCGACGGTCTGCCGGTCGTCGTAGGTGGTGAACCCGCCGCTGCCATAGACGGGAACGGTCTCGCGTGCGGCGCCGAACAGGTCGACCAGAGGGACTCCCAGCAGTCTCGCCTTCAGGTCCCAGAGGGCGACGTCGACCGCGCTGATCGCATAGTTCACGGCTCCCGCGGTGGTGGCGTTGCGGCCGGCCCGTCGCATCGCCATCCACGGGCCGGTCACCGACATGGCATCCGAGCCCTCGACGACCGGCGCCAGGAGGCCCTCGACCAATGGGGCGCAGGCAGGTGGTCCGTACGTCCACCCGGTGCCGACGACCCCGTCGCAGTGCGCCTGAACGAGCACCATCGTGGTCTGCGACCAGGCGGCCGTGCCGTCGGCTTCGGGGGCGTCGGTCGGCACGGTGTAGGCCCGGGCCGAGACACGTTCGAGGCTCCGTCTCATGATGTCTCCGGTCGCTGCCGGTTCCCCATCTGCATCAGCTGCTGGTGGAGTGTGGAAGGAACTCCTGGGCCTTGGTCTTGATGCCTTCCTTGACCACTCCCCACCGGTCCGCGTCACCGGCGAGCAGGGCCTTGGCGGAGTCCTTCATCTGCTCGAAGGTCGCGTGCGGCGGGACCGGGGGCACGTTGGGGTCGGTGTGCACGTCCAGAATGGTGGGCCGGTCGGCCGCGAGGGCCTGGTCCCAGGCGTCACCGATCTGCTCGGGGTTCGTGAGGGTGTGGGCTGCGAGGCCGAGGCTGGTCGCGAAGGCGGCGTAGTCGACGTCGGGGAGGGTCTGGGACGGATCGAACTTGGGGGCGCCACCCATTGCCCGCATCTCCCACGTCACCTGGTTGAGGTCGTTGTTGTGCAGGATGGCGATCACCAGCCGGGGGTCGGTCCACTGCTGCCAGTAGTGCTTGACCGTGATCAGCTCGGCCAACCCGTTCATCTGCATGGCGCCGTCGCCTGCGAACACGATGGCCGGGCGGTCGGGATGGGCGAACTTGGCGCCGATCCCGTAGGGCACGCCGGGTCCCATGGTGGCGAGGGTCCCCGACAGGGAGCCCCGGATGTCCCCGTGGAACCTCAGCTGCCGGGCGTACCAATTGGCCGAGGAGCCGGAGTCCGCGGATACGACGGCGTCGTGCGGAAGCCGGGAGGACAGCTCGTGGAACAACCGCATCGGGTTGACCGGGTCGGCATCGACCAGGGCCTCCATCTCCATCGTCTGCCACCAGCGTTCGACGTTGGCCTCGATGGTGGTGCGCCAGGAGCGGTCCGGCTTGGAGTCGAGGTGCGGCAGCAGGGCGCGCAGGGTCGTAGCGGCATCGCCGACGATGTTGACCTCAGTGGGGTAGCGCATCCCGATGAGACTGCCGTCGATGTCGATCTGGACGGCGCGAGCCTGGTCGAAGTCCGGCAGGAACTGGGTGTAGGGAAAGCTCGACCCGACGATCAACAAGGTGTCGCAGTCGCGCATCATCTCATAGCTCGGGCGGGTCCCGAGCAGGCCGATGGACCCGGTGACGTAGGGCAGGTCGTCGGGGATCGCATCCTTGCCGAGCAACGCCTTGGCGATGCCCGCGCCTAGCAGCTCGGCGACCTCGACCACCTCCGACCGCGCGGACCGAGCCCCCTGGCCGGCGAGGATCGCCACCTTGTCGCCGGCGTTGAGGATGGCGGCGGCACGTCGTACCGCCTCGTCGTCGGGTGCCAGGGTGGGCCAGCTGACCCCGAGAGAGGAGGGCACCATCTTGAACGCGTGCGTGGGCGCGGTGTAGTCGAGCTCCTGGACGTCGCTGTGGATGATCACGGCCGTCGGCGTGCGTTCGGCCATCGCGGTGCGAATGGCCCGGTCCAGCACGTTCGGCAGCTGCTCGGGGACCGTGACGGTCGCCACGAACTGGCCGGCGACGTCCTTGTAGAGCGTCTGCAGGTCGATCTCCTGCTGGTAGGACCCTCCCATGGCCGAGCGGGCGGTCTGACCGACGATCGCCACCACCGGCACGTGGTCCAGCTTGGCGTCGTAGAGCCCGTTGAGCAGGTGCACCGCTCCAGGCCCTGACGTGGCGGTGCAGACCCCGACGCGGCCGGAGTACTTGGCGTACCCGACCGCCTCGAAGGCGGCCATCTCCTCGTGCCTGGCCTGGACGAACAACGGGTCGTCGTCCGAGCGGCCCCAGGCCGCCAGAAGCCCGTTGATGCCGTCCCCGGCGTACCCGAAGACGACCTGCACCCCCCATGCGCGCAGGCGTGCCAGCAGGAAGTCAGCGACTGTCTCGGACATGTTCCCTCCAGACGGTGGGGTGGGCAGGTGGTGTGCTGGTCGAGTGGTGGATGAGCCGGTCGGCGGCTCGTGCGGCCACCGACATGATGGTGAGGGCCGGGTTCGCCGCCCCCTGCGTGGGTAGGACGCTGCCGTCGGTGATCAGCAGGTTGGGCACCGCGAAGCTGCGGCAGTCGCGGTCCACCACGCCGGTGTGCTCGTCGGTGCCCATCCGGGCTCCGCCGACGAGGTGCGCGTAGCGGTGGAACGTGGTCACGTGCTCGGCCCCGGCGGCCTGCAGGATCTGCTCCATCACCTGCTGGGCCGCCTTCATCAGCGCCCGGTCGTTATCGCACTGGCTGTAGGAGAACTCGGCCACCGGCATGCCGTGCCTGTCGGTCTCGTCGGCGAGCGTGACCCGGTTGTCGGGCAGCGGCAGGAACTCACACAGGGCCCCCAGGCAGGCCCAGTGCACGTAGTCCCGCATCCTCTCCCGCAGCTCCGGCCCCCAGATGCCTTGACCGGCGAAGTGCTCGGACCACGTGATCGGCAGGGGGGAGACGGTCTGGATCGAGAACCCACGCTTGTACGGCGCCGCCGGGTCGGTCTCGTAGAACTCCTCGCTGGACACCTCCGGCGGCGGGGCCTTGTACATCCGGACCTCGTCGGCGAACCGGCCGCCGGTCTGCGGGGCCCCTTGGACCATCAGGTAGCGGCCGACGAGGTCGAAGTCGTTGGCCAGCCCGTCGGGGAACCGGCGGGAGGTCGAGTGCAGCAGCAGCCGGGGGGTTTCGATGGAGTAGCCGGCGACGATGACATGAGCCGCACGCTGGAAGCGCTCGACGCCGTGACGCACATAGCGCACGCCGGTGGCGCGTCCGGTGCGCGGGTCGACCTCGACCGAGGTCACCATCGAGTCGGGGCGGATCTCAGCGCCGTGCGCCAGCGCGTCCGGGATGTGGGTGATGAGGGGGGAGGCCTTGGCGTTGACCTTGCAGCCCTGCAGGCAGAACCCGCGGTAGATGCAGTGCTGACGGTGTCCGAACCGGCCGTTGGTGATGGCAACCGGGCCCACCCTGGTGACGATGCCCAGCCGGTCGGCGCCGCGCTGGAACATCTGACCGTTCCCGGACACCGGGTGGGGGGTGTGGGGGTAGCGGTGGGGGTCGCCCCACGGCCAGTCCTGCCCGGACACGGGAAGCTCCCCCTCGATGGCCTCGTAGAAGGGCTTGAGATCCGGGTAGCCGATCGGCCAGTCGGCACCGACGCCGTCACGGGTGTGGGTCTCGAAGTCGCTGGGATGGAACCGGGGGGTGTAGCCGGCGTAGTGCACCATCGAGCCACCCACGCCGCGGCCCGAGTTGTTGGAACCGAGCGGGACCGGGTCGGATCCGGTGATCACCCGCGGTTCGGTCCAGTACAGATGGTGGGATCCGGCCTCGTCGGACACCCAGTCGCGCTCGGGATCCCAGAACGGGCCGGCGTCCAGTGCCGCCACCCGCCAGCCCGCACGGGCTAGACGCTGGGCCATGGTGGCGCCACCGGCTCCGCAGCCGACGATCACGGCGTCGACGTCGTCACGGTCCTCGAAGGTCCGCATGGTGGCGCGCAGCTCCTCGTTGGCCCGCCCCTGTCCTGCGGGCAGCAACCACGCGGACTCGTTGCGGCTTCGGACCCGGTCCGCGGACCCGTCCCGGAACAGCGTTCTCATGCCGGGTCCCGGTGCGCGGCTCGTCGGTCCTCGACCTCGAACGGTTCGCGAGCATTCACCCCAGGGTTCTTGTAGCCGCGAGGGTAGGCCGGTCCGGGGAACCCGATCTCGTTCCAGGCCCACGGATGGGAGTAGAAGGCGGTGCAGGCGTAGCGGGACCACAGCGACCACACGCGGTCCGCGCGCATGCCGTGCCACGTGTCGTCGCCCAGGTCGAGGAACGCGCGAAGAAGCGACTCCTGGTCCTCGAGCGGGCAGCTCGCGAACCCGTCGGCGCACTGCTGGTGCGCGTCCTGGTCCAGCGCGCCGAGGCTGAGGGTCCATGCCTGGGGGTCCGCTGGCAGGTCCCCGTAGTGCCATCCGTCGGTCGCCAGCTCGGCGAGCCGCTGGTCGACCATCTCGAAGACCGGGACCCGCGGCTCCTGGTGCTGGTCGAGGATCAGGTCGAACAGCGGACGGGCGACTGCCTCTTGCGCGGGACTGAAGAAGCGCAGCGGTGGCTGGGGTCCGACCCTGGCCAGGACGACGCCGGCGGTGACCGGGTCCCAGGCGTCCGCCTCTGCGAGGACGTCGAAGCCCGGGAAGCGCTGGGGTGTGCTGCCGGGCGTGATCGCCCGATGGGGGAGACGGGCGGTCATCAGATCCGCCGGCGAAGTATCGAGGCGAGCAGACCCATGCCGCCGACCATCGTCATCAGCAGCGGCGCCAGAAGCGGTGGCCCCATCTCCAGGTTGTAGCGGGCGTTGCGCCACCCGCCGGGCTTCTGGCCGACGCCACGGGCGTGCAGGTAGGTGCCCTGCAGACCGTTGACGACGATGGCAGCCGAGGTGACCGGCAGCATGGTGTGCGCAGCGCGCTCGTTCAGGAAGCCCGCGACCCCCGCTGCTGCACCGATGGGACCGATCGCGATCGGCAGCCACATCAGGCGGTTGCCGAAGCTGGCCTTGTCATGCTCGAAGAAGATCTCCAGCGCTGTGATCACCGAGCCGACGCCGGTGAGCACCGACAGGGTCCGCCCGAACTCACCATGCCGTACGTCGGCCAGCACCTCGGCGCCTCGGAGAGTCGTGTCCTTGCTCCACCACATGTCTGCAGTCTTACTGCAATGGATGCGATGTCGCAAGTATTGCGGCAAAGGCAAAAAAAGTTGCGTTGAAGCAATGAGTGCGGTACTACGCTATACCTCATGTCCTCGCGCAAGACGTCGCAAGCAGGTGCCCTCCAGGACTCGGTCGAGGAGGAGGTGGAGGCTCTCATGCGCGCCAGCAAGGTAGTCTCCGCGGCGGTCGCCCACTCCCTGGCTGTCGCCGACGCCAAGGTGACACTGCCACAGCTCAGGGTCCTGGTGATGGTGCATGACAGCGGCCCACTGAACATGTCATCGGTGGCGGAGGGTTTGGGGGTCAACCCGTCGAACGCGAGCCGGACCTGCGACCGTCTCGTCAGGGGAGGGTTGCTGGACCGGCGTGAGGCCCCAGACGACCGCCGCAACGTCGCGCTCACCCTGACTCCGGCCGGGCGTCGTCTGGTCAGTTCGATGTTGGGGCAGCGGCGAACGATCTTCGGCCAGGTCGCCGCGCGGATGGGGGTCCACGAGCGGGCTCAGCTGAGGGTGGGGCTGACGGCATTCAGCGACGCGGCCAGGGACGTGTCGACCGAAGGGGTCGGGCTGTCCGACGGTGACGGTCATCTCCTACGGTGGCTGGCCTAGGCAACAGTTGCATGGTCGCAAGGAATGCGGGTACGACCTGAACCATGCGTGATGATGACATCTTCGCTCCTGGCACCCTGCGCGACTACGCGCTGGTCGCGGACGGTGAACGCGGCGCTCTGATCGGGCCGCGTGGAGACATCGCCTTCCTGTGCGCTCCTCGGTGGCACGACCCGGCCGTGTTCTCCTCCCTCGTCGGCGGGGTCGGTCGCTACTCGGTCACGCCTTCCTGCCCGCGGTTCGTGTGGGGCGGCCACTACGAGCCACGGTCCCTGATCTGGCGCAGCCGGTGGGTGACCACCGAGGGCATCATCGAGTGCCGGGAGGCGCTGGCCTACCCGGGAGACCGGCACCGGCTGGTGCTGCTGCGCCGGATCATGGCGGTCGAGGGCCGGGCGCAGCTCGACATCGCCCTCGACCCCAGGCCGAACTTCGGTCGGGGGATCGCCCCGCTGAAGCAGGAAGCGGACGGCCGATGGGTCGCCGAAGCCGACGGTCTGCATCTGTGCTGGCACGGCGCACCGGAGTCCTGCCGGCTCGACGGCACGGTGGCCCGGTGCCGGATCGAGCTGCCCGAGGGCGCCCGTCACGACCTGGTGCTGGAGATCTCCGACCGGCCCCTTCCCACGCCGGCGACCCAGCCGGACCAGGCGTGGACCGCCACCGAGGCCGCCTGGCACGAGGCCGTGCCCGCGATGCGGGAGTCGCTGGCACCAGGGGACGTGGACCACTCCTACGCGGTGCTGCGCGGCCTGACCAGCCAGGCGGACGGGATGGTGGCCGCGGCGACCATGGCGCTGCCCGAGCGCGCCGAAGCCGGCCGCAACTACGACTACCGCTATGCCTGGATCCGCGACCAGTGCTACACCGGGCGAGCCGCCGCACTCGTCGGCGCCGACGACCTGCTGGACTCGGCGACGCGGTTCGTCTCCGCGCGGTTGCTCACCGACGGGCCACGACTCAGACCCGCCTACACCGTCGACGGCGGCCGGGTGCCGGACGAGGTCAGCCTGGACCTGCCCGGCTACCCCGGAGGCGCCGTCAAGGTCGGCAACTGGGTCAACGAGCAGTTCCAGCTCGACTCCCTGGGCGAGATCCTGTTGCTCCTGGCCACTGCCGTCCGACGTGGTCACGAGACCCCCGACCAGCACCGGGCGGCCTTGCTCGCCGAACGGGTCATCGAGGAGCGGTGGAGGGAGCCGGACGCCGGGATCTGGGAGCTCGACAACCGCCAGTGGACCCACTCCAAGCTGATGTGCGCCGCCGGTCTGCGCTCCTACGCCGAGGCACGACCCGGGCCGGACACGGCCACCTGGACGGGCCTCGGTGACCACATCGTCGCCGTCACCGACGCCACCTCCCGACATCGGTCCGGTCGGTGGCAGCGGGCCGACGACGACGGCCGTGTCGACGCGGCCCTGCTGCTGCCCGCGCTCCGCGGGGCCGTCGACCCGAAGGACCGGCGCAGCACCGCCACCGTCGACGCCGTACGCCGCGAGCTCGGCCGGGACGGCTATGTCTACCGCTTCCGCCACGCACCCGGCCCGCTGAACGACGCCGAGGGAGCCTTCGTGCTGTGCGGCTTCCAGATGGCGCTGGCCACGCATCAGCAAGGCAACCAGGTCGAGGCGGTGCGGTGGTTCGAGCGCAACCGGGGAGCCTTGGGACCGCCCGGGCTGTTCACCGAGGAGTTCGACGTCGTGCAGCGCCAGCTGCGGGGAAACCTCCCCCAGGCGTTCGTGCACGCCCTGCTCATCGAGGCCGCCGTCACCCTGCACCAGCCATCCGTCCCCACGTCGAACGACGGGCCGGTCACCGAGCCGGTCCCCTCTGCACAGGAGTCTGTCTATGAGTAGCTACACCTCGCACGACGCCCCTCAGGTCGTCGTGGTCACCGGAGCGACCGGAGGCATCGGCCGCGCCACCGCCGAGGCGTTCGCGACCCGGGGTGCCCGTGTCGCCCTGCTCGCCCGCGGGACCAGAGGGCTCGCCGCCGCGGCCGAGGATGTCCGTCGAGCAGGCGGCCGACCCCTGGCGATCCCGACCGACACCGCCGACCACCAGCAGGTCGAGGCCGCCGCGCAGCGGGTCGAGGAGGAGCTCGGACCGATCGACATCTGGGTCAACGTCGCCTTCACCTCGGTCTTCGCCCGGTTCACCGACATCGAGCCCGAGGAGTTCCGTCGGGTCACCGACGTCAACTATCACGGCTTCGTCAACGGGACCCGCTCGGCACTCGCCCGGATGCTGCCCCGCGACCGGGGAGCCATCGTCCAGGTCGGCTCGACCCTTGCCTACCGCGGTATCCCCCTGCAGTCCGCCTACTGCGGCTCCAAGCACGCCATCCAGGGATTCCACGAGTCTCTGCGTGTCGAACTTCTGCACGACAAGTCCCACGTCCACGTGACCATGGTGCAGATGCCGGCGGTCAACACACCGCAGTTCTCCTGGGTGCTGTCCCGGCTGCCGAAGCAGGCTCAGCCGGTCCCGCCCATTTACCAGCCCGAGGTCGCCGCGAGGGCTGTCGTCTACGCCGCCGACCATCCCGAGCGACGTGAGTACTGGGTCGGGGCCAGCACGATGGCCACCCTGGTCGCCAACGCGGTCGCCCCCGGGCTGCTGGACCGCTACCTGGCCCGCACCGGCTTCTCCAGCCAGCAGACCGACCAGCCCAAGGACCCGCACCAGCCGGCGAACCTGTGGGACCCCGCCGACGGACCCGACGGACACGACTTCGGCGCCCATGGTCGCTTCGACGACCGCTCCACCAGCAGGTCAGAGCAGCTGTGGGCCTCTCAGCACCACGGACTTCTCGGTGCCGCCGCCGCCGTGGCTGCCTGCGCGGTCGGCGCGACGATCGGGTGGCGACGGCGGTGAGGTACACGATCCTCGCGCGGCTGGCCCTGGGGGCCCTGGGCCTGCTGCGGCCGCGCCGTGCCGCCGTCCTCTGGGGCGCCGACCCGGACCTGGGCACGGTGGAGGTGGTCGCCCGGATCCTCGGCGCACGTCATCTCGCCCAGGCGACCTTGCTCGCCGCCCACCCCACGCGCGGCGCCCACCTGCTGAGCACCGTGGTCGACCTGCTGCACGCGGCGACCATGGTGCTGCTGGCGGCCAGGTCGGCCCGCTTCCGGCGACCCGCAGCGACCAGTGCCTGCATCGCGGTCGCCCTCGCGGCAGCGACCTCGGTGACCCCGCGCGAGGTCGGCCTCCAGGCGCTCGGCAGAGCGCGCCGATGATCCCCGAGGACGGGCGCCCCGCGCCCTCACGGACTCAGTCGCTCATCAGCTCGACGCCCGGATGGGCCTCGTGCCAGGCCGCCATCGCCTCGTCCCAGTCCCGCCCCGACATCGCCGTCAGCGACGCGGGGAACAGCCCGTCCTCCTCCTTGCTGATGTGCTCACGCAGCTCGGCCACCGCGACCCGGATCCGCTCCTGGTCGTCGTGGTCGCCCACGTCGACCGTCGCCAGCAGGGCAGCGAGCTCGCGGTGCTCCTCGACGAGCGGGGCGATGTAGTCCGCGAACAGCTCCTCGCGGCGCATCACCTCGAACAGGCCGTTCTCCTCACCGAGCCAGTGGGAGTCCAGACCGGCAGCCATCTCCTGCACACACCGTCGCGCCTTCTCGAGGTCGGACTGTTCGAAGGCGCGGACCGCGTCCTCGGCGAAGTCCATCACCCGCTCGTGCTCGGCGATGTAGTCGCGGATCAGTGGTATGTGGCGGCACCCGCAGTAGTGGCACATGGCGGCCTCCTACCGGTCCAGCCGCTGCCAGCCACGGCGGGGCGTGTGGCTGCCGAGCTGCACGTCGTCGCGGCTGCGGTAGACGATGTAGGGACGGGTCAGGTAGCCCAGCGGCGCGCTGAACACGTGCACCAGCCGGGTGAACGGCCACAGCGCGAACAACGCCATCGCCACCAGGCCGTGCAGCTGGAAGCCGAGCGGCGCCTTGGCCATCAGCTCGGGGTGCAGGTCGAACCGGAAGATCCCTCGGAACCAGATCGAGACCCCCTCGCGGTAGTCGTAGTGGCCGAAGATGTTCGAGGCGACCGTGTTGTAGAGCCCGAGGAGGATGACCGTCGCCAGGAACAGGTACATCACCTTGTCCATCCTGGTGGTCGCGGAGAACACCGGACCGGTCGTCCGGCGCCGGTAGATCAGGATCGCCATCCCCACCACGGTCGCGACACCCGCGAGCGCCCCGACCGATACGGCCAGGAAGTGGTAGAGGCCCTCGGTGATGCCGACCGCACCGGTCCAGGACCTCGGCACTCCGAGCCCGACCACGTGCCCGAAGAAGACCCCGATGATGCCGAAGTGGAACAGCGGGCTGCCGATCCGCAGCAGCCGGTTCTCGTAGAGCTGGGAGGACCGGGTCGTCCAGCCGAACTTGTCGTATCGGTACCGCCAGAGGTGCCCGACCACGAAGACGGTGAGGCAGATGTAGGGGAAGACCACGAACAGCAGCTGGTCCATCAGCGCGGCCCTGCGGAACCGGCCGGGCTGAACTCGGGTGTGGCGAACGGCGCGAGGCCGACCTCCTCCTCGGGTGGCCCCTCGGCCGCCAGCCGTCGTACGGCGTCCCGCTCCTCGCCGCGCAGAGGCGGCAGGGTGGCCGTGACCGCGTCCACCGCGGCGGCCCAGGGGGACCCGAGGTCACGCAGAGACAGGCGGAGCAGCTCGAGTCCCGCGCGGTGGTCGAGCATCAGCGCGCGCCCGAGGTGCTGGTCGACGGTGGCGGCGAACTCGAGCACCACGCAGAGGTGGTCCGGCAGCTCCCCGTGCTCACCATGGGCGTCGAGCAGGTAGCCGGAACGCAGATAGGTCTGCTTGAACCGCAGCAGCGCCAGGCCTCGCTTGCGGGTGTCCCCGTGCGCGAAGTAGGTGAGGAACAGGTTGCACCGGCGCCGGGTGTCGAAGGTCTGCACGTAGTCGGCCTGCAGCTCGGACAGCGGGGTGCTCGCCACATGCGCGACGACTGTGCGCAGGGAGTCGCCGATGTCGCGAGGCAGCAGGTCGGCGGCGGCCCGGATGGTGTCCAGATGCCCCAGCAGGGCCTCGTCCGGGTAGTCCAGCAGCAGGGATGCCGCCTGCCAGACCAGGGTGAGCTGGTCGGGGGGCAGGTGCGGTGCGGGCCTGCGGCTCATGGCGTGTGCTCCTCGGACTTCGGCGGGAACATGCCGCTCGGCGCGCTTCTGCCGTCCCAGTTGAGGAGGTTGACCCGGGCCGCCTTGTCGTCCGGTGCCGCGAGCGAGTCGGCGGTCTGCCGGTCCTGCAGCATGTGGAAGTTCTCCACGGCGATCGGGGTCGGTGCCCCCGACCCCTCCCCGAACGGGCCGGAGCCGCCCATCCCGGGACCGCCCTCGTAGTCCAGCGAGCACTCGGTGGCGAGCTCCTCGAGGGAGTGCGCCTGCTCCGCGTGGGCGGGCGGGATGACGTAGCGCTCGTCGTACTTGGCGATCGCGAGCAGGCGGTACATGTCGTACATGTCCTCCTCGGTCATCCCGACCGCCTCGGGGATGGCGCCGTTCGGCTCGCGGCCCAGGTTGATGTCCCGCATGTAGGACCGCATCGCCGCGAGCTTCTTCAG
>JAICWH010000148.1 GCA_025934895.1 Nocardioidaceae bacterium | reverse complement strand
TCGGCCTACCCCACCAAGCACAGCAGGGTCGGCAACGCCGTCGGGCTGGACACGCCGGTCTCGGCCGTCCGGCTGCTGCGGGCGATGGCGGAGCAGGGCTACGACCTCGGCGAGGGTCTTCCGGGGCTGGACCGTGACGACGACGCGGAGGCCGGCAACGCCCTGATCCACGCGCTCATCGACGCCGGGGGACAGGACGAGGACTGGCTGACCGCCGAGCAGCTGTCCGGCACCGCGGTCCGGGTGCCGGCCGCGACCTACCGCCGCTGGTTCGACGAGCTCCCGGAGGGGCTGCGGTCCGCGATGACCGAGCACTGGGGGCAGGCGCCGGGAGAGCTCTTCGTCGACGGTGACTCGCTCGTGCTCGCCACTCTGCAGGCCGGCAACCTGGTGGTGCTGATCCAGCCGCCGCGCGGCTTCGGGGACAACCCGGTGGCGATCTACCACGACCCGGACCTGCCGCCGAGCCACCACTACCTCGCGGCCTACCGCTGGCTGGCGAACGAGTTCGGCGCGCACGCCGTCGTGCACCTCGGCAAGCACGGCTCGCTCGAGTGGCTGCCGGGCAAGACCACCGCCCTGTCCGCGGACTGCGCGAGCGACGCGGCGCTCGGCACCATGCCGCTGGTCTACCCGTTCCTGGTCAACGACCCGGGCGAGGGCGCGCAGGCCAAGCGCCGGGCGCACGCGACGATCGTGGACCACCTGGTGCCGCCGATGGCCCGGGCCGAGGCCTACGGCGACATCGCCCGGCTGGAGCAGCTGATGGACGAGCACGCCAACGTCGCCGCGATGGACCCGGCGAAGCTGCCCGCGATCCGCGGACAGATCTGGACCCTCATCCAGGCCGCCCAGCTCGACCACGACCTCGGTCTGGCTGATGCGGACTCACGACCCGGTGACTCGGTGTTCGACGACTTCCTGCTGCACGTGGACGGCTGGCTCTGCGAGATCAAGGACGCGCAGATCCGCGACGGGCTGCACATCCTGGGGGACCCGCCGACCGGGGAGGCGCGGGTCAACCTGGTGCTGGCGATCCTGCGTGCCAGCCAGGTGTGGGGCGGCCAGGCCAACGCCCTCCCCGGGCTGCGCACCGCCCTGGGGCTCAAGGAGAACGGCCCTCCCGCGCAGGGCACCGCCGCCGTGGACGCAGCCGAGGCGCGGGCGCGGGCGCTGGTGCTCGCCATGGAGGCCGCAGGCTGGGACGCCTCGGCCGGGGCGGGCATCGTGGAGGAGGTCCTCGGGCACCCCGACGAGGTGGTCGCCGGGGTCCTGGAGTTCGCGGCGACCCAGGTGGTGCCCCGGCTGGCCCGCACGACCGACGAGATCACGGCGGTGCTGCACGCCCTGGACGGCGGCTACGTCGCGGCCGGCCCGTCCGGCTCTCCCCTGCGGGGGCTGGTCAACGTCCTGCCGACCGGCCGCAACTTCTACACCGTGGACCCGAAGGCGGTGCCGTCGCGACTCGCCTACGACACCGGCCGCGCGATGGCCGAGTCGCTCGTCGAGCGCTACGTCGCGGACACCGGTGGCTATCCCAGGTCGGTCGGCCTCTCGGTGTGGGGCACCTCGGCGATGCGCACCTCCGGCGACGACATCGCCGAGGTGCTCGCGCTGATCGGGGTGCGGCCGCTGTGGCAGGAGGAGTCGCGCCGGGTCGGCAGCCTCGAGGTAGTGCCGCTCGCCGAGCTCGGTCGCCCGCGGATCGACGTGACGGTGCGGATCTCCGGCTTCTTCCGCGACGCCTTCCCGCACGTCGTCCAGATGCTCGACGACGCGTTCGGGATGGTCGCCGATCTCGACGAGCCGCACGACCACAACTACGTGCGCGCGCACGCACGAGCCGACCTCGCGGACCACGGGGACTGGCGGCGGGCCACCACCCGGATCTTCGGCTCGAAACCGGGCGCGTACGGCGCCGGGCTGCTGCCGCTGATCGAGTCGGGCAGCTGGCGCACGGACGCGGACCTCGCGGAGGTCTACACGGCGTGGGGCGGCTTCGCCTACGGCCGTGGGCTGGACGGCCGTGAGGCAGCCGAGGACATGCGGGCGAGCTACCGGCGGATCAGCGTGGCCGCGAAGAACACCGACACCCGCGAGCACGACATCGCCGACTCCGACGACTACTTCCAGTACCACGGCGGCATGGTCGCGACGGTCCGCTCGTTGACCGGCACCGCCCCTGCGGCCTACGTCGGGGACTCGACGACTCCGGACGCCGTACGCACCCGGTCGCTGCTGGAGGAGACCGCGCGGGTGTTCCGGTCCCGCGTCGTGAACCCGCGGTGGGTCGCCGCCATGCGCAGGCACGGCTACAAGGGCGCCTTCGAGATGGCGGCCACCGTCGACTACCTGTTCGGGTACGACGCGACGGCCGGCGTCGTACCCGACTGGATGTACGAGTCGCTCGCGCAGACCTACGTCCTCGACCCGGACAACCAGCAGTTCCTGCGCGAGGCCAACCCGTGGGCGCTGCACAGCATGGTGGAACGGCTCACCGAGGCGGCCGACCGGGGCCTGTGGGCCGACCCGGCGACCGAGACGCTGGACGCGATGCGGCAGGCCTACCTGGAGGTCGAGGGAGAGCTGGAGGACCGTTGAGGCGCCTCCGGGTCATCGGCATCGGTCCGGGGGGCCGCGACCAGCTGACGGTTGAGGCCGTCGAGGCGCTCAACGACGTGGACGTGTTCCTCCTGCCGGACAAGGGGATTCCCGACCTGGTAGCGCTGCGCGAGGAGATCCTCGTGCGGCACGTCCGCGGCTCCTACCGGCTCGAGACGGTGCCCGACCCGCCGCGCGACCGGTCGCCCACCGGCCTCACCGGCTACGGCACTGCCGTCAGCGACTGGCACGAGGCCCGGACGGTCCTCCTCGAGCGGGTCATCGCGCAGCTGCCCGAGGAGGTCGGCGGGATCCTGGTCTGGGGCGACCCGTCGCTCTACGACAGCACGCTGCGGATCGTGGACGGCATCCTCGCGCGGGGCAACGTCTCGTTCGACCATGATGTGGTGCCGGGCGTCAGCTCGGTGTGCCTGCTCGCCGCCCGGCACCGGATCGTGCTGCACCGCGTCGGTGAGCCGGTCACCGTCACGACGGGTCGCCGGCTGCTGGACACGGTGGCTCCCGCCTCGGTCGACAACGTCGTCGTGATGCTCGACGGCGACCTGACCTGCGCGAGCCTGGACACGGCGGGCTGGGACATCTGGTGGGGCGCCAACCTCGGCACCGCCGACGAGGCGCTCGTAGCAGGTCGGCTGTCCGACGTGCTCCCGGACATCCGGGCGGCCAGGAGCAGCAGCAGGCAGGCGCGCGGGTGGGTGATGGACACCTACCTGCTCCGCCGACGGTCCCGCTGACTCGCTGACCGCCCCGAACCGCCCCCGAACCCCCGCCGACCCGGCCCGTCCGCAGGCCCAAACCCGGTCGACCCGGCGCGTCCGCAGGCCCAAACCCTGCCGACCCGGCGCGTCCGCAGGCCGATGCCGTCGCCGGATGGACGCCTCGCCGGGGTCGGGGTCGGGACTCCGGTGGCTCGGGACCGGCAGGGCTCCCGTGCTTCACCCGGATCGGCCCCTCTGTCACCCGTGCCGAGACCACCACGCTCTGTCCCTGGTCCTGAACTCGGTCGCGCTCCGTCACGCAGTCCTCGCCAACCGACGACCAGCAACCAACGGGAGTCACCATGCGCGCCCACCGACCCCTCACCTGCCGCCTGAACCTGCACCACAGGTGGCGGACGAACCACACCGAGGACGGCGGCCGCTACCTTCGCTGCGCACGATGCGGCAAGGACCACGTCCCGAACCCCTCGGCCGTCACCCCCGTCATGTAGGCACCCGCACCCGTCGACGGAGCCCGCCCGTACACCTGGAGGAGCGACTACGGACCCTTCGCGGGCTTCTCACGTGGTCCCTGTGAAGACCGAGGAAGGGTTCATCCCTGCACGTTGTTGGGCAGCCCATGAAGAACATCGGGTTCCTGTCCTTCGGGCACTGGACGCCGTCGCCGCACTCGAAGGCTCGGTCGGCGTCCGACGTACTGCTGCAGTCCATCGAGCTGGCGGTCGCCGTCGAGGAGCTGGGTGCCGACGGCGCCTACTTCCGGGTGCACCACTTCGCGAACCAGCTGTCCTCCCCCTTCCCGCTGCTCGCGGCGATCGGCGCGAGGACCAGCCGGATCGAGATCGGGACCGGCGTGATCGACATGCGCTACGAGAACCCGCTGTACATGGCCGAGGACGCGGGAGCCGCAGACCTCATCTCGGGAGGTCGGCTCCAGCTCGGCATCAGCCGGGGGTCACCGGAGCAGGTGATCGACGGGTTCCGCTACTTCGGCTACCAGCCGGCCGAGGGCTCGGACCATGCGGCGATGGCCCGCGAGCACACCAAGGTCTTCCTCGAGGTGATCACCGGCCAGGGATTCGCCCAGCCCAACCCGCGACCGATGTTCGCGAACCCGCCCGGTCTGCTCCGGGTCGAGCCGCACTCGCCGGGCCTGCGCGACCGGATCTGGTGGGGCGCCGGGTCGCGACGGACCGCCGAGTGGGCGGGGGAGCAGGGCTTGAACCTGATGAGCTCGACCTTGCTCGCCGAGGACACCGGGGTGCCCTTCCACCGGCTCCAGGCCGAGCAGATCGAGCGGTTCCGGGACGCGTGGAAGGGCGCCGGCCACGAGCGTCAGCCGCGGGTCTCGGTCAGCCGCAGCATCTTCCCGATCGTCAGCGACCTGGACCGGGCCTACTTCGGTGGCGAGGCGGACAGCCAGGACCAGGTCGGGCATCTCGACGGCGGTACGGCGCGGTTCGGGAAGACGTACGCCGGCGAGCCCGACCAGCTGGTCAAGGAGCTCGCCGAGGACGAGGCTGTAGCGGCCGCCGACACGCTCCTGGTAACCGTCCCGAACCAGCTCGGCGTCGACTACAACGTCCACCTCATCGAGAGCCTGCTCCGCCACGTCGCCCCCGACCTCGGCTGGCGGTGAGCGCGTCCGGCTCGCCAGCTCACGCGGGCAGCACGTCGCGCAGGGGCCGCGAAGGCGTCCGACTCGCCCGGCGCCGAGCCTGCCCCCTCCCGGTCCCGGCCGGTGCACCCGCCCTCGTCTGACGGTCGAGCGCGGGTGCGGATGCGCACGGAGAAGACGTCCGGCGCAGGTCTAGGATCGTGTCGCTCGGGCCGGGCGAGGGCCGGCTCGGCGGCACAACGAGACGTGGTCGGCGGTGGAGGTGAGCGGCGTGGCGTCCGGTCCCCGTGGGCACGTCGTGCTCGCCAAGGCTGAGGGCGAGGCGTTCGGCTCGCTGCGCAAGCGGCCGACGTCGCGGCGTGAGCGGTTCGCCATCGGCAAGGCGCTGCGCAAGAAGGTGCCCCGCAAGGCCCTGGGCCGCTGGGAGGCGCCGGCCGGTCGGCGCGAACCGTTGCAGCTGATCCGGGAGTCGCACCGAGGTCGACTCGACGAGCTGGTCCCCATCCGGGTGAGTCGGATGGTGAGTTCGCCGTACGGCTTCCTGCGGGGCACGGCCGTCGTGATGGCCGCCGACGTGGCCGGGCTGCCGGCCACCGGGATCACCCCGGTGATCTGTGGCGACGCGCATCTGGGCAACTTCGGCTTCTACGCCTCGCCCGAGGGTGAGCTCGTGATGGATCTCAACGACTTCGACGAGGCGCATCCCGGTGGGTGGGAGTGGGACCTGCGGCGGCTCGCGGCCAGCATCTGGGTGGCCGGTCGGGAGAACTCCTGCAGCGAGAACCAGTGCGCGGACGCGGTCACGTCCTGCGTGTCCGCGTACCGGGCGGAGGTGAACTTTCTGGCCGAGCAGCCGCTGCTGATGCGCTCCTTCAACCGGCTGGACGTGAAGCGGCTGCACGAGACCGCGACCGAGAAGTCGCTGCGCGCCGAGATCGCACGGTCGGCCAAACGGGCCCGGAACAGGACCAGTGACCGTGCGCTGCCACGGTTCACCCGGGAGCATGCGGGCCAGCGGCACATCGTGGACGAGCCGCCTCTGATCACCCATGTCTCGGAATCCGACAGCGAGCAGATAGCGGCTGCGCTCGATGACTACCTGACGACGCTGGCGCCGCACTGGCGCCGGGTCCTGGGTGGGTACACCCTGGTCGACCTGGCCCAGAAGGTGGTCGGGGTGGGGAGCGTCGGCCTGCGTGCCTACGTGGCGCTGCTCGAGGGCAGCAGCGCTGACGACGTACTGTTCCTCCAGCTCAAGCAGGCACGCCGGTCGGTGCTCGCGACCTACGTGCACGGTGACTCGGCCTGGCACGCCCACCAGGGCCAGCGGGTGGTGGAGTACCAGCAGGCCCTGCAGACGGTGAGCGACCCACTCCTGGGATGGACCAGCGTGGGCGAGTGGCAGTACTACGTGCGGCAGTTCCGCAACATGAAGGGCACCATCCCGCTCGACGCCATGGACCCCGCAGCGCTCTCGGACTATGCCGGCATCGTCGGTCACCTGCTGGCCAAGGGTCACGCCCGCACCAGCGGCGCGTCCATGATCGCGGGATATGCCGGGAGGTCCGACAAGCTGGACCGCGCCATGGGCCGGTTCGCCCGGGCCTACGCCGACCAGACCGAGGCCGACCACGCAGAGCTCGTCCGGGCCGTACGACGCGGGACGATCCCCGCCTCGGACGGCGCGCTCGACCGGGCGGGTTCGGCCTTCCGCCCCTGAGTGGTCGCGCCTGAGGATCCCTGGCCTGGCTGCGCGCTGTTTACCAGGGGATGCAGGACCTTTGCGGTGATCGGCGGCCCTCCCCATGGCGATCTGGCACTTCCCATGGGTCACGGCCCATGGGGGGTGCCAATCCACCTGCATCCCCTGGTAATCGGTCAGCCGACTCCCCGGTGCAGCACGCAGCGGCTGGCGCTCAGGGGAGCCGACGCGACGGCCTCGTGATGCCGGTGAAGCCGGGCAGCGCCGTGAGAGACTCCGGTGACACCGGTGTGACACGGGCGTGGACCCGCTCCCAGAGCGGACCGTCCCCAGGGGAGCGACTTCATGGGTGAGCAGCCACTCGAGACCGCGTTCGGCGGGGAGCTGCTGGCGGCGACGGTCAAGCGCTTGGTGCTGGACAGGATCGCGCACGGGCACTACAAGCCCGTGGGCGGATCATCGAGCTGCGGATCGCCAAGGAGCTCGGCATCAGCCAGTCACCCGTGCGCGAGGCGCCGCGCGACCTCGCGGCGATCGGCATCATCAGGATCCACTCCCGCCGCGGCGCCCGCGCCGCTGAAGGTGCATGGTGCGACGGGCTCGATGCTCGACCCGGTCGCCATCGTCTGAGCGCTGATCCGAGAACGAACAGGAAGGCAGGCACCACCATGGAGCAGCCCCGGCTGGTGACCCTCGGCCAGGCCACCCCGGCCATCGAGGGAGCCTGGGTGGCGCCCTCGGCCACCCTGATCGGCGCCGTGACCCTGGCACCGGAGGCGAGCGTGTGGTACGCCACCGTGCTGCGCGCCGACCACGACCGCATCACGATCGGGTCGAGGACCAACGTGCAGGACGGCTGCGTCATGCACGCCGACCCCGGCCTGCCGGTCACCGTCGGGACCGGCGTGACGGTGGGGCACCGAGCGGTCCTGCACGGCTGCACGGTCGGGGACGACTCGCTGATCGGCATGGGCGCGATGGTGCTCAACGGGGCGCACATCGGGGCCGGGAGCCTGGTCGCCGCCGGCAGCGTCGTGCTCGAGGGCACCCGGGTCCCCCCTGGGTCGCTGGTGGCGGGACTGCCCGCCAAGGTGCGACGTCCCCTCACCGAGGAGGAGCGGGAGGGGCTCCGGGGCAACGCCGCGGACTACGTCGAGCTGGTCGCCCGGCACCGCGAGGCCACCGGCTGACCGACCGGGCACTCACGCTCTCGGCCCGCACACCGAGCGCCGCGGAGCGCACCTCGACCGCCTGGGTGGCGGAGGCGGTTGCACGACGACGGCGCCGTCGATTCTGACCACCATGCTGAGGTTGCAGCGCAGGGTCGCGTCGGTCCACACGTTTGCTGGACGACAGCTGCCTCGGCTCAGCGTCCTTTCCGTCGGGGTCGTGGCGAGCGGGTCGGGCGCGGCGCAGAGCCCACGGAACCACGGCTGCTCAGCCTGCCTGCTCCTCGGTCACCCTTCGGGATCTGCTCGGCGAGGCTGGCGGTGTTGCTGACCATGTTGACCCGGGCGCCGGCGACGCAGACGTCGGGGTTCCGGAGCGCGCGAAGGCGTCGTGAGGTCCGCTGACCCGGTCGGGCCGGCCGATGCCCTCGAACAGGGCCTCCGCCGTCTGCCGGGTCCGGCGGATGCCTCCGAACAGCAGGGTCATCGGGCCGTCGTGCAGTGCGGCGATCGCCGTGCCGGCGCGGACGGCATGGGTCAACCCCTCCTCGGTCACCGGCACGTCCCCGCCGTGGGAGCCGACC
>JAICWH010000209.1 GCA_025934895.1 Nocardioidaceae bacterium | reverse complement strand
GGGCCTCCCGCTTCGTCCGGGGCGACATCCTGGCCGCCCTCGAGCTCGCGACCCGGGCGCGGTCGGTGGCCGGCGCGGACGAGGTCCAGCTCGGCGAGGCAGAGTTCACGTTCGCCGGGGCCTCGGTCACGCTGGGTCGCCCCGCCCAGGCGGTCGAGCACTTCGAGATGGCGCACGACCGCTGCCGGGGCGCCGAGTCCCTTGTCGTGGGCACGATGCCGGAGGTGCACGCGCTGGCCTGGTCGGCGCACGCGCACTGGCTGCTGGGCCAGCGCTGTGCAGCCGTTACGGCTTCGCCTACTACTCCGAGTGGCAGCTGGTGCTCGCCGGCTGGCTGGCCGGCGGGGCGGCCGGGCTGGCACGGCAGAAGCGCGGCATCGCGAACCTGCGCGGCCAGAGCTCGCTCGTCCGGATGCCGTACTGGCTGTCGCTGCAGGCGGACACCCAGGCGAGGTGCGGCAGGACCGGGGACGCGGTCGCCACGCTGGACGCGGCGGAGACTGCGGCGGCAGTCCGGGGGGACGCCTGGTGGCTTCCCGAGATCAGGCGGATGCGCGCCGGGCACAGCAGCGGGGAACGCCGCGAGAAGCTGCTCCGGTCCGCCCTGGAGCTCGCCCAGCAGCAGGGCAGCGTCGCGCTGGCCCACCGGTGCCTCGAGGACCTGGTCGGACCTTCCGCGGAGGCGTTCGGCCGGGTCCGCGACAACGCGAACGGTGGAGGAACGCCGGGCTCCTAGGTTCGACCTCGCGTCCACACCGGACGCGGACCGACATGGGAGGACCAATGACCACGACCACCCACCGCCCGGCCGACACGGCAGCGCGCGTGCCGATCGAGGAGCTCCGTCCGCTCCTGCGCGGGACGCTCACCACCCCCGCCGACCCCGAGTACGACGAGCTACGGGCCGTCTACAACGCCATGATCGACCGGCGTCCCGCGCTGATCGCCCAGTGCCGCGACGCAGCCGACGTGGTGGCCTGCGTGCGCTTCGCGGTGCAGCACCGCCTCGACGTCGCCGTGCGCGGCGGGGGGCACAACGCGGGCGGGCTCGCGGTGGCCGACGGCGCGCTCGTCGTCGACCTGCGCCAGATGCGCAGCGTGAGCGTCGAGCCGGAGAAGGGCATCGTCCGCGTGGAGGGCGGGTGCGTGTGGGCCGACGTGGACCACGCGACGGTGGCCTGCGGCCTGGCCACGCCGTCCGGGTTCGTGGCCTCCACCGGCGTCGGCGGGCTGACCCTCGGCGGAGGCATCGGCTACCTGACCCGGCGCTACGGCCTGACGGTGGACAACCTGGTCAGCGCCGACGTCGTACTCGCCGACGGCCGTCTGGTGGTGGCCGACGAGTCGCACCACAGCGACCTGTTCTGGGCGCTGCGGGGAGGGGGCGGCAACTTCGGGGTGGTCACGTCCTTCACCTTCCGCTGCCACCCGATCGGGGAGGACGGGGTCGTCATCGGCGACCCGGTGCTCTACGACATCGCGGACACCGCCGAGGTCATGCGGTGGTACCGCGAGCTGCTGCCCGGCCTGCCCGAGGAGCTGAGCGGCTGGATCGCGCTGCTCACCATCCCGCCCGCACCGCCGTTCCCGGAGGAGCTGTGGGGCCGCAAGGCCTGCGGCATCGTCTGGTGCTACACCGGACCCCACGACCGCGCCGACGAGGTGCTGGCACCGGTGCGGGACTTCGGCTCGCCGCTGGTCGTCGGGCTGCACCCGATGCCGTTCACGGCCCTGCAGAGCGCGTTCGACCCGCTGTTCCCGGCCGGCCTGCAGTGGTACTGGCGTGCGGACTTCTTCGACTCCATCAGCGACGACGCGATCGACGTACACCTCCGGCACGGCAGCCTGCTGCCGACCGGGCAGTCGACCATGCACCTCTACCCGATCGACGGGGCGGCGTCCCGCGTCGACGAGGACGCGACCGCGTTCGCCTACCGTGACGGCGGGTGGGCCGGGGTGATCGTCGGCGTGGACCCCGACCCCGGCAACGCTCAGCTGCTCACCGACTGGACGAAGGCCTACTGGGACGACCTGCACCCCCACTCGGTCGGCGGCGCCTACGTCAACTTCATGATGGACGAGGGCGCCGACCGGGTGCAGGCCTCCTACAAGGGCAACTACGACCGGCTGTCCCGGGTGAAGACCGCCTACGACCCGGACAACGTCTTCCACGTCAACCAGAACATCCTGCCGGGCTGACCCGCGCGGCCCACCCCCGCCGGCCCCACCCCCCGCCGCCGATTACCAGGGGATGCAGGAGGTTTGGCGCTCCCCATCGGCCATGACCCATGGGAGGCGCCAACATCCCGTGGGGAGTACGTCGACAGGGGACCCGCCAGGCCGACCCGCCGGGCCGACCCGCCAGGCCGACCCGCCAGGCCGACCCGCCAGGCGACCGAGCGACCCGACCAGCGACCCGCACGCGGAGGACGACGTACCCGACGTACGACGGGCCGCCGCCCGGGCCTCGGGCAGCTCGCGTCGCGGGGCCACCCTCAGGCACATCTCGGCGACCCGCCAGTGCTCGTCGCGCAGCCCGCGAGGACGGTGCCGGGCAGGGCGGGCGAGTCGTCATCCCACAGGTAGAGAAGGCCCCCCACACCCTGGCCCAGTGGGGCTTCCAGGAGGTGCCCTCCAGCACGGACCGGCCAGCCTTGCCGCCCAGGAACAGCACGGTGACGGGGTGCTCGCCCGGGTCGGCGGCCGCCGGCACGTCGGCACACAGCGCAGCCGCCCGGCTGCCGCCGAGGTGTGCCTGGAGCAGCAAGGCGCGCGCGGGGGAGGGCTGCCCGACCGGCCGCGACGGCAGATCCACCACCCGGGGCCGGGTCAGTCGCCGCTCGGGCGCAGCTGCTTGTGGTGCAGGGGCCTCGCGTCGGCCAGCACGGCGAGGAACCGCCGCGCCCAGTCCTTCACGTCGTGGTCGGCAACGGTCTTGCGCATGGCCTTCATCCGGCGGGACAGCTCGCGCGGCTCGGCCTGCATGGCCCGGACGATGGTCTGCTTCATGCCGTTGATGTCGTAGGGGTTGACCATGTAGGCCTGCCGGAGCTCGTCCGCGGCTCCGGCGAACTCCGACAGCACGAGGGCACCGCGGTCGTCCCACCGGCAGGCGACGTACTCCTTGGCGACCAGGTTCATGCCGTCGCGCAGCGGTGTCACGACCATCACGTCGGCCGCCCGGAAGAGCGCCGCCATCTCGTCCTTGGGGTAGGACGTGTGCATGTAGTGGATCGCTGGGCTGCCGATCTCGCCCAGGTCGCCGTTGAGACGTCCCACCAGTCGGTCGATGTCGTCGCGGAGCCGCTTGTACTGCCCGACACGCTCGCGCGACGGCGTCGCGACCTGCACGAAGACGGTGTCCTCGACCGAGACGGTGCCCTCCTCGACGAGCTCGCCGTAGGCGCGGAGCCGGTCGTAGATCCCCTTGGTGTAGTCGAGCCGGTCGATGCCCAGGAGCACCTTCCTGGGGTTGCCGAGCTGCTCACGGATCTCCAGGGCGCGCTCGGCGACCGACTCCGAGCGGGCCAGGTCGTCGAGGGCCTTGGTGTCGATGGAGATCGGGAAGGACCCGGCCTGCACGACCCGCCCGTCGGGCAGGTAGATCTTGTCGCGGTGCGTCTTGTGCCCGACCCGCTGACGCACCAGGCGCACGAAGTTCTGCGACGCCCCCGGTCGCTGGAAGCCCACCAGGTCCGCCCCGAGCAGCCCCTCGAGCAGCTGGCGCCGCCAGGGGAGCTGCTGGAAGAGCTCGGCCGGCGGGAACGGGATGTGCAGGAAGAAGCCGATCCGCAGGTCCGGGCGCAGCTCGCGCAGCATCGCGGGGACCAGCTGCATCTGGTAGTCGTGCACCCAGACCTGCGCGTCCTCGGCGGCGACCTCCGCGGCCTTCGCGGCGAACCGCCGGTTCACCCGCACGTAGGACTCCCACCACTCGCGGTGGAACTCGGGCTTGGCGACGACGTCATGGTAGAGCGGCCAGAGCGTCGCGTTGGAGAACCCCTCGTAGAAGTCCTCGACCTCCTCGGCGCTCAACGGGACCGGCACCAGCGACAGCCCGTCGTCCACGAACGGATCCAGTCCGCCGTCCGCGCTGCCCGACCAGCCGATCCAGGCGCCGTCGTTCTGCCGCATCACCGGCTCGATCGCGGTGACCAGCCCACCTGGCGAGCGGCGCCAGTCCTCGCTGCCGTCGGCGTTGACGACCCGGTCCACGGGCAGCCGGTTGGCGACGATGACCAGGTCGGCCTGCCTGGTCGGGGTCTTGGTCCTGCTCGCGGCGCTCATCGTGTCAACCTACCCACGCCGGCCCCTGGCACGCGACGGGTGCCGCTCAGTCCGTCTCGTAGCGCACCCCGACCTGGTCGCGGATCCCGTCCATCTGGCGCATCATCGCGACCGTGTCGTCGAGAGGCACCAACGGGCTCTCGGTCTCCCCGTTGCGCAGGCAGCGCACCACCTCGAGGGCCTCGTTGGCGAGGCCCGTGCCGATCAGCCCCTCGCTGATCTCGACGGGATCCGCGGGCCCGCCGGCCCCCGGGGCGGTGTCGTGGGCGGTCCAGGTCGCGGTCCGTGGGTGGTG
>JAICWH010000205.1 GCA_025934895.1 Nocardioidaceae bacterium | reverse complement strand
CGTAGGTGATCACGAAGGCCGCGGTCTGCCCGGGGCGGATGGTCTCCTCCGGCAGCCGGACCACCGGAAAGGCCAGCGGCGCCCAGAGGATGGTCGCCCGCGTGACCCGGATGTCGCCGGTGCCGTCGTTGGAGACGCCGGCCTTGAGGTTTCGGGTGCCCTCGTCGAAGCGGTACTGGGTGATCGACGCCTCCAGCCGCAGGCGCGGTGGCGACGGACCGGCGGGGGGTCCGGCTGTGCAGCCACCGGCCGAGGCGGCCAGGAGGACCGCCAGCAGGGTCGGCAGCAGGGTCGGCAGCAGCCGTCCGAGGGTGATGATGGGCGCCACCTCTCGTCCTCGGGCGAACCGGATCAGTCTAGGCTGGCGCCGCGTGTCCAGCGACACGCGGCCACCCGATGGCGGGCTGTATCTCATATGTGAGATAGCGTCGTCGTTATGACCGACGACTACCTCGCGCGGATCGGGAACCTCATCCGGGACGCCCGCAAGCACCGTGGCTGGACGCAGCAGCAGCTCGCGGACGTGCTCACCACCAGTCAGAGCGCAGTGAACCGCATCGAGCGCGGCCACCAGAACCTGTCCTTGGAGATGCTGGCCCGCATCGGCGAGGCCCTCGACTCCGAGATCGTGTCGCTCGGCGCCGGGCCGAGCCATCTGCGCGTCACCGGTCCCACCACGCTGTCCGGCTCCATCCACGTGAAGAGCTCCAAGAACGCCGGCGTCGCGTTGCTGTGCGCGTCGCTGCTGAACCGGGGCCGTACGACGCTGCGCAAGGTCGCCCGGATCGAGGAGGTCAACCGGCTCCTGGAGGTGCTGGTCAGCATGGGGGTGCACACCCGCTGGCTCAACGACGACAACGACCTCGAGATCATCCCGCCGCACGTCCTGGACCTCGAGCACATCGACGAGGAGGCGGCCCGTCGTACCCGCTCGGTGCTCATGTTCCTGGGACCGCTGATGCACCGTCAGGACGCGTTCGAGCTTCCGTACGCCGGCGGCTGCGACCTCGGCACCCGGACCGTGGAGCCGCACATGGCGGCGCTGCGACCCTTCGGGCTCGAGGTCAAGGCGACCGAGGGCAGCTACCACGCGAGCGTCGACCGGACGGTTTCCCCGACCCGGCCGATCGTGCTGACCGAGCGGGGCGACACGGTCACCGAGAACGCTCTGCTCGCCGCCGCCCGCCACGACGGGCTGACGGTGATCCGCAACGCCAGCCCCAACTACATGGTCCAGGACCTGTGCTTCTTCCTCGAGAAGCTCGGGGTGCGCATCGACGGCATCGGCACGACGACGCTGCACGTGCACGGCACCCCGGACATCGACGTCGATGTCGACTACGCGCCCTCGGAGGACCCGATCGAGGCGATGTCGCTTCTCGCGGCGGCCATCGTGACCAACTCCGAGATCAGCATCCGCCGGGTGCCGATCGAGTTCCTGGAGATCGAGCTCGCGCTGCTCGAGGAGATGGGCTTCCGCTACGAGCGCAGCGAGGAGTACGTCGCCGCGAACAAGAAGACCCGGCTGGTGGACCTGCACACCCTCGCCTCGACGCTGCACTCCCCCATCGACAAGATCCACCCGATGCCGTTCCCCGGGCTCAACATCGACAACCTGCCGTTCTTCGCGGTGATCGCCGCGGTCGCGGAGGGTCAGACGCTGCTGCACGACTGGGTCTACGAGAACCGCGCCATCTACCTCACCGACCTCACCAAGCTCGGCGCCTCCGTCAAGCTCCTGGACCCGCACCGGGTGATGATCGAGGGCCCGACCCGCTGGCGTGGCGCCGAGGTGGTCTGTCCCCCGGCGCTGCGGCCGGCGGTGGTCATCCTGCTGGCCATGCTCGCCAGCCGCGGTACGTCGGTCCTCCGGTCGGTCTACGTGATCAACCGCGGCTACGAGGACCTGGCCACCCGGCTCAACGACCTCGGCGCCAGCATCGAGACCTTCCGCGACATCTGAGGCCGAGGCATCGGATCACGCGGCCCGGGGGCTCCGAGGCGTCCCGCTCTGCGGCCCGATCGGCCCCGCCCCCATGCGGCCCCCCGCCGTACTCCCCATGCGGCCCCCCGCTGTACTCCCCATGGGGTGCTGTCACTCCCCACGGGTCATGGCCCATGGGGGGTGCCACAACGCCTGCATCCCCTGGTAAACATCACCCCGCCGCCACCGCCGCATGCGCCGCCTCGGCCGGGACATACTGCTCGCGTGACCCGACCGCGGACCGGCTTCCCGTTCCTGGACGCTGGGCTGGACCAGCCGGCGGCGGTGCTGGCGTTCGCACACCGGGGTGGGGCCCGGCACCCGGACGTCGCCGGCCTCGAGAACACCATGCTGGCCTTCGAGCACGCGGTCCGGCTGGGGTACACCTACCTCGAGACCGACGTCCACGTCACCCGCGACGGTCAGCTGCTGGCGTTCCACGACCACGTCCTGGACCGGTTGACCTCGAGCGTCGGAAGCATCGTCGAGACGGCGTACGTCGACCTGCGCACCGCCCTGATCGGAGGCCGCGAGCCGATCCCGCTGATGGCCGACCTTCTCGAGCACCTTCCTCGGGCGCGGTTCAACATCGACCTCAAGTCCGATGCCGCGGTCCCGGTGCTCGCCGAGCTCGTGGAACGCACCGGCAGCCACGACCGGGTGTGCGTCGGAGCCTTCACCGAGCGACGGCTGCGGGCGTTCCGACGGCTGGTCAGCCGCCCGGTGGCCACCTCCTACGGGCCGGTCGGGGTCGGCCTGAGCCGCTACGCTCCCCGGCTTCTCGCGGAGCGGCTGCTGCACGGGCGCGGCGACGCGCTGCAGGTCCCGCACCGGCACCGGGGGCTGCACATCGTGACGCCCCGGTTCGTCGCCCGGGCCCATGCCGCTGGACGGCCGGTGCACGTGTGGACCGTCGACGAGCCGGATGAGATGGAGCTCCTGCTCGACCTCGGGGTGGACGGACTGATCTCGGACCGGACCGACGTGCTCCGAGACGTGCTCGTGCGGCGGGGACAGTGGCTGGAGCCGGCGCCATGACCGGCGGCATCGCCGACCTCGCAGGCCTGGTCCGCGCCAGGCAGCAGCGGGCCTGGAACTGGTACGACTGGGCCAACTCGGCCTACTACACGACGGTGCTCAGCGTGATGTTCGCGCCGTACATGATCACGGTCGCCGGCCGGGCCGCCGGCTGCCGCAACGCCGACGAGACCTGCGCGCGCACGGTCAGCCTGCTCGGGCTGCACCTCGCCGCCGGCTCCCTGCCCTTCTACCTGACCAGCTTCGCGACCATCAGCAGCGCGTTCCTGCTCCCCGTGGTCGGAGCGTTCGTGGACCGGTCCGGCCGCAAGCGGTGGCAGATGGGCGGCTTCGCGTGGGCCGGGTCGCTGTGCGCCGCGCTGCTGTTCCTGGTGCGGGGGGACCACTGGCAGGTCGGCGCGGCCGCGGTCGTGGCCAGCAGTGTCCTCGGCGGCTGCTCGCTGGTCAGTTACTACGCGATCCTGGTCGACATCTCGACCGAGGCCGAGCGCGACCGGGCCTCCTCCCGCGGCTGGGCCTGGGGCTACCTCGGGGGTGGTCTGCTGCTGGCCGTCAACCTGGTGATGTTCCTCGGCCACGACACCCTCGGCCTCTCCACGGACCTCGCGGTGCGGCTCTCGCTGCTCTCCGCAGCACTGTGGTGGGCCGGCTTCACCGTGATCCCGGTGCTCCGGCTGCGGGACCACCCACCTCAGCACGTGGTCGGCGAGTCCGGCGGCCTGCTCGCCCGCAGCTTCGGACAGCTGTGGTCGACCCTGCGCGAGATGCGCTCCTACCCGATGACGCTGACCTTCCTGCTCGCGTTCCTGTTCTACAACGACGGCATCCAGACCGTGATCGCCGTCGCGTCGACGTACGGCGCCAAGCAGCTCGACATGGCGCAGTCCGTGCTGATCGGAACGATCCTGCTGATCCAGTTCGTGGCGTACGCCGGCGCGCTGCTGTTCGGGCGGCTCGCGGACCGGTTCGGGTCCTACCGGTCGATCCTGGGTGGCACCTACGTCTGGATGGCGGTCGTGGTGCTCGCGATGTTCCTGCCGGCCCGCAACGTCGCGCTCTTCCTGGCCCTCGCCGTTTGCATCGGCATCGTGCTGGGTGGCACCCAGGCCCTCTCCCGCTCGTTCTTCAGCCTGCTGATCCCGCGCGGTCGGGAGGGTGAGTACTTCGCGCTCTACAACGCCTGTGAGCGGGGTACGTCGTGGTTCGGCACGTTCCTGTTCGGTGTGGTGTTCCAGGTCACCGGGTCCTACCGGCCGGCGATCGTCGCGCTGATCGTGTTCTTCGTGCTCGGGGCGCTGTTCCTGCGGCGCCTGGACCCGGACCGTGGCATCGCCGAGGCCGGCAACGTGGTGCCGGTCACCGGGTGATCGAGCACTAGACCGGTCTGCCCCGGTGCTTGACGAGTGTCAGGATGGGTACGACGGGGACATCCGGGAATCCTCCCGCAGGTTCGTGCGTTGTGCTGTGTGCGCGCGGCTGCTGCGTCATCATCGAAGGTGCGGCCGTGCAGTTGTCGTCAACGGGGAAACAAGACCAGGAGGTGGCTCATGGGAGAGCGCACTTTGCGTGGCGCCCGACTAGGGGGCCAGAGCTTCGAGGATGAGCGCGGGATCGAGTTCGCGGCCCGCCAGAACGTCGCCTACGGGTGTCCGCACGGCCACGAGTTCGAGATCCCGATGTCGGTCGAGGCCGACGTGCCGGCGGTCTGGGAGTGTCCGCGCTGCGGCGCCGAGGCGCTCAGCAAGGACGGCCTGACCCGCGAGGTGAAGGTCGAGAAGCCGGTGCGCACCCACTGGGACATGCTTCTGGAGCGACGCTCGATCACCGAGCTCGAGGAGATCCTCAGCGAGCGGCTCGAGCTGCTCCGCGGCGGGGAGATCGGCCCCGCCCACCTGCACCGGGCCTCGAAGAAGAAGGCCAAGAGCGCCTGAGGCCCTCGCGCCTCGG
>JAICWH010000007.1 GCA_025934895.1 Nocardioidaceae bacterium | reverse complement strand
GATCGTGGTCCTCGAGGCGATGAAGATGGAGCAGCCCATCCGGGCGCACCGTGCCGGCACGGTCACCGGCCTGTCCGCCGAGGTGGGCGACAGCATCAGCAGCGGCGCCGTCATCTGCGAGCTCAAGGACTGACGGGACCGTTCGCTGTCGAGCGTGAGACCCCGTCTTGCTTTGTCGGTCCCGACCACTAGCCTGCTGTCCATGTTCTCCAAGGTGCTGGTGGCCAACCGTGGCGAGATCGCGATCAGGGCGTTCCGGGCGGCCTACGAGCTGGGTGCCCAGACGGTGGCGGTGTTCCCGCACGAGGACCGGGGCTCCGAGCACCGGCTGAAGGCTGACGAGGCTTACGAGATCGGGGAGCGCGGGCACCCGGTGCGGGCCTACCTGGACCCGGACATGATCGTTGCGGCGGCGGTGCGGGCCGGCGCGGACGCGGTCTACCCGGGCTACGGGTTCCTTTCCGAGAACCCGCAGCTGGCAGAGGCTTGCAGCAACGCCGGGATCACGTTCATCGGGCCGACGGCCGAGGTGCTGACGCTGACCGGCAACAAGGCGCGCGCCATCGCCGCTGCGAAGGCTGCCGGCGTGCCCACGCTGGCGTCGGTCGAGCCGTCCACCGACGTCGAGGCCCTGGTGGCGTCGGCGTCCGAGATGCCGTTCCCGCTGTTCGTCAAGGCGGTCTCCGGGGGTGGTGGCCGAGGGATGCGGCGGGTGGACCGGGTCGAGGACCTGCGGGCGGCGGTGGAGACCTGCATGCGGGAGGCCGACGGCGCGTTCGGGGACCCGACGGTGTTCATCGAGCAGGCCGTGGTGGAGCCGCGGCACATCGAGGTGCAGGTGCTCGCTGACGCGGTCGGCAGCGTGATCCACCTGTTCGAGCGGGACTGCTCGGTCCAGCGTCGGCACCAGAAGGTCGTCGAGATCGCCCCGGCCCCCAACCTCGACCCGGCCATCCGGGAGCGGATGTGCGCGGACGCCGTCCGGTTCGCGAGCGAGATCGGCTACCGCAACGCCGGCACGGTCGAGTTCCTCCTGGACCCCGCCGGCAACTACGTGTTCATCGAGATGAACCCACGGATCCAGGTCGAGCACACGGTGACCGAGGAGGTCACCGACGTCGACCTGGTGCAGTCCCAGATGCGGATCGCGTCCGGTGAGACGCTGGCCGACCTGGGGCTCTCCCAGGACGTCCTCGTGCTCCGAGGCGCGGCGCTGCAGTGCCGGATCACCACCGAGGACCCGGCCAACGGCTTCCGGCCGGACACCGGCATGATCACCACCTACCGGTCCCCCGGCGGTGCGGGGGTCCGGCTCGACGGCGGCACGACCTATTCCGGCACCGAGGTCAGCGCCCACTTCGACTCGATGCTGGCCAAGCTGACCTGTCGCGGACGGGACTTCGCCACCGCTGTCGCCCGCGCCCGCCGAGCGGTCGCGGAGTTCCGGATCCGTGGAGTGTCCACGAACATCCCGTTCCTGCAGGCGGTGCTGGACGACCCGGACTTCCGGTCCGGCCACATCACCACGGCGTTCATCGAGGAGCACCCGCAGCTGCTCACCGCACGGTCCTCGGCGGACCGCGGCACCAAGCTGCTGACCTACCTCGCCGACGTCACCGTCAACCAGCCGCACGGCGCGGCGCCCGTCAGCGTCGACCCGGTCAGCAAGCTGCCCCCGCTCGACCTCGCGGTGCCGGCTCCGGACGGCACCCGCCAGGCCCTTCTGGCGGCCGGGCCGGAGGGCTTCGCCCGGGCCCTGCGCGACCAGCAGGCCGTCGCCGTCACGGACACCACCTTCCGCGACGCCCACCAGTCGCTGCTGGCGACCCGGGTCCGCACCCGCGACCTGGTCGCCGTCGGCGGTCACGTCGCGCGCCTGACGCCGCAGCTGTGGAGCCTGGAGGCATGGGGCGGTGCGACGTACGACGTCTCATTGCGGTTCCTGTCCGAGGACCCGTGGGAGCGCCTGGACAAGCTGCGGCAGGCGGTCCCGAACATCTGCTTGCAGATGCTGCTGCGCGGCCGCAACACGGTCGGCTACACGCCGTACCCGACCGAGGTGACCGAGGCGTTCATCTCGGAGGCCGCCGACTCCGGCATCGACGTGTTCCGGATCTTCGACGCCCTCAACGACGTGGAGCAGATGCGCCCGGCCATCGAGGCGGTGCGGGGCACGGGGACCACCGTCGCTGAGGTCGCGCTGTGCTACACCGGTGACCTGTCCAGCCCGGACGAGAGGATCTACACCCTCGACTACTACCTCGCCCTGGCCGAGCGGATCGTCGAGGCGGGCGCGCACGTCCTGGCGATCAAGGACATGGCCGGCCTGCTGCGGGCCCCCGCGGCCCGCACCCTGGTCGGCGCGCTGCGGGACCGCTTCGACCTGCCCGTCCACCTGCACACCCACGACACGCCCGGCGGTCAGCTCGGGACCCTGCTCGCCGCGATCGACGCCGGCGTGGACGCGGTGGACGCCGCGTGCGCGGCGATGGCCGGCACGACCTCGCAGCCGGCCCTGTCCTCACTGGTGGCGGCCACCGACCACACCGAGCGAGCCACCGGCCTGGACCTGGACGCGGTCTGCGACCTGGAGCCCTACTGGGAGACGACCCGGCGGGTCTACGCGCCGTTCGAGTCGGGGCTGGCCTCGCCGACCGGGCGCGTCTACACCCACGAGATTCCCGGCGGCCAGCTCTCCAACCTGCGTCAGCAGGCGGTGTCGCTCGGGCTCGGGGAGAAGTTCGAGCAGATCGAGGACATGTACGCCGCCGCCAACGACATCCTCGGCAACATCGTCAAGGTCACCCCCTCCTCCAAGGTGGTCGGCGACCTCGCCCTGCACCTGGTCGCCGTCGGCGCGGACCCGAAGGAGTTCGCCGACGACCCCGGCAGGTTCGACGTCCCCGACTCGGTGATCGGGTTCCTCTCCGGCGACCTCGGCGACCCGCCCGGCGGCTGGCCGGAGCCGTTCCGGACCAAGGCGCTCGCCGGGCGGACGGTCAAACCCGCCGTCACCGAGCTGGACGACGACCAGCGCAAGGGCCTGGACAGCGACCGCCGGCTGACGCTCAACGCACTGCTGTTCCCGGGTCCGACCGGCGCGTTCGCCGAGTCCCGGGAGAAGTACGGCGACCTGTCGGCCCTGCCCACCTCGGACTACCTCTACGGCCTGCGCACGGGCGAGGAGCACGAGGTCGACCTCGAGGAGGGAAAGCGGCTGTTCTTCGGGCTGCAGGCGGTCAGTGACCCCGACGAACGCGGCTTCCGCACGGTGATGTGCACCATCAACGGCCAGCTACGGCCGATCAACGTGCGGGACCGGTCGGTGTCCGCGGACGCCGCCACCACCGAGCGTGCCGACCCGAGCAAGCCGGGGCAGGTGGCCGCGCCTTTCGACGGGGTCGTCACCATTGTCGTCGCCGAGGGCGACACGGTCGAGGCAGGCGCCACGGTGGCGACCATCGAGGCGATGAAGATGGAGGCGTCCATCACCGCACCCGTCGCCGGCTCGGTGGAGCGGCTCGCGCTCGGCGGCACCCAGCAGGTCGAGGGCGGCGACCTCGTCCTGGTGCTCAGCACCTGAGCTGCGACGCCGCGGGAGTCAGGGCGTGAACCAGGTCGAGCGTAGGCCGAACACCGAGCGGAACCTGTCGCCGGAGACACCGACGGTGCGGCGGCTCCCGTCGAGCCTGATCGAGAGGACCCGGCCACCCCACTGGCCGTGCCCGTCCCGGCGGGTCACCACCAGGCGGTGCAGCCTGCCGATCCCGGGGTACGCGTGCTGGATCCGGCTGGCGCTCAGCCCCGTCGACCACGAGTGCACCGGGTTGGCGGTCAGGCCGTCGTACGGGTCGGGCTTGGCGACGAGGTACGGCATCCCGCCCGCCGCCGTATAGCCGCCGCTGCTGGCGGAGAACTGGGTGAAGGCAGCCCGTCCGCGGTAGGTCACGATGCGGTGCGCGGTCGCGGTGACGGCCGCGTCGGCGCGTGGGTCCTCGCCGTCGACGCCGCGGTAGACCTGGCACGTCGGGCTGTCACAGATGTGCCAGTAGCGGCGCGGGGCCTGGGCACGCGACCACACGGCGTACGTCCGGGCCGCGACTGCCTGGGCCCTGAGGGCCTCGGTCCTCCACGAGGGCGGCATCTCCGCGGGCACCACGCCCCGCACGTAGTCCTCGACAGGCACCACGTTCACGGTGCGCCGGGTGCTCGACCCTGGGGTCGGCGAGGCGGCGCGCAGCCCGCCGCGATAGGTGCGCCGACCCGAGGGGGTCCACAGCGTGAGCGGGCGGCGGGCCCCGAACTGGCCGTCGCCCACCAGCGCCGGCCGCCCGCCGGGGCGGTAGCGGTGCCAGCCCTTCGTGAAGTAGCCGACCACGGTCCGGTCTCCGGCGGCGCTGAGCCGCCACCGGCTGACTCCCGCGATGCGTGGCAGGTGGTACGTCGACCGCGAGCCCAGGTCGTGGACCACCAGCCCCGGGACCGCGCTGACCGCCAGGTCCGGCGTCGAGTCGGAGGTGACCAGCACCCGGAGGCGGCCCGCGGCCGTGCCCGACGACGTACGCGGATAGTAGAAGCGGAGGATCCCGCGGTAGCCCAGACCGTGCACCGCGGCCCCGGCGGCGCCGTACTGGGACATCCCGTGACCATGGCCGAAGCCGTGACCGTGCAGCGTGTACCTGCCCCCAGCGGGGACCGGGTAGACCTGGTCGGCGGTCGCGGCCGCGACGGGTGGCGCAGCGGCGGGCAGCAGCGGGGCCGCGGCGGCGAGGCAGGCGAGCAACAGCCGGGGGCGAGGTGACATGGCCACAGTATGGTCTGCGGGACTGCGGGTAACCTCACGTAATGACCTTTCTGGCGCTCATCGTGATCATCGCGGCCGTGCTGCTCACGATGTCTGCGGTGCGGGCCCGGCGGGACAGGCGCGCTCTCGAGGAGCGTCGTAACGCCGACCTGGAGGCGGTCCGCCGGGTCGCCGACGAGGACGTCACCCGTTTCGGTGAGGAGCTTCAGCGCCTCGACAGCGACCTGCTCACCGAACGGCTCGACGAGGCGACGCGGCAGGACTACCAGCGGGCTCTGGACTCCTACGAGTCGGCGAAGGAGTCCCTGGCCCGGGTGACCAGGTCAGAGGAGATCAAGCACGTCACCGAGGCACTCGAGGACGGTCGCTACGCAGAGGCGTGCGTGCGAGCCAGGGTGGCCGGCCGCCCGCTCCCGACCCGTCGCCCCCCGTGCTTCTTCAACCCTGCCCACGGTCCGTCCACGACGGACATCCAGTGGGCACCTCCCGGAGGCCAGCCTCGGCAGGTGCCGGTGTGCGCCGCCGACGCGGACCGGGTGCAGCAGGGCGCCGAGCCGGACGTCCGCACCATCCAGCAGGGTGCCGGTCGGGTGCCCTACTGGCAGGGCGGTCCGGCGTACTCGCCCTGGGCGTCCGGCTACTTCGGCGGCTACGCGCTCTCCGGACTGCTGCCCGGGTTCATGCTGGCGACCATGCTGTCGCCCGGCTGGGACGGCATCGGTGGCGACGGCTTCTACGGCGGCGACGGCGACTTCGGCGACGGGGACCCGGGTGACGGCGGCGACTCGGGTGGCGGCGACTCGGGTGGCGGCGACTCCGGCGACGGCGGGTACGACGGGTACGACGGAGGCGGGGACCTCGACTTCGGTGGAGGGGACGGCGGGAACTTCGGGTTCGGCGGCGGTGACGGCGGCGGATTCGACCTCGGCGGCGGGGACTTCGGCGGCGGCGGGGACTTCGGCGGCTTCTGAGTCCTACCTCGGATCAGGTGCGGAAGCGGTGGAGCCGTCGGGCGGTCTCGGCGACCGAGCCGCTCATCGAGGGGTACACCGTGAACGCGTGCGCCAGCTCGTCCGCGGTGAGGCTCTGGGAGACCGCGATCGCGACCGGGTGGATCAGCTCCGAGGCGCGGGGACCGACGACGACGCCGCCCACGACGATGCCGGTGCCAGGCCGGGCGAAGAGCTTGACGAAACCGTCCCGCACGCCCTGCATCTTGGCGCGCGGGTTCCCCGAGAGCTGCAGCGTGAAGCTCTCGGCCGCGATGCTGCCGGCGTCCACCTCGTTCTGCGTCCAGCCGACGGTGGCGATCTCCGGGGCGGTGAACACGTTGGAGGAGACGGCCCGCAGGTTGAGCGGGGCGACGGCGTCGCCGAGGAAGTGCCACATCGCGATCCGGCCCTGCATGGCGGCGACCGACGCGAGCATGAGTACGCCGGTGCAGTCGCCCGCCGCATAGACGCCGCGGGCCGACGTACGGGAGACCCTGTCCACGGTGACGAACCCGCCGTTGCCGAGGTCTACGCCGGCCGTCTCCAGCCCCATGTCCGCAGTGTTCGGCACCGACCCCAGGGCCAGCAGGCAGTGCGACCCGACCACGCTGCGGCCGTCGGTGAGGGTCACGGTGACCGAGTCCCCGTCACGGTCCACCGACTCCATCCGGGACCGTCCCAGGACCGTCATCCCGCGGCGCTTGAACACCTGCTCGAGGACCTCCGCGGCATCCGCGTCCTCGCCAGGCAGCACGCGGTCCCGGCTGGAGACGAGCGTGACATCGACGCCGAGAGCGTTGTAGGCACTCGCGAACTCGGCGCCGGTGACTCCGGAACCGACGACGATCAGCTTCTCGGGAACCTCGTGCAGGTCGTAGACCTGCTCCCAGGAGAGGATCCGCTCGCCGTCCGGGCGGGCCGACTCCAGCGTGCGCGGCGCGGCACCGGTCGCGACCAGGATCGCGTCCGCCTCCAGGGACTCCTCCGCGCCGTCCTGACCGGACCCCCCGGTCAGCGTCGCCACCACCCGCTGGGGCCCGTCGAGCCGGGCCCGGGCCCGCAGCACCCGCACCCCTTCCCTTGTCAGTCGAGCCTCGATGTCGGAGGACTGGGCGAGCGCCAGGCGCTTGACCCGGACGTTGACGCGGTGCAGGTCGGCTCTCAGGCCCTGGTCGACCCCCGTGGCCCGGATCCCGAGCTCATCGGCCTCCTCCATCTCCGCCATTAGCTCGGCCGTCGCAATCAGCGTCTTGCTCGGCACACAGTCGGTCAGGACGGCCGAGCCGCCGATGCCGTCGGTGTCAACGACGGTGACGTCGGCCTCGAGCTGTGCCGCTACCAGCGCAGCCTCGTAGCCGCCGGGCCCGCCTCCGACCACCACCACACGGTTCACACGGGTCATCATCGCAAAAGAAGTGCGATGTGCGGACCACGGCTCGAGATGCCCTAGGCTGCGGCCGTGCCTCTGTACGCCGCCTTCGGGTCCAACATGGACCCCCGACGGATGAGCTCGCGATGCCCGCACTCGCCGTTGCGCACCACCGGATGGCTCACTGGATGGCGCCTCACCTTCGGTGGCGAGGAGCACGGGTGGGACGGCGCCCTGCCCACCATCGTCGAGGACCCGATCGAGCAGGTGTTCGTGGCCATCTACGACGTGACGGACGAGGACGTCTCGCACCTCGACGTCCTGGAGAGTGCCGACACGGGGCTCTACCGCAAGACCAGGGTCCGGGTCTCGACGATGCTCGGCGAGCTCCTCGCGTGGGCCTACGTGCTCGACGCCTACGAAGGCGGACTGCCGTCCGCCAGCTATGTCGGGATCCTCGCTGACGCCGCGGAGGCTGCCGATGCACCGCAGGACTACGTCGATGCGTTGCGGGCCCTCCCCTGCCGGTCCATCGGCCTGTGACCCACGCCACCTCCCCGGCAGCCCTCGCCGCCGATGCGGCCGCCGTACTCCGGGATCGCACCGGCGTCCGTTCGCACGACGTCGCCGTGGTCCTGGGATCGGGGTGGCTCCCTGCGGTCGACGCGCTGGGTGAGCCGACCGCAGAGCTGAGCACGACGGACCTGCCCGGGTTCGCGCGGCCCACGGTGGCGGGCCATGCCGGCCGGATCCGCTCGGTCCGCGCCGGCGACCGCAACCTGCTCGTGCTGATGGGCCGCACCCACCTCTATGAGGGCGTCGGGGTACGGCCGGTCGTGCACGGTGTCCGGACAGCCGCAGCGGCGGGCTGCCTCGTGGTCGTGCTCACGAACGGCTGCGGCGGGCTCGACGAGGCCTGGCTGCCGGGGACGCCGGTGCTGATCAGCGACCACGTCAACCTGACGGCCACCTCTCCTGTGGAGGGCGCAAGCTTCGTGGACCTCACCGACCTCTACAGCCGTCGTCTGCGGGCGCTGTGCCGTGAGGTGGAGCCGGACCTGCCCGAGGGCGTCTACGTGCAGTTCCGCGGACCTCACTACGAGACCCCGGCGGAGATTCGGATGGTCCGTGCCATCGGTGGTGACCTGGTCGGGATGTCGACAGGCCTGGAGGCGATCGCGGCGCGGGAGGCGGGCCTCGAGGTGCTGGGGATCTCGCTGGTCACGAACCTGGCCGCGGGTATCACCGGGGAGCCCCTCGCCCACCGGGAGGTCCTGGAGGCCGGGCGCGCGGCAGCCGCACGGATGGGTGAGCTGCTGAGCCGGGTGCTCCCCCGGGTATAGCCCCTGCGGACGCGCCGGGTCGGCGGGGTTTGCGCCTGCGGAGGCGCCGGGTCGGCGGGGTTTGCGCCTGCGGACGCGCCGGGTCGGCGGGGAGGGGGTCAGACGGCGCGGTCCCGGCCGGCCCAGAACGGCTTGCGGAGCTCGCGCTTGAGGACCTTGCCGGTGGCGTTGCGGGGCAGCGCGGCGACCAGGTCGACCGTTCGCGGGCACTTGAAGTGCGCCAGCCGGTCCCGGCACCACGCGACCAGCTCCGCCTCGTCGACGTGGGCACCCGGGCGCAGTACCACCACCGCCTTCACCGTCTCGCCCCAGGTGTCGTCGGGGACCCCGATGACGGCGACCTCCTGGACGGCTGGGTGCTCGGCGAGCACTCGCTCCACCTCGGGGGAGTAGATGTTCTCGCCGCCGCTGATGATCAGGTCCTTGAGGCGGTCCTGCACGAACACGAAGCCGTCCTCGTCCACGCGGCCGAGGTCGCCGGTGCGGAACCAGCCGTCCTCGGTGACGACGGCCGCCGTCTCCTCCGGCTTGCCGAGGAACCCCTTCATCAGCTGCGCGGTCCGCAGCCAGATCTCGCCGCGCTCGCCGACGGGCACGTCCAGCCGGGTGGCCGGGTCGACGATGCGTACCTCGACGCCCGGCACCGGCCGGCCGGCCGACAGCAACCGCTCCGGGTGCTCCGCGTCTCGGTGCGCGTCCGGCATCAGGTGGGTGGCCACTCCGGCCACCTCGGTCAACCCGTAGACCTGGATGAAGTCGGTCTCCGGCCACGCTTGCATCGCGGCCCTCAGCAGCGGCAGCGGCATCGGCGAGGCGCCGTACGTGAAGCTGCGCAGCCCACTGAACACCCGGACCGCGTCCGGCCCGTTCTGCAGCACACCTGCGAGGACGGCCGGGACCAGGAAGGTCCGGTTGGCGCCCGCCGTGATGGCGCCGGCCAGGGAGGCGCCGTCCGGCTCGCGCGTGATGACGCTGGGGATGCCGTCGTGGATGCCGAACAGGACGTACGACGACCCGCCGACGTGGAACAGCGGCATCGCGACGAGGTTCTTGTCACCCGGCTCGAAGCTCCAGCCGTCATGGGCGGCGATGCTGTGCCGGACCAGGTTGGTGTGGGTCAGCATCACGCCCTTGGGCCGCCCGGTCGTGCCGGAGGAGTACATCACCAGGCAGACGTCGTCAGGCTGCACGTCCTCGGGGCGACCGACCGGCGAGGAGGAGCGCAGCCAGGCTTCGTACTCGTCGCCCGCGGCCCCCTCGGGGGTCACCTCGAGGACGTCCTCCACGGACACCAGCCGGTCGCGCACCTTGTCCAGGGTCGGTCTCATCTCGCTGCCCACGAACAGCACCCGGGCACCACTGTCGTTGACGGCGTAGTCGACCTCGTCGACGGCCGAGCGCCAGTTGACGATGGCGTTGGCGGCCCCCAGCGAGCCGGCGGCGAGGCTGACCTCCACGCACGCCGGGTGGTTCTTGTCGAGGAACGCGACCACGTCCCCGCGACCGACGCCCAGTGCCTGCAGGCCTCCCGCGGCCCGGCGCACCCGGTCGTTCCACTCCGACCAGGTCCAGGTCCGGCCGCCGTAGGTCATCGCCTCCGCGTCGGGTGTCTCCGCGGCCCAGTGGCCGAGCCGGTCGTCGACGTACAGCGGCAGGGGTGCGGTCATGACCGCAGTGTGACCTACGACACAACCGGCCACAACCACCCGGATGCTCTACGGTGCACGCATGCGCGTACTCGTCAGCGGCGCCGCCGGCAGCATCGGCACCGTGGTCTGCAGCGGGCTCGTCGACCGGGGGCACGACGTCGCCGGCCTCGACCTGGTCCCCGAGCAGGAGGGCTTCACCGGCCAGTGGTTCACGGCCGACTGCGCTGACCCCGATGCCGTCGAGGCGGTCTTCGCGGGCCTGTCATCATCGGGCTCCCTGGACGCCGTCGTCCACCTGGCCGGCCGGCCGAGCGAGTCGTCGCTGACCGACGAGCTGACGTCGCACGTGGTCACCACGGCGGCACTCCTGGACGCGATGGTCACCCACGGGGTCACCCGGATCGTGTATGCCAGCAGCAACCACGCGGTGGGCCGGACTCCGCGCAGCGACCTGCTCCCGGTGGAGACCCGGCCGCGGCCGGACACGTTCTACGGAGTCGCCAAGGTCGCAGCCGAGGCGCTGCTCAGTCTCTACGCGGACCGCCATGGGATCGACGCGGTCGCCACCCGCATCGGCAGCTTCCTCCCACAGCCCGAGAGCCCTCGCGCCCTGTCGACGTGGCTGTCCCACGACGACGCGGTGCGGATGGTCCAGGCCTGCCTGACCGCGCCGGACCCCGGGTTCGCGGTGCTCTACGGCGTCTCGGACAACACCCGCGGCTGGTGGGACCTCGGCCCGGGCCGGGCCCTGGGCTACCACCCCGAGGACGACGCGGAACGGTTCGCCGAGCAGGTGCTGGCCGCCTCGGACGACCCGGACCGGGACGCTGCCGAGGCGGCTCACGTCGGTGGTCCGTTCGCGACCGACTCCTTCAACCGGCCCGCCCTCGACAGGGCGGGGGGATGACCGACCTCCTCGGGCGGGCCCGGGCCTGGGCCGCGCAGGACCCCGACCCGGGGACCCGGTCCGAGCTCGAGGCCTTGGTCTCGGCCGCGGAGCAGGACCCCGACGGAGAGGCTGCAACGGACCTCGCCGACCGCTTCGCCGGGCGTCTCGAGTTCGGCACCGCTGGGCTCCGCGGGGCCCTCGGCGCCGGCCCCAACCGGATGAACCGGGTCGTGGTGCAGCGCGCGGCGGCCGGCCTCGCGTCGTACCTCCTGGAGAAGGGTGCAGGCAGCCGGGACACCGTCGTCGTCGGGTACGACGCGCGCCACCGGTCCGACATGTTCGCGCAGGACACCGCGGCCGTGATGACCGGGGCGGGGCTGCGGGGCGTGCTCCTCCCCCGGGCCCTGCCCACGCCGCTGCTGGCCTACGCGATCCGGCGGCTGGGCTGCGTCGCGGGGGTGATGGTCACCGCGTCGCACAACCCGCCCCAGGACAACGGCTACAAGGTCTACCTCGGCGACGGCACCCAGATCGTGGCGCCGGCGGACGCCGAGATCTCCCGGCACATCGACGGCGTCGGGGAGCTGGCCGACGTGCGTCGAGCCGAGGGCTGGAGCCGCCTCGGCGAGGGCGTCGTGGAGTCCTACCTGGCCGACGTCGTCGACCTGCTCGACGGCGACGGTCCCCGCGAGCTGACGACGGTTTACACGCCCCTGCACGGCGTCGGCGGCGAGCTGATGACGGCCGCGATGCACCGGGCCGGCTTCGCCGCACCGCAGGTCGTGCCGGAGCAGGCGGAGCCGGACCCCGACTTCCCCACGGTCGCCTTCCCCAACCCCGAGGAGCCGGGGGCGATGGACCTCGCGATGGCGCTCGCCGCCGAGGTCGACGCCGACCTGGTGGTCGCGAACGACCCGGACGCAGACCGCTGCGCCGTCGGGGTCCCCGGTCCGCACGGGTGGCGGATGCTCCGCGGGGACGAGGTGGGTGCGCTGCTCGGTGACTTCCTGCTGCGCCGAGGGGTCGAGGGTGTCTACGCGAGCTCGATCGTGTCGTCGTCGCTGCTCGGTGAGCTCGCCGCGTCGCACGGACAACCGCACCAGGAGACACTCACGGGCTTCAAGTGGATCGGTCGGGTCGACGGGCTGGCGTTCGGCTACGAGGAGGCGCTGGGCTACTGCGTCGCGCCGGCCCTGGTCCGGGACAAGGACGGTGTCTCCGCCGCGCTGCGGGTCCTGGAGCTCGCGGCCCTGCTCAAGAGCCAGGACCTGACGCTCACCGACCGGCTGGACGAGATCGCCCGCGACCACGGGGTCTATGCCACCGACCAGCTCTCGGTGCGGGTCACCGACCTCGACCGGATCACCGAGACGATGGAACGGCTGCGGTCTCGGTCCCCGACCCAGCTCGGGGGCCTCGTCGTCGAGGGGGTCGACGACCTGTCCCGGGGCACCGACGACCTGCCGGCCACCGACGGGCTGCGCTACCGCCTCGCGGAGCGGGCACGGGTGATCGTGCGACCGTCGGGCACGGAACCGAAGCTCAAGTGCTATCTGGAGGTCGTGGTGCCCGTGCAGCACGACGAACGGTCCTCCGAGGACGCGGTGCACGCCGCTCGCATCGTCGCCGCCCAGCGGCTGGACGCGATCCGCAAGGACCTCTCCGCGGCAGCCGGCCTCTGACCTGCCCACCCGGCCCGTCCGCCGGCCGAAACCCCCTCGACCCGGCGCGTCCGCAGGCCGGAACCCCCTCGACCCGGCCCGTCCGCAGGCCGCGATGCCCCGCGATCTTGATGGTCCGCGGGGGCGATGGTTGACTCACCGACCATGACCGAGCTCCCTGCCGTCGAGACTCCGCGCGAACCGCTGACCACGACGTACCACGGGATCGAGGTGACCGAGGACTACCGCTGGCTGGAGGACGGCTCGGACGAGCGCACCCGGGTGTGGACGGCAGCCCAGGACTCCCGCACCCGCGCCTACCTGCAGGACCTTCCGTTCCGGGAGGCGATCCGGCGCAGCGTCGAGGACGTCCTGACGGTCGAGTACACCGAGTACTCCCGGCTCCAGCGTGGCGGCTCGACCTACGTCGCGCTCAAGGCCCAACCACCCAAGCAGCAGCCCTTCCTCGTCACGACGGCACGGATCGACGACCTGGGGCAGGAGCGGGTGCTGCTCGACCCGAACGAGCTGGACCCGAGCGGTGCCACCACCATCGACTGGTTCGTCCCCTCACCCGACGGCTCCCTGGTCGCGGTGTCGCTGTCCGAGCACGGGACCGAGGACGGCACGCTGCACGTGTACGACGCCACCTCCGGCGATCGCGTCGACACCCCCACGCCGTTCGTGAACAGCGGCACGGCCGGGGGGTCTCTCGCCTGGCGGGGGGACTCCGGCGGGTTCTGGTACACCCGCCATCCCGCGCCCGGGACGGTGCCGGACGCTGACCTCGGGTTCCACCAGACCGTGTGGTTCCACGAGCTCGGTGCAGCCCCTGCGGACGACCGGGCTGAGCTGACCAGGGCCGAGTTCGCCGAGGCGCGGATCGCCGAGAGCTGCCTCACCTCGTCCGGTGACGGCCGTTGGGTCCTCGACCGGGTGCAGCGCGGCGACGGCGGCGAGTGGCAGGTCCTGGTCAGGTCACAGGAGGAGGGCTCCACGTGGCGACAGGTCGCCGACCTCGACGACCGGTGCGTGGACGCCGTCCTGGGGACCGACGAGCTGTTCCTCGTGAGCGTCACGGACGACCCGCACGGTGCGGTCCTGCGGCTGTCGCTGGCCGACCCCGACGCCGTACCCGTGCCGGTGGTGGCCGCCGACGACACCACGGTCGAGTCGCTCGCCGTCACCGAGGACCGGCTCTGGGTGGTCGCCATGGACGGCGGTCCCACCACCCTGCGCACCTTCGACCACTCCGGCACCCCGTTGCCGCCCGTCGACGTACCCCCCGTCTCCGCCGTCTCGTCGCTGACCCGGCTCGGGGCGACGCAGGTGGCCTGGACCGTCGAGTCGTTCGTGTCCCCCCGGACCTGGTGGGTCCACGACGACGAGGACGCGAACCCCCGGCGGACCGCCTTGGACACCGTGACCCCGGTCGACTTCACCGGTGTCGGGGTCGAGCGCGTCTTCGCCACGTCGAAGGACGGCACCAGGATCCCGGTCACGCTGATCGGGCGCACGGACAGCGGTCCTGCCCGGCCGGCACCGACGATCCTCTACGGCTACGGCGGCTACGGAATCTCCATGAAGCCGTCATTCGCCGCCGTCCGACGGGTCTGGCTCGCGCAGGGTGGCATCTATGCGATCGCGAACATCCGCGGCGGTGGCGAGTACGGCGAGCAGTGGCACCGGGCCGGCCGGCTGACGACCAAGCGGAACTGCTTCGACGACTTCATCGCCTGCGCCGACCACCTCGTCGAGACGGGGGTCACGAGCCGCGACCGGCTGGGGATCATGGGTGGCTCGAACGGCGGCCTGCTGATGGGTGCCGTCCTCACCCAGCGCCCCGACGTGGCGGCCGCCGTGGTCTGCGCGGTCCCGGTGCTCGACGCCCTGCGCAGCGAGACGACGCCCAACGGCGCCTTCAACGTCACCGAGTTCGGGTCCGTCCGCGACGAGGACATGTTCCGCGCACTGCTGGCGTACTCGCCCTACCACAACGTCCACGACGGTACGGCGTACCCGGCCGTGCTCGTCACTGCAGGCGAGTTCGACCCGAGGGTGGACGCCTGGCACGCCAAGAAGATGGTCGCCAGGCTCCAGGACGCGACGTCGAGCGACCAGCCGATCCTGCTCCGGATGGAGGCCGGTGGCCACGGCCCGGGCCGGTCGCTCGACCAGCTGGTGGGTCTGTGGACCGACTACTACACGTTCTACGTCGACCGGCTCGACCTGACCTACCTAGGATGAGGCCATGAGCGCCGACATCGGAGACCTTCCCGATCCGCACGTCGACCATGAGCCCGAGCATGCTCCGGGCGGCGCGGACGCCGTGGAGTCAGCGGAGAGCGACGTGGGGGCCGCCTCCGACGGCACACCCGTCACTCCTGAGGAGCCGATGTCGGCGCAGCAGGACGAGGTCCCGGACGAGCTGCTCGAGGGCGAGACCCCCGAGCCCGAGGAGCAGGCGACCGACAACACCGACGAGCCGTCCTCCTAGTCCTGTCCGGGAGCAGGAGCCCTGTCGACGGCTGGACCTATGCTGACCCCATGGGCGCCGGAACACTCCTGAGCCCGGTCCCGGAGGAGCTGAGCGCCGCGACCGGCTCCGACGCGGCGCTCCGCCGGTTCCTGCACGGCCTTCCCGGGGTGGACCAGGTCGGGGCAGAGGCCCGGGCGTCGGCGCTGGCGGGTCGGTCGGTCAAGGCCACGGCGAAAGCGTTCGCGATCGACCTGGCGATCCGGATGGTCGACCTCACCACGCTCGAGGGCGCCGACACCCGCGGCAAGGTCCGGGCCCTGTCCACCAAGGCGATGCGGCCCGACCCCGCCGACCCGACGTGTCCGGCCGTCGCCGCAGTCTGTGTCTACCCGGACATGGTGGGCACGGCCCGCGCCACCCTGGCCGGCAGCGGCGTGCATGTGGCCTCGGTCGCCACCGCGTTCCCCTCGGGTCGCGCGGCGCCGGCTGTCAAGCTGGCGGATGCCCGGGACGCGGTGCAGGCCGGGGCGGACGAGATCGACATGGTGATCGACCGTGGCGCGTTCCTCTCCGGGCGCTACCTGGAGGTGCTCGACCAGATCGTCGCCGTGGGTGAGGTGTGCGGGCGCCCGGACGGAACCCGAGCGCACCTCAAGGTGATCTGCGAGACCGGCGAGCTGCAGACCTACGACAACGTGCGCCGGGTGTCCTGGCTGGCGATGCTCGCCGGCGCCGACTTCATCAAGACCTCCACCGGCAAGGTGCAGCCCGCGGCGACCCTGCCGGTGACGCTCGTGATGCTCGAGGCCGTCCGCGACTTCCGGTTCGCCACCGGCCGGCAGGTGGGCGTCAAGCCGGCCGGCGGCATCCGCACCACCAAGGAGGCGCTGGCCTACCTGGTGATGGTCAACGAGGTCGCCGGCACCGACTGGCTGGACCCCGACCTGTTCCGGTTCGGCGCGTCGTCACTGCTCAACGACCTGCTGATGCAGAGGATGCGGATGACCACCGGCCGCTACTCCAGCCCCGACTACGTCACGGTGGACTGACCGTGGCCCAGCCGTTCGACTACGCCCCCGCCCCGGAGTCCCGCTCGGTCGTGGACATCCGGTCCTCCTACGGGCTGTTCATCGGCGGAGAGTTCGTCGACCCCGTGGCAGGTCGGTCCTTCAAGACCCTCAACCCGGCAACCGAGGAGGTGCTGGCCGAGGTCAGCGACGCCGACGACGCCGACGTCGACCGCGCCGTGGGGGCCGCCCGCAGGGCCTTCACTCGGGTGTGGTCGCGGATGTCCGGGCGGGACCGCTCGAAGTACCTCTTCCGGATCGCCCGCGTCCTCCAGGAACGCGGTCGCGAGCTGGCCGTCCTCGAGTCGATCGACAACGGCAAGCCGATCAAGGAGTCCCGCGACGTCGACGTGCCATTGGCGGCCCAGTGGTTCTTCTACTACGCAGGCTGGGCGGACAAGCTCGACTACGCGCTGCCCGGACGCCCCGGGCCGCCCCGGCCGCTCGGCGTGGCAGGGCAGGTGATCCCGTGGAACTTCCCGCTGCTGATGCTGGCCTGGAAGATCGCCCCTGCTCTTGCCTGCGGCAACACGGTGGTGCTCAAGCCCGCCGAGACGACCCCGTTGACGGCGCTGCTGTTCGCGGAGATCTGCCAGCAGGCCGACCTGCCCGCCGGCGTGGTCAACATCGTCACCGGCGCAGGGGCCACCGGCCGCGCCCTGGTGGCCCACGAGGACGTGGACAAGGTGGCGTTCACCGGCTCCACCGATGTCGGGAAGTCCATCGCACGCGCAGTGGCCGGCACCCGCAAGAAGGTCACCCTCGAGCTCGGTGGCAAGGGCGCCAACATCGTCTTCGACGACGCGCCGCTCGACGAGGCCGTGGAGGGCGTCGTCAACGGCATCTTCTTCAACCAGGGCCAGGTCTGCTGTGCCGGCTCCCGGTTGCTGGTGCAGGAGTCGGTCGCCGACGACGTCCTGGACCGGCTCAAACACCGGATGGCCACCCTGCGCGTCGGTGACCCCCTGGACAAGAACACCGACGTCGGGGCCATCAACTCCGCAGAGCAGCTGACCAGGATCCGGGAGCTCTCCGCCAGCGGCGACTCCGAGGGTGCGGAGCGCTGGTCACCGCCCTGCGACCTGCCCGCACACGGCTTCTGGTTCCCGCCGACCATCTTCACCGGCGTCTCCCAGGCGCACCGGATCGCCCGCGAGGAGATCTTCGGACCGGTGCTCTCGGTGCTGACGTTCCGCACGCCCGGTGAGGCGGTCGACAAGGCCAACAACACTCCGTTCGGCCTGTCGGTGGGCGTCTGGAGCGACAAGGGCTCGCGCATCATGGGGGCGGCCGGCCGGCTCCGGGCAGGGGTCGTCTGGGCGAACACCTTCAACAGGTTCGACCCGGGCAGTCCGTTCGGCGGCTATCAGGAGTCCGGCTACGGCCGCGAAGGCGGCCGCCACGGGTTGGCGGCCTACCTGCGATGACGGCGCCCCTGGAGGAACCGGCCACGGCACGCCGGGTGGAGGTTCGCAAGACCTACAAGCTGTTCGTCGGTGGGGCGTTCCCGCGCTCGGAGTCGGGACGCTCCTACGTCGTGCAGGACACCGCGGGCCGGTTCCTGGCCAACGCCTCGGCCGCCTCACGAAAGGACGCCCGCAACGCGGTGCAGGCAGCCCGCAAGGCCTTCGCCGGCTGGTCCTCCCGGACGCCGTACAACCGCGGGCAGGTGCTCTACCGGGTCGCGGAGGTGCTCGAGGGTCGACGGGCGCAGTTCATCGACGAGGTGCAGCGGTCCGAGGGCGTCGGCAGGCGGCAGGCCAGGGCGCTCGTGAACCTGACCGTGGACCGGCTGGTGTGGTACGCCGGATGGGCCGACAAGATCGGGCAGGTCGTCGGCGGCACCAACCCGGTGGCCGGCCCGTACCTGAACTTCTCGGTCCCGGAGCCGACCGGGGTGGTCGCGGTGCTCGCCCCGTCGGGGTCGTCGCTGCTGGGGCTGGTCAGCGTCCTAGCACCGGTCATCGTCACCGGCAACACGGTGGTGGTGGCGTCCTCGCACCAGCGGCCGCTGCCCGCGATCACGTTCAGCGAGGTGCTGGCGACCTCCGACGTGCCCGGCGGCGTCGTCAACGTGCTCACCGGCCCGCTCGGCGACACGGCGCCCACCCTGGCCTCGCACCTGGACGTCAACGCCGTCGACCTCATCGGCCTGGTGGGCGACGCGGAGCGCGCCACCGAGCTCGAGCAGTCCGCCGCCGACAACCTCAAGCGCGTGCTCCGGGCACCCGTCCGGGAGCCGGACTGGGCCCGGGACCCCGGGCTGGAGCGGATGACGGCGTTCCTGGAGACGAAGACGGTCTGGCATCCGATCGGCGTCTGAGGCGCGTGGTGCTGGGCCCGGTCGTCGTGGTGTGCGGACCGTCCGGCTCCGGCAGGTCCCGCCTCTGCGGGTGGCTTGAGCACGCCTACGGCGTGCCGACGGTGCTGCTGCTGCGTCGTGGCGGGCCGCTGATCCGGGTCGAGCCAGAGGTGGTCACGCAGGGGATGCGCCGGGTCACCGTGGCGGGAGGCCGGCCGTTCGGACCGCTCGGCTAGCGTCGGGGTCGTGGACACCTACACCTTCGGCCCCCTGACCGTGCGCCGCGTCGGCTTCGGCGCCATGCAGCTCCCCGGCCGGGGCGTGTTCGGCCCACCCCGCGACCGCGACCAGGCACTCGCCGTGCTGCGGCGCGCCGTGGAGCTCGGCGTCAACCACATCGACACGGCCCAGTACTACGGGCCCGACGTCTCCAACGAGCTGATCCGCGAGGCGCTGCATCCCTACCCCGACGACCTGGTGCTCGTCTCCAAGGTCGGTGGCAGGCGCGACGACACCGGGGCCTGGCTGCCCGCCCAGACTCCGAGGGAGCTGCGGTCCGGTGTGGAGGACAACCTGCGGTCCCTCAAGGTCGAGCAGCTCGGCGCGGTCAACCTCCGGCTGATGGCCGAGCACGAGCTGCCGCCCGGCGAGCAGCCGCCTGCTCTCGAGGACCAGCTCGCCGAGATGGTGGCGCTGCGAGAGGAGGGCAAGATCGCCGGAGTCGGCATCTCGACCGCCTCCCTGGAGCAGGTGGACCAGGCGATCGACACCGCCGGCATCGTCTGCGTGCAGAACCCGTTCAGCCTCCTCGACCAGCACGACAGCGCGGTGCTGGACCGTTGCCAGGAGGCCGGCCTTGCCTACGTCCCGTACTTCCCGCTCGGCTCCGCCTTCCCCGGGATGCCCAAGGTCCCCGAGAACGGGGTGGTCCAGCGGGTTGCCGAGCGGCTCGGCGTCACCCCCGCGCAGGTCGGGCTGGCCTGGCTGCTGGCACACCGGGAGAACATCCTGCTGATCCCCGGGACGTCGAGCCTGGCGCACCTCGAGCAGAACGTGGCGGTCGCCGGGGTCGTGCTGAGCGACGACGACATCGTCGAGCTCGAGACGGGCGCGGTCGGCTAGCTCATCGCCGACAGCACGGCGTACGCCGGTTTGATCGCCTCGTCGATGATCCGCAGCCGCTCGTCGAACGGCACGAACGCGGACTTCATCGCGTTGATGGTGAACCAGCGCAGGTCGTCCATGTCGTAGCCGAACGCGTCGGTGAGCAGGCTCATCTCCCGGGTCATCGACGTGCCGCTCATCAACCGGTTGTCGGTGTTCACCGTGACCCGGAACCGGAGCCGGGCCAGCGTGCCGATCGGGTGGTCGGCGAGCGAGGAGGCGGCGCCGGTCTGGATGTTCGAGGACGGGCACATCTCCAGCGGGATCCGCTTGTCGCGCACGTAGGACGCCAGCGGCCCGAGCGTCGGCTCCCCGTCGCCGGAGACCGTCACGTCGTCGATGATCCGCACCCCGTGGCCGAGCCGGTCCGCGCCGCACCACTGGATCGCCTGCCAGATCGACGGCAGGCCGAACGCCTCGCCGGCGTGGATGGTGAAGTGCGCGTTCTCGCGCTGGAGGTACTCGAACGCGTCGAGGTGCCGGGTGGGCGGGTAGCCCGCCTCGGCGCCCGCGATGTCGAAGCCCACGACGCCCTGGTTGCGGTAGGCGACGGTGAGCTCGGCAATCTCCCGGCTGCGGGCCTGGTGCCGCATCGCGGTCAACAGCTGGCGTACGACGATCGGCAGCCCGTCGCGGCGGGCCTCCTCCTGGCCCTCGACGAACCCGTCCCGGACGGCTTCCACGACCTGCGCCAGGGACAGCCCCTCCTGCAGGTGCTGCTCGGGGGCGTAGCGCACCTCGGCGTAGACGACACCGTCCGCGGCCAGGTCCAGGACGCACTCGCGGGCCACGCGGCGCAGGTTCGCCGCGGTCTGCATCACCGCGACCGTGTGCTCGAACGTCGCCAGGTAACGCTCCAACGAGCCCGAGTCCGCCGAGTCCTCGAACCACGACTGCAGCAACCCCGGGTCCGTCGCCGGCAGGCAGTGCCCGACCTGCGCCGCCAGGTCCACGACCGTGGCCGGACGCAGGCCCCCGTCGAGGTGGTCGTGCAGCAGCACCTTGGGCGCGCGGCCCACCAGCGCACGGGGGACGGGACGGGTGGCGCCTTCGGGCATGGCCCCATCCAACCAGTCGCACCCATGGGTCCTACGCGCCATGGCCCGTGTTCGTCATACACCTGCAACAGAACGGCTCTAGGCTTGCTGACGTGGGAACCAGCACCGGGGGGCTCGACTGGGGCACGGTCGAGGCCGTGCTCTTCGATCTCGACGGTGTGATCACGCCCACCGCCGAGGTCCACATGCACGCGTGGGCAGAGATGTTCACCGCGTTCCTGGACGGTCAGGGGGTCGCCCCGTACACCGAGCAGGACTACTTCGCGCACGTCGACGGCAAGCCGCGCTACGACGGGGTGGCCGCGCTGCTGGCCTCCCGCGGCCTCGACGTCCCGTGGGGCGGCCCGGACGACACGCCCGACACGGTCTCGGTGTGCGGCTTGGGCAACCGCAAGAACGTGCTGTTCGGCGAGGTCCTCGCCCGCGACGGGGTGCGCGCCTATCCCGGCTCCCTGGAGCTGGTCGACGCACTCGAGGCCCGGGGCACCAGGATGGCGATCGTGTCCAGCTCCGCGAACGCGCCCGACGTGCTGGAGGCCGCCGGTCTCCTCGGCCGGTTCGAGACGGTCGTCGACGGCGTGGTGGCCCGGGAGCACCGGCTGCGAGGCAAGCCGTGCCCGGACACCTACGAGTTCGCCGCCGACATCCTCGGCGTGGCGCACCCTCGCGCCGTCGTCGTCGAGGACGCCGTCTCCGGCGTCGAGGCCGGGGCCGCCGGCGACTTCGCGGCGGTCGTCGGCGTCGACCGGGGGGCCGGCGCGCAGCAGCTCCTCTCCCATGGGGCGGACCTCGTGGTCGACGACCTCGCGGAGCTGGTGCCCGGCGTCGAGGAGCGCCCATGAGGACCACCGGCGCCGACCACGTCCCGCCGAGGGCGGACGACCCCCTGGACCGCCACTTCTTCCCGGTCCGCCCGTGGCAGCTCAGCGAGACCAGCTACGACAAGCGGCACCTCGGTCGCAACGAGACGCTGTTCGCGGTCGGCAACGGCTACCTCGGGATGCGTGGCAACGTCGAGGAGGGGCGCGAGAGCTTCGCGCACGGCACGTTCGTCAACGGCTTCCACGAGACCTTCACCATCCAGCACGCCGAGGAGGCGTTCGGCTTCGCCCGCGTGGGCCAGACGATGGTGAACGTCCCGGACGCGAAGCTGATCCGGCTGTACGTCGACGACGAGCCGCTGCTGCTGCCCATCGCCGAGCTCGACGCCTACGACCGCACCCTGGACTTCCGCAGCGGGCGGCTGACCCGGTCCCTGGTGTGGCGCACGCCGGCCGGGAAGCGGGTGCGCGTCGACTCGAGCCGGATGGTGTCGATGACCGACCGGCATCTGGCCGTGATGACGTTCGAGGTGACACTGCTCGACTCCGACGCTCCCGTGGCGATCTCCTCCCAGCTGCTGAACCGGCAGGACGGCGAGGACGAGTACTACGTCCGGTCCGCCGCGATGGGACAGGGCGCCGACCCGCGCAGGTCCACCACGTTCCACCGCCGGGTGCTCACCCCACAGTCCATCGGGGTAGAGGCGGACAGCGACCGGATGATCCAGGGCTACCGGTGCGCCGAGTCCGGCATGACCATCGCGGTGGCCGTCGACCATGTCTTCGAGACCGACAACGAGTTCGAGTCCAACCATCACTTCGACCCGGACGTGGCCCGGATGACCTACCGGGTGGACGGTCGCGTCGGCGTGCCGATCCGGCTGCAGAAGAACGCCGTCTACCACACCTCCCGTGGGGTGCCGGTGCGCGAGCTCGTCAGCCGCTGCCGTCGTACTCTCGACCGCGCGTGCGCCGACGGCCCGGAGGCGCTGCTCGCCGACCAGCGGCACTGGTTCGACGGGTTCTGGCAACGCTCGGACGTCGAGGTGGACGGTCCGCCCGAGGTCCAGCAGGCGGTGCGCTGGAACCTGTTCCAGCTCGCCCAGGCCGGCGGCCGCGCCGAGGGCGGCGGGGTGCCAGCCAAGGGGGTCACCGGCACCGGCTACAGCGGACACTACTTCTGGGACACCGAGATCTACACGCTGCCGTTCTTCACCTACACGACGCCCCGTTGCGCCCGGGCAGCGCTGCGCTTCCGCTACGGCCTGCTCGACGCGGCGCGGGTGCGCGCCAGCCAGATGACCCAGCGAGGGGCGCTGTTCCCGTGGCGGACCATCAACGGCGAGGAGGCGTCTGCCTACTACGCCGCCGGCACGGCGCAGTACCACATCGACGCCGACATCTCCTACGCCTGCAGCCAGTACATCGCGGCCACCGGTGACCAGGAGTTCATGCAGCGGGAGGCCGTCGACATCCTCGTCGAGACCGCGCGGCTGTGGGCGGACCTCGGCTTCTGGCGGGTCAACGGCGCCGGGGTGTTCCACATCCATGGGGTCACTGGTCCCGACGAGTACACCACCGTCGTCAACGACAACCTCTTCACCAACGTGATGGCCCAGGGCAACCTGCGTGACGCCGCCACGACCGTGCGCTGGCTCGCCGAGAACGACCCGGACGGCCACGCTCGGATGGTCGCCCGTCTCGAGCTGGAGGACCACGAGCCGCAGGAGTGGGAGCGCGCGGCGGATCGGATGTTCATCCCCTACGAGGCGCACCTGGGCATCCACCCGCAGGACGCGCATTTCCTGGACCGTGAGGTCTGGGACCTGGAAGCGACTCCCCCGAGCAGCCTGCCGCTCTTGCTGCACTACCACCCGCTGGTGATCTACCGGTTCCAGGTGATCAAACAGGCCGACGTGGTGCTCGCGCTGTTCCTGCGCGGAGAGGCGTTCACCGACGAGGAGAAGCGGGCGAACTTCGAGTACTACGACCCGATCACGACCGGCGACTCGACGCTGTCCGCCGTCGTGCAGTCCATCATCGCCGCCGAGGTCGGCTACCACGAGCTCGCGTTGCGCTACTTCTACCAGTCGTTGTTCGTCGACCTCGCCGACCTGCACGCCAACACCAGCGACGGCGTGCACGTGGCCTCGACGGGCGGGGTGTGGAGTGCGCTGGTCTACGGGTTCGGCGGGTTCCGCGACGCCGGCGGCAGCTACAGCATCGACCCTCGCCTGCCTGAGCCCTGGACGTCCTTGACCTACCGGATCACGCTCAAGGGCGCCCGCGTGCGGGTCTGCGTGGACCATGGCCAGGTCGTCCTCACCCTGGAGAGCGGGGAGTCGGCCCGGCTGGCGGTGCGCGGCAAGGAGCTCGAGGTGACGCCTGCCGAGGCCGTCACCGTGCCGCTGGACGGCCAGGGTCTCCGACTGCCGGACGGTCCGCCGGCCTGGGGCCGCGACGGCGTGCGCCGGGCCGACGGCACCGTGATCAGTGCGTCCGTGCCGCACGCGACCGAGCCCCACCCCTTCTGAGCCCTGGTACTTGAGCGTGACCTGGGGGTCACGATGTGACTCGAGTGTCGGGATAGGTTGTCGCATGCGCACCTTCACGACGTTCGACGAGCTGGAGGCGGCGGTCGGTGAGGGCCTCGGGCCCACGACCTGGCTCGAGATGACCCAGGAGCGGGTCGACGCGTTCGCCGACGCCACCGACGACCACCAGTGGATCCACGTCGACGTCACGCGGGCTGCGGCGGGGCCGTTCGGAGGCACGATCGCCCACGGGTACCTCACCCTTTCCTTGATCCCGCGGTTCATCCCGGAGCTGTTCAGCCTCGAGACACCGGGACCTCGGCTCAACTACGGCGTCAACAAGGCGCGCTTCCCGAGCCCGGTCAAGGTCGGCGCCCGGATCCGGGCGAGCGCGCAGTTCGTCGCCGTAGTGACCGTGCCCGCCGGCAGGCAGCTGGTGACCCGCTACACGGTCGAGATCGAGGGGGAGCCCAAGCCGGCCTGCGTGGCTGAGACGGTGGCCCTGCTCCTCGGTTGAGACAGGACCCGACTGCCAGCGACCGCTCGGACAGGCACTCGACCGCCCGGTCCGGTCCCGGCCCGCTCAGCCGACCGTGTCGGGAGCCGCGAGTGCCCGTCCGAAGGGTCGCCGGTCAACGTGACCGGACCCGGGCGGCCCGTTTGGTGAGGTGGTCCCGCTCGGCGACGCTCGTCGTCCGGGACGCCGCGCGACGGTACAGCGCTGCCGCCTCGTCATGGCGGCCGGCGCGCTCGAGCAGGTGCGCCCGGACCGCATCGAGGCGGTGGTGGCCCGCCAGGGGTTCGTCGAGCGCCTCCAGCGCACGAAGGGCGACCAGCGGACCGTCCACCTCACCGAGCGCAACTGCCCTGCTGAGCGCGGCCAGCGGGTTCGCGGTGAGCTCCACCAGCTCGTCGTACCAGCTGAGCACCTGGGGCCAGTCGGTCTCGTCCGCCGACCGTGCGTCGTCGTGCAGGGCCGCGATCGCCGCCTGGATCTGGTACTCGCCCCGACGACCCTTCGCGAGGGCCTCCTGCAGGATCCCGACCCCTTCGACGATCCTGTCCTCGTCCCACCGGCCGCGATCCTGCTCGTCGAGCGGGACGAGGGCGCCGGTCTCGTCCCTGCGGGCGGCTCGCCGGGCGTCGTGCAGCAGCATCAGCGCCAGCAGGCCGGCGACCTCGGGCTCGTCGGACTCCAGCACGAGGAGCCTGGTCAGCCGGATCGCCTCCGCGGCGAGGTCGATGCGACCGGCGTACCCCTCGTTGAAGATCAGGTAGAGCACCCGGAGCACCACCGCGATGTCGGCCGGGCTGGAGAACCGCTGGCCGGCGACGGTCCGCTTGGCCCGGCTGATCCGCTGCGCCATGGTCGCCTCCGGCACGAGGAAGGCCTCCGCGATCTCCCGCGTCGTCAGTCCGCCGACCGCCCGCAGCGTGAGCGCCACCGCCGAGGCCGGGCTCAGCGAGGGGTGGCAGCACAAGAACAGCAGCAGCAGCGTGTCGTCGGCGTGCTCGGTGCACCCAGGCCCCGGCTCGAGGGCCACCGTCTCCTCGCGGCGCCGGCGCGCTGCCTGCGAGCGCTGCGCGTCGATGACCTTGCGGGACGCCACGGTCACCAGCCAGGCCAACGGGTCGTCAGGCAGCTCGTCGGTCCACCGGGTGTGCGCTTCGAGCAGCGCGTCCTGGCAGGCGTCCTCGGCCGTCGCGAAGTCGTGGCCGCGACGGACGAGGACGCCGAGCAGGCGCGGCGCGAGGTCGCGCAGCAGGTCGGTGCCTGGTGGGCCGGTCACTCGGCGGGAGCCGGCGCGCTCATCACCTGCCGCACCTCGATCCACTCGTGGATCGGCGTTCCGTCCTTGCCGGGCGCGGACGAGGCGAAGGCGGCGATCTCGTGGGCCCGTGCCTGCGACTCGACGTCGACCAGGAACCAGCCGGCAACCAGCTCCTTGGTCTCCGGGAACGGGCCGTCGGTGACCACCGGCGCGGCGGCCGGGCCGCCGTAGCGCACGTAGGCGCCCTCCGGGCTGAGACCCTGCGCATCCACGAACTCGCCGCGCTCGGTCAGCATCCGGACCACGTCGTGCTGGAACTCGATGTGGGCGGTGACCTCCTCGGGCGTCCACTCGCTCATAGGCACGCAGCCCGGCAGCGGCTCGGGGCCTCCGTTGTAGTGCTTGAGCAACAGGTACTTCGGCATGGTGTCCTCCTCGTTGGTCAGCGGTCAGCCTGGTTGCCGTTCCGCCTCTCGTCCAGGGGACGGAACAGGGTCGAGGTTCTCGACATCCCGACCGGTCAGGTTGCCGAGATTCTTCCGATCACCAGCGGCTGCGACTCGCGGACCGACCCCGTGTCCGAGACGGCCACCCCGCCCTCGAGCGCGGCGAGTGCCCGGTCGAAGCGCCCGGGCTCGTCGGTGTACAGCGTCAGCAGCTCCTGCCCCTCGGTGACCTGGTCCCCCGGCTTGGCGTGCATGACCACTCCGGCTGCGGCCTGCACCGGGTCCTCCTTGCGCGCCCGCCCCGCCCCCAGCCGCCAGGCTGCCAGGCCGACCGCCATCGCGTCCAGCGTGCTGAGCACTCCGCTGCGGGTGGAGGTGACGGCCTGGGTCTCCCGGGCCCTCGGCAACGGAGCCGACGGTTCGCCGCCCTGCGTGGTGATCATCCGCCGCCACACGTCCATGGCGGACCCGTCGCGGAGCCGGTCGGCCGGGTCCACGTCGTCCACCCCGGCGGCCAGCAGCATCTCGCGCGCCAGCTCCAGCGTGAGGGCGACGACGTCGTCCGGTCCACCACCCGCGAGCACGTCGACCGACTCGGCGACCTCGAGGGCGTTGCCCGCCGTGCGGCCCAGCGGAGTGGACATGTCGGTCAGCAGCGCCACGGTCGTGACTCCGGCGTCGGTGCCCAGCGCGACCATCGTCTCGCCCAGCTCGCGCGCCCGCGCGGCGTCCTTCATGAAGGCCCCGCTGCCCACCTTGACGTCGAGCACCAGCGCACGTGTGCCCTCGGCGATCTTCTTGCTCATGATCGAGGAGGCGATCAGCGGGATGGCCTCCACGGTGCCCGTGACGTCGCGGAGCGCGTAGAGCTTGCGGTCGGCGGGCGCCAGGCCGGCCCCCGCGGCACAGATCACGGCTCCGACGTCCTCGAGCTGGTGGAGCATCTCGGCGTTGGACAGGTCGGCGCGCCAGCCCGCGATGGACTCCAGCTTGTCCAGGGTGCCGCCGGTGTGCCCGAGACCCCGCCCCGACAGCTGGGGTACGGCGACCCCGCACGCCGCGACCAGGGGTGCCAGGGGCAGCGTGATCTTGTCCCCGACACCACCCGTGGAGTGCTTGTCGGCGGTCGGGCGGGACAGGGACGAGAAGTCCATCCGCTCACCCGAGGCGATCATCGCCGCGGTCCACCGGGAGATCTCCCGGCGGCTCATGCCGTTGAGCAGGATCGCCATCGCCAGCGCCGACATCTGCTCCTCGGCGACCACCCCGTGCGTGTAGGCCTCGACCACCCAGTCGACCTGCGAGTCGCTCAGCTCGCCGCCGTCCCGCTTGGCGATGATCACCTCGACAGCGTCGTGCGCGTCCTGCCCGGGACCTCCCATGTCTGCCTCCTGAGGAGAGCTCAGCCGCCCGGCCGGGCGGCCTGGAGCGCGTCGGGGCCGAAGGCGTCGGGGAGCACCTCGGACATCGGCCGCACCCCCGACACGGTGAGCAGCAGCAGCCCGGGCCCTCCTGCCTCGGACAGCAGCTGCCGGCACCGTCCGCACGGCATGATCACCTCGGCGGCGCGGTTGACGCAGACCACGTGGGTGAGACGACCTCCTCCGGTCGCGGCCAGCTGTGACACGAGCCCGCACTCGGCGCACAGCCCCACGCCGTACGACGCGTTCTCGACGTTGCAGCCGACCAGCAGCCGGCCGTCGTCGGCGAGACCGGCGGCACCGACCTGGTAGCCGGAGTAGGGCGCATAGGCACGGCGCATCGCTCGTGCTGCCTCGTCGAGGAGCCGGTGCCAGGGCTCCTCGGTGGCGGGGACCGCATCCATCCTCACTCCTTCACGTAGGGCTCGCCGTCGGCGGCGGGCGCCTGCACCCGGCCCACCAGGCCGGCCACCGCGAACACGGTGGCCAGGTAGGGCAGCATCAGCAGGAAGTTCGTCGGGATCTTGACCGGCGTCTGGGTGAACGACAGCACGGTCGCCACCGACTCGGTGAAGCCGAACAGCAGTGCGGCAGCGACCGCACCGCGCGGGCTCCACCGGCCGAAGATCACCGCCGCGAGCGCGATGAAGCCCTGGCCGGAGGTGATGTTCTTGCTGAACGCGCCGACCGATCCGAGGGTCAGGTAGGCGCCGGCCAGCCCGGCGACCGCACCGCCCAGCACGACGTTGCGGTAGCGCATCGCCAGCACCTTGATGCCGACAGTGTCCGCGGCCTTGGGGTGCTCGCCGATGGCTCGCGTGCGCAGCCCCCAGCGGGTCCGGAACAGGGCCACGTCGACGGCGACGATGAGGACGTACATCAGGTAGACGATGATGTTCGCCTCGAACAGGAGCGGCCCCAGCACCGGGATGTCGGAGAGCAGCGGGACCGAGATCGGGTCGAAGATCTTCGGGTTGTTCAAGGCGTCGGCGTTCGGCTGCATCAGCGCGTCGTAGACGAACCCGGTCAGCCCCAGCGCCAAGCCGTTCAGCACCACGCCGAGCACCACCTGGTTGACCAGGTAGCGGATCGCGAAGAGCGCCAGCAGCAGCCCCATCACGGCGCCCGCGAGCACTCCTCCGACGACCCCGACGTATCCGTTGCCCGCCACGCTGGCCACCAGCGCACCCGCGAAGGCACCGGCCAGCATCTGCCCCTCGATGGCGACGTTGATGACACCGGACCGCTCGCACAGCACCCCTGCCAAGGCTCCGAGCACCAGGGGTACGGCGGTCAGGATGGTGTTCTGCAGGAGGCCGAGCAGGTCGAAGGAGGTGCCCTGCTGGCCGGTCACCGCCCAGCACAGGAAGCTGACCACGAAGCACAGCAGCGTCGCGGACAGCACCCAGCGCATCGCCGACCGCGGCCACCCGCGCACGCCGTGCCAGAGCCCGAGGAGCACCAAGACGAGTCCCAGGACCAGGCAGGTCGCCTGGGCGGGCAGGCTGACGGTGATCTTCGGAGAGCCGGGAGAGAGCGCGAACCCGGCCGTGCCGTGCGCGGGGAGCCCGAGCAGCAGTGCGCACACCAGCCCGACGGCCACCAGGATGCAGCCAGCGGTCAGCCGGCTGCGCAGCGTCAGCGGCGGCTCGACGACCTCGTGGACGACGATGTCGGCTTCGGGACCCACGCCGGTGGCGGTCATCCGTTCCAGCCCTTCGCCAGCTGCTGGCCGACACCGGCACCCTGCGTGCGGATCCGGAAGATCGACCGCACCAGTCCGGGGGCCGCGATGAACAGCACGATCAGCGACTGCACGACCACCACCAGGTCGACCGGCGTGCCGGTGGCCGACTGCATCTGGACCCCGCCGGCGTGCAGGGCGCCGAAGAGCAGCCCGGCCCAGACGATCCCGCCCGGCCGGCCCCGGCCGAGCAGTGCCACGGTGATCGCGTCGAAGCCGATGCCGGCGTCGATGTCCTGGGTGATGGCGGTGTTGGTGCCGAGGATCTGGCTGACCCCCGCCAGCCCGCACAGCGCGCCGCTGACCACCATCACCACGACGTAGCTGCGCTCGACGCTCATCCCGGCGGTGCGCGCCGCGAACTGGTTGGCGCCCACGGCGCGCAGCTGGAACCCGAGCGTGCTGCGGGTCAGCAGCCAGTGCACGCCGTAGGCCGCCAGCAGCGCGACCAGGAGCCCGGTGTGCAACCGCAGGTTGCCGCCGAGCAGGTGCGGCAGCCGGGCGTTGCCCTCGACGACGTTGGAGATGGCCTGACCGTACGGCGGCCGCTGGAAGCCCTTGACCGAGAGGAGGTAGGCCAGCAGGTAGTAGGCGACGTAGTTGAGCATGATCGTGGTGATCACCTCGTGCGCGCCGGTGCGCGCCTTGAGCCAGCCGGCGATGCCGCCCCACAGGGCCCCGCCGAGGATCCCCGCGAGCACCGCGACGACGACGTGCAGCACCGCCGGCAGGTGCCAGGCGAAGCCCACGTAGCCGGCGAACACCGCACCGATGATCACCTGGCCCTGCCCGCCGATGTTGAACAACCCGGCCCGGAAGGCCAGCCCGACCGCGAGCCCGCCCAGGATCAGCGGCGTCGCGTTCACGAGGGTCTCCGAGAGCGGCCCGAGGATGCCGGACAGCGTGCCCTGCGACGCGGTCCCGGGGTCGAAGATCGCGCCCTCGAACAGCGCGACGTAGCCGTCGGCGACGGCCCGGCCGGCCGCGGTGAAGGTGTCCCAGGGGTAGGCCGTGAAGTACTTCGCGGCGGCCTGGGTCGGCGGGTCGGCGAGGGCGATCAGCACCGCGCCGATCACCAGCGCCACCAGGAAGGCGAGGGCGGTGACGGCGACGTTCCCGCTCACCCGGAGCCGGCGACGGGGCTGCACGTCCGAGCTCATGCGGTCCCCGTCATGCCGTCTCCGCGACGTCGCGGGTCGAGCCGGCCATCAACAGCCCGACCTCCTCCGCGGACGTCCCGCCGGGCAGCTCGCCGACGACCCGGCCGCGGTACATCACCGCGATCCGGTCGGCCAGCGCCAGCACCTCGTCGAGCTCCGTGGACACCAGGACGACAGCCGCTCCGTTGTCCCGCTCGGCGACGATCCGCTTGTGCACGAACTCCATCGAGCCCACGTCGACCCCGCGGGTCGGCTGGGAGACCACGAGCAGCCGCAGCGGACGGGACAGCTCACGGGCCAGCACGACCTTCTGCTGGTTGCCCCCGGACAGGGCGGACACCGGGTCGTGGATCGACTGGGTCCGGACGTCGTACTCCTCGACCCGGGCGCGGGCGTTGGCGTCGATCGCGGCCAGGTCGAGCGAGACACGGTTGCCGTAGGGGTGCTGGTCGAAGACGTCCAGCACGCAGTTCTCGGCGACCGTGAAGCTGCCGACCAGCCCGTCGTGCAGACGGTCCTCCGGGACGTAGCCGACACCACGCCCGAGCACGTCGTCGACCGCCGCCCCGGTGACGTCGACGCCGCCCAGCCGGATGGTGCCGGACTCGACCGGCCTCAGCCCGACGAGCGCCTCGGTCAGCTCCGACTGGCCGTTGCCCTGGACCCCGGCGAGGGCATAGATCTCTCCCGCGTGCACGGTGAAGCTGACGTCGTCGACCAGCACCTGCCCGCGGTCGTCGACCACTCGCAGCGAGTCCACCACCAGCGTCTGGTCGCCGGGCTCGGCGGGCGCCTTGTCCACGGTCAGCTGCACGGGACGACCGACCATCATCGAGGCCAGCTCGGCGGCGGAGGTGGTCGGCTCGGCCTCGCCGACGACGGCCCCGCGACGGATCACGGTGATCCGGTCGGCCACCGCGCGCACCTCACGCAGCTTGTGGGTGATGAACAGGATCGACGTGCCGGCGTCCCGCAGTGTCCGCATCACGTCCATCAGCTCGTCGGTCTCGTGCGGCGTCAGCACCGCCGTCGGCTCGTCGAGGATCAGCACCCGGGCATCCCGGATCAGCGCCTTGATGATCTCCACCCGCTGCTGCACCCCTACCGGCAGGTCGGAGACGAGCGCGTCCGGCGGCACCTCGAGGCCGTAGCGACGGGAGACCTCAGCGACCTCGCGCCGGGCTCGGCCCCGGTCCAGCCAGCCGAAACGACGGGTCCTCTCGTTCCCGAGCTCGACGTTCTCGGCCACGGTGAACACCGGGATCAGCATGAAGTGCTGGTGCACCATCCCGATGCCGGCGGCCATCGCGTCGCCCGGACCGGAGAACGACACCGGCTCCCCGTCCACCAGGATGTCGCCCTCGTCGGGGTCGTAGAGGCCGTACAGCACGTTCATCAAGGTGCTCTTCCCGGCACCGTTCTCCCCCAGCAGGGCGTGGATCTCACCCGGCTCGACGACGAGGTCGATCGCGTCGTTCGCGGTCAGCGAGCCGAAGCGTTTGGTGATCCCGCGGAGCTCGAGCCTCACCTCACTGCGGCTGGCTGGGCGAGGTGATCTTGATCTTGCCGCTCGAGATGTCCTTCTTCACCGTCGCCAGCTCGCTCTTGAGGCCGCTGGGGACCTTGCTGTCGAAGTCGTGGAAGGACGCCAGCCCGGTGCCACCGTTGCTGAGGGTGCCGACGTAGTTCCCGGTCGGGTAGCTGCCACCAGCCGCCTTGGTGACGTACTGGGTGACCGGGTCGGTGAGGTTCTTGGTCACGCTGCTGATGAAGTACTTGCAGTACTGCGAGGCGGACACGCAGCCGTCCGTGTCGACCCAGAGCAGGTTCACTCTGCCGCCGGAGGCCTGGGCCGCCGCGCCCGCCCCGAGGCCGGTGCCGCCGGCGACCGGGAAGATCACGTCCGCGCCGGCCTGGACGAACGCCTGGCTGATCGACTTTCCCTTGTTGAGGTCGGTGAACGAGTTGGCGAAGGTGCCGCCCTTCTGGTTCTTCTCGTCCCAGCCGAGGACCTGGACCTTCTTGCCCTTGCTCTTGTTGTAGTACTGCACGCCCTCCCAGAAGCCGTCCATGTAGATCGTCACGGGTGGGATGTTGAGGCCGCCGAAGGTCGCGACCTTGCCGGTCTTGGACATCCCCGCTGCGAGGTAGCCGCCGAGGAAGCCGCCCTGAGCGGTGTTGTACTGCAGCCCGTAGACGTTCGGGCCCGACGAGGGGCTGTCGATCTCGGCGTAGTGCTCCTTCGGGTTCTTCTTCGCGACCGCCTTGACGGCGTCGCCCATCAGCCCCCCGACGGCGAGGACGGTGTCGCAGCCCTTGCTGGTCTCGGCGTTGAGGTTCGGGGTGTAGTCGTTCTGCGAGCTCGACGACACGTAGGACACCTTGATGCCGGGGTCCTTCTTGGCGGCCGCCTGCATGCCGGCCCACGAGGACTGGTTGAAGGAGCGGTCGTCGACGCCGCCCGTGTCGAGGACCATGCAGGCGGTGAACTTGGGGCTCGAGCTGGCGGTCGAGCTGCCTCCGCTGCTCGAGCTCGGCTTCGAGCCGCACCCGGCGAGCAGCAGACCCGCCGTCGCGACGACCGCGACGATCTTGATGGCGTGGCGCACAGTTTCTCCTCGTCCGGAAGGGCCGAGCTTGGGGCCGGCAGGATCCTGCGACACCTTAGTACGCGGAACGGGGTGATTCGTCCCGCGGTGCGAGTTCTCACCGATCGTTATGAGTCGGTGACCAGGGCGCTGAGCACGGCGGCCGCGAGGACCTTCGCGCCGATCGCGACAGCCCGCTCGTCGATGGTCAGGTCTCCCTGGTGCAGGTCGTACGTCGGCCCGCCCGGGGTCCTGGTCCCGAGCCGGCCCATCGCTCCCGGGATCGACTCGAGATACCACGCGAAGTCCTCACCGCCGAGGCTCTGGGCGGTCGCCACCACCCCGGCCGGCCCGAGCACGTCGACCACCGAGCGCTGCAGCTGCCCGGTGGAGATCACCTCGTTCACCACCGGGGGCACCCCTCGGACGTAGGTCACCTCCGCCCCGACGCCGTACGGCGCCAGGATCTGGGCCACCAGCTCGCGCACCAGGTCCTCGGCGTCCGCCCAGGCGACTGCGTCGAGCATCCGCAGGGTGCCGGCGACCTCACCCCCGGAGGGGATCACGTTCTTCGCCGACCCCGCCCGCACCACGCCCCAGACCAGGCTGGCCCCCGCGCGCGGGTCGAGGCGGCGCGAGAGCAGCGCGGGCAGCTCGGTGATCAGCTTGGCCAGCGCGAAGGTGAGGTCCTCGGTCAAGTGCGGGCGAGAGGTGTGCCCGCCGTGACCGCTGAGCCGCACGGTGATCGCGTCGGCGGCACCGGTGAGCGGCCCGACCCGCAGCCCGACATGGCCGACGTCGACGGTCGGGTCGCAGTGCAGCCCGAACACGCGCTGGACGCCGTCGAGCGCGCCCGCGGAGATCACCTCGAGGGCGCCGCCCGGCATGATCTCCTCCGCCGGCTGGAAGAGCAGCCGGACCCGGCCCGGCAGCGGCTCGGTTAGGTGCGCCTCGGCCAGGGCGAGCCCGGCGCCGACCAGGGCCGCCGTGTGCACGTCGTGCCCGCAGGCGTGGGCCATCCCGTCGACGGTGGACCGCCAGGGAGCCTTGGTGCGGTCCTCGACCGGCAGCGCATCCAGGTCGGCCCGCAGGGCGATGAGGGGACCGTGCGCCGCGCCGAGCTCCGCGATCAGCCCGCTCTTGGGCAGCAGCTTGATCTCGACGCCCGCGGCCTCGAGCCGCTGCGCGACCGTGACGGTGGTGCGCTCCTCGGTCCAGGCCAGCTCCGGGTGCGCGTGCAGGTCCCGCCGCAGCGCGATCAGCTCGCCCTCGAGCCGGTCGACGACAGCTGCGACTCGACCGAGCTGAGGGGAGGGCACGAGACGCAAGGCTACCGGAGCGGCCTCCCCCGCGACGCCCGCGCCGCTTGCCGATTACCAGGGGATGCAGGCTGTTTGGCGCACCCCATGGGCCATGACCCATGGGGGGTGCCAGTTCTCCATGGGGGGTGCTGCCGCACGAGACAAACGTCCTGCATCCCCTGGTAAACAGGCGTCGCCGCGCCAGCGAATACCCGGCCTGCGCACCGGCGCGGCCCGCCTAGAACGCGTCCGGTGGGACGTAGACCCCCCACACCTCCCGCAGCGCGTTGCACACCTCGCCGACGGTCGCCTTCGCCCGGAGCGCCTCCTTCATCGGGTAGAGCAGGTTGTCCTCGCCCTGGGCCGCCTGCGCGAGCGCCGTGAGGTGCTTGTCGACCTCGCCCTGGTCCCGCTCGGCCCGCAGCTTCTGGAGGCGCTCGGCCTGCTGCTCCTCGATCGCCGGGTCGACGTACGGCGTCTCGTAGGGTTCCTCCTCCTCGGCCTGGAAGCGGTTCACGCCCACGACGACGCGCGTGGCTGCGTCGATGTCGCGGGAAATCTGGTAGGCGGCCTTCTCGATCTCGTTCTTCTGGAAGCCCGCCTCGATCGCCGCGACCGCTCCCCCGAGCTCCTCGACCTGGGCCATCAGCTTGCGCGCCTCGGCCTCCACACCGTCGGTGAGCGCCTCGACGGCGTAGGACCCGGCGAACGGGTCGACCGTCTTGGTGACGTCGGACTCGTAGGCGATCACCTGCTGGGTGCGCAGCGCGAGCCGCGCCGACTTCTCGCTGGGCAGGGCGAGGGCCTCGTCGTAGGAGTTCGTGTGCAGCGACTGGGTGCCGCCGAGGACCGCCGCCAGCGCCTGGATGGAGACCCGGACCAGGTTCACCTCGGGCTGCTGCGCGGTGAGCTGGACGCCGGCGGTCTGGGTGTGGAACCGCAGCATCTGCGACTTGGGCTTCTTGGCGCCGAACTCGTCGCGCATCACCTGCGCCCAGATCCGCCGGGCGGCGCGGAACTTCGCGACCTCCTCGAGGATCGTGGTCCGCGAGACGAAGAAGAACGACAGCCGCGCAGCGAAGTCGTCGACGTCCAAGCCGGCCTTGACGGCGGCTCGGACGTACTCGATGCCGTCGGCGAGCGTGAACGCGATCTCCTGTGCGGGGGTCGCACCGGCCTCGGCCATGTGGTAGCCGGAGATCGAGATGGTGTTCCACCTCGGCACCTCCGACTTGCAGTAGGCGAAGATGTCGGTGATCAGCCGCAGGGACTGCTTGGGCGGGTAGATGTAGGTGCCCCGGGCGATGTACTCCTTGAGCACGTCGTTCTGGATGGTGCCGGTGATCTTGGCGCCGTCCACGCCGTTCTCCTCGGCGACGAGCTGGTACATCAGCAGCAGCAGAGCCGCCGGCGCGTTGATCGTCATCGAGGTGGAGACCTCGTCGAGCGGCAGGCCGTCGAAGAGCAGCCGCATGTCCTCGATGGAGTCGATGGCGACCCCCACCTTGCCCACCTCGCCGTGCGAGATGTCGGCGTCGGAGTCGTGTCCCATCTGGGTCGGGAGGTCGAAGGCGACGCTCAGCCCGCCGGTGCCGTTGGCGACCAGCTGCTTGTAGCGCTCGTTCGACTCCTTGGCGGTGCCGAACCCGGCGTACTGCCGCATCGTCCAGGGCCGACCGGTGTACATCGACGGGTAGACCCCCCGGGTGAACGGGAAGCTTCCGGGCGGACCCAGCTTCTCGGCGGGGTCGAAGCCCGCCAGTGACTCGGGCCCGTAGAGGGACTCGAACGGGAGGCCGGACTCGGTGCGGTTCACGTCTCCCGCCCCGGGTGGGCCGGCGGTGGGGCTCTCGGCTTCGGTCATGGCCCACACAGTACGGCGACCGGTCCGTGTCGCGCATCACCTCCTTCTCGCTCCGCGGGACGCCTGCGGCCGCAGCCGACGTCGTCGCGGCAGGGAGCGACTGCTGTATCCGATGTCACAGCCGGGGGGCCGGGACGGTCCGAATGTCCCCGATAAGGTAGGGAACTGACCGGGTCCGGCGGCTCGGGACTATCTCGGAAGGACGCGACGTGGCCAGCTCACCGGCAGGGACGCTCTACCGAGGGCGGGAGGGGATGTGGACCTGGGTGCTGCACCGCATCACCGGCGTCCTGGTCTTCTTCTTCCTGTTCGCGCACGTCATCGACACATCGATGGTCCGGGTGTCCCCCAGTGCCTACAACACCGCCGTCAACACCTACAAGAACCCGGTGGTCGGCCTGATGGAGGTCGGGCTGGTCGCCGCAGTTCTCTTCCACGCGCTGAACGGCATCCGGGTGGTGCTGGTGGACTTCTGGGAGAAGGGGCCGCGCTACCAGCGGCAGATGACCTACGGCGTCGCGGGCCTCTGGGTGGTCCTGATGGTGCCGTTCGCGATCCGCCACCTCTCCCACGTGTTCGGCGGCTGACCGTGAGCGCACCCACGATCCCCTCGCCCCGGGCGCCGTACAAGGCCCGGAGGAGCGGCAACTTCGAGCTCAACTCATGGCTGTTCCAGCGCGGGTCCGGACTGCTGCTCGTCGTACTGGTGATCGGCCACCTCTTCGTCAACCTGATGGTCGGCAGGGGGATCCACGCGATCGACTTCGCGTTCGTCGCCGGCAAGTGGGCCAACCCGTTCTGGCAGGTCTGGGACCTCGCGATGCTGTGGCTCGCCGAGCTGCACGGGATGAACGGCCTCCGCACGATCATCAACGACTACGCCACCAGGCCGCACACGAGGTTCCTGCTCAAGACCCTGCTGTACTTCTCGGCGCTGGTGGTCATCGTGCTCGGGACCCTGGTCATCTTCACCTTCGACCCGTGCGCGGACCCGAGCTCCACGCTGTCGGTGTGCACCAAGTGAGGAGCTGAGCACCATGGTCGAGCACCACAGGTACGACGTCGTCATCGTCGGCGCCGGCGGGGCAGGGATGCGGGCCGCCCTGGAGTCCGGCCAGCGCACCCGCACAGCGGTCCTCACCAAGCTCTACCCGACCCGGTCCCACACCGGCGCAGCCCAGGGCGGCATGTGCGCGGCCCTGGCGAACGTCGAGGAGGACAACTGGGAGTGGCACACCTTCGACACCGTCAAGGGCGGTGACTACCTCGTCGACCAGGACGCCGCGGAGGTGATGGCCAAGGAGGCTATCGACGCCGTCCTGGACCTGGAGAAGATGGGCCTGCCCTTCAACCGCACCGAGGAGGGCCGGATCGACCAGCGCCGCTTCGGTGGCCACACCCGCAACCACGGCGAGGCCGCCGTGCGTCGGTCCTGCTTCGCCGCGGACCGCACGGGCCACATGATCCTGCAGACGCTCTACCAGCAGTGCATCAAGCACAACGTCGAGTTCTACAACGAGTTCTACGTCCTGGACATGTTGATGACCAACGGGCGGATGTCCGGCGTGGTCGCCTACGAGCTGGCCAGCGGCGAGATCCACGTCTTCAGCGCCAAGTCCGTCATCCTCGCGACCGGCGGCTTCGGCAAGGTCTTCCGCACCACCTCCAACGCGCACACGCTCACCGGCGACGGGATGGGCATCGTGTGGCGCAAGGGCCTGCCGCTCGAGGACATGGAGTTCTTCCAGTTCCACCCGACCGGCCTGGCCGGGCTCGGGGTGCTGCTGTCGGAGGCCGCCCGCGGAGAGGGCGGCATCCTGCGCAACAGCGAGAACGAGCGATTCATGGAGCGCTACGCCCCCACGATCAAGGACCTCGCACCCCGCGACATGGTCGCGCGGGCGATGGCCAACGAGGTGCGGGAGGGCCGCGGCGCCGGGCCGGACAAGGCCTACGTCTACCTCGACGTCACGCACCTGCCCAAGGAGCAGATCGACGCCAAGCTGCCGGACATCACCGAGTTCGCGCGCACCTACCTCGGCGTCGAGCCCTACACCGAGATGATCCCCGTCTTCCCGACGGCGCACTACGCGATGGGCGGGGTGCCGACCAACATCAAGGGCGAGGCCCTCGCCGACAACCACGCCGTCATCCCCGGCCTCTACGCCGCCGGTGAGGTCGCGTGCGTGTCGGTGCACGGCTCCAACCGGCTCGGCACCAACTCCCTGCTCGACATCAACGTGTTCGGCCGCCGCGCGGGGATCTACGCCGCCGAGTACGCCCAGGCCACCGTGCACCTCGAGATCCCTGAGCACCCGGAGGCCGCGGTCGTCTCGATGATCGAGTCGATGCGAGACGCGGGCGGCTCGGAGCGCGTCTCGGTGATCCGCACCGAGCTCCAGGCCACGATGGACATCAACGCGCAGGTCTACCGGACCGAGGGCTCGCTCAAGCAGGCGCTCTCCGACGTGGAGGGCCTCAAGGCCCGCTACGCGCAGGTATCCGTGCAGGACAAGGGCAAGCGGTTCAACACGGACCTCCTCGAGGCCATCGAGCTGGGGTTCCTGCTCGACCTTGCCGAGGTCCTCGTCACCTCCGCGCTGGCCCGCACCGAGTCGCGCGGCGGGCACTTCCGGGAGGACTACCCGACCCGGGACGACGTCAACTTCATGCGTCACACGATGGCCTACAGGGAGCGCCGGCCGGATGGATCCACGAGCATCCGGCTCGACTACAAGCCGGTCATCACGACGCGCTACAAGCCGATGGAGCGCAAGTACTGATGCCACGATGATGAACGTCACGGTCAAGATCCACCGCTACAACCCGGAGCTGTCCGACCAGGCGCACTGGGAGAGCTACGAGGTCACCGCGGAGCCCACCGACCGGGTGCTGGACGCCCTGCACAAGGTGAAGTGGGACATCGACGGCTCGCTGAGCTTCCGACGCTCGTGTGCGCACGGCGTCTGCGGCTCCGACGCGATGCGGATCAACGGCAAGAACCGGCTGGCGTGCAAGACGCTGCTCAAGGACGTCAACCCTTCGGCGCCCATCACCGTCGAGCCGATCAAGGGCCTCCCGGTGCTCAAGGACCTGATCGTCGACATGGAGCCGTTCTTCGACGCCTACCGCTCGGTGATGCCGTTCCTGGTGACCAGCGGGAACGAACCGACCCGCGAGCGCGTGCAGTCCCAGCGCGACCGCGAGCGGTTCGACGACACCACCAAGTGCATCCTCTGCGCGGCGTGCACCACGTCGTGCCCGGTCTACTGGACCGACGGTCAGTACTTCGGCCCGCAGGCGATCGTCGGCGCGCACCGGTTCATCTTCGACAGCCGCGACGAGGGCACCGACCAGCGCCTGGAGATCCTCAACGACAAGGAGGGCGTGTGGCGGTGCCGCACCACCTTCAACTGCACGGAGGCCTGCCCCCGCGGCATCGAGGTCACCAAGGCGATCCAGGAAGTCAAGCGGGCGCTGATCTTCCGTCGCTGAGGTGTCGGGTTCCGCGCCCGAGAGCCCGCTGAGGGGTCACGAGTCAAACCGCCACCGCCGTCGCCACCACGGCTGCGGGCGTGGCCGGGAGGTGGCGCCTCACGAGCCGATCTCGACGCGGGGGCGCGTGGCGCTCCACGCCTTGACGCCCAGCCGGCCCAGCACGACGGCGATCAGCAGGTTCACCACGATCAGCACCGTGTGGGCCACCCAGTAGCCAGTGGGCCGGTCCTCCCCTCGCCCGTGTGCCGCCGCGAGGTTCTTCGCGAACGTGGACCAGATGAACACGTTCCAGGCTGTCAGGGCCAGGAACAGGACGGCGTGCTTGCGTTCGAGCTTCACAACGCCCATCCAACCCGACCCGTCCAACCCGACCCGTCCAGCCCGACCGACACGTGGCCGGGGTCAGCCGGCCGAGGCCGCCCGGACCCTGTCGAGCCCGTCGGCCACCCCGACTGCGCCCGCCTCGCTCATCACGATGGTGTAGTGGTTGGTGCCCGGGACGTCGCGCACGTCGACCTGCGGGAACCTGGAGCGGTGCTGGTCGACGAGGTCACCGGGGTAGAACCCGCCCGGGTCGTCGAGCATGCCGCGGGGCGCGCGCAGGAACGCCGTACCCGGGGGCAGCGCCTGCGCCCACCGACCGGTCCGCACAGCGTCGAGCAGGCCCTCGGAGTCCTCGCGCACCGCGTCCAGGGAGACACTCGAGCGGGTGCCCTCGAGGTCGTAGGTCAGGTACGCCTCGATCTCCCGCGTCCAGTGGCCGGCGAACGCGGGATGCGGGCGCCAGAAGTCGAGGTAGTCGGCGGGCGTCGGGAAGGTCATCGTCAGCCGTTGCGCCGCCGGCCCGATCGTTGCGTTCAGGGCCTGGTCGGTCGTGACTCCCTCGGGCAGCGGAGGGAACGGCAGGCCGCCGTCCACGAGCACCGTGCCCGTCACCCGTTCGGCGTTCCGGGCGACGAACGCGCTCGCCACGAAGCCGCCCATCGAGTGGCCGACCAGCAGTGGCATGGGGCCGTCCACGTGGTCGAGCACCGCGAGCAGGTCGTCGGCGTGCTGCTCCATGCTCGAGGCGCCCACCAGAGGCCCACTGCGACCGCGTCCGCGCAGGTCCGGCGCGAGGACCGTGAACCGGTCCAGGGCGCCCAGGAACTGCCACGCCAGGTGGTTCGCCGTCACACCGTGCACCGCCAGCACCACCGGTGCCTGCGGGTCGCTCGCCGTCCACCGTCCCACGCGCAGATCCCCGCCGGTCACCGGCACGTCGAACACGTCGTACGACGGGCCGCTCATCGTCGCCCTGCCTGGGTGGTCGTCACCGCCGCAGGATACGACGCCTCGGTCGGGCCGGCACCGGTGGGCCACGAGGCCGACCGGGGCCTACCGATCAGCGGGTGCCGCCAGGGAGAAGTCCCTCGTCGGCGCCCAGCCGGCGTCCCCGTCGTGCACGTAGAGCGAGAAGCGGTCGACGACGAAGGAGCACTCGAAGTCCGCCATCTCGTCGAACGCGCGGTCCAGGGCGGCTCCCGGAAGGTGGTGCGCGACGGTGACGTGCGGGTGGTAGGGGAACTTCTGGTCGGCCGGAAGCGGCCCACGGCGCACCGCACGGGCGATCTGCTCGCACGCCGAGATCCCCTCGGCGACGGTCACGAACACCACCGGCGAGACCGGGCGGAAGGTACCGGTCCCCCGCAGGTGCATCCGAAAGGCGTCGGTGGCCGACGACGCCTCCTCCAGGTGCCTCTCGAGGGCCTCGATCGCCTCGACGTCGATCTCGTGGGGCGGCATCAGCGTCACATGGGTCGGGATGCCCCCGGCGGTGTCGTCACCCAGGGCGCTGCGGTAGGCCTGCAGCCGGGCACCCCAGGGGTCCGGAACGGCGATGGCCACCCCGATGGTGGTCGTGCTGGCCGTCAACGCGCTCGAGGAGGTGTGCATCCCTGGTGACCCTAGCGGCTCGGAGCCATGAAGCCGACGCGTTCGTAGACGTCGGCCAGCGTGCGCTGCGCCACCGCTGCGGCGCGCTCCTCCCCGTCCCGCAGGATCGCGTCCAGCCGGGCCACGTCGTCGAGCAGCTCCAGGGTCCGGTCGCGGAACGGCGTCACGAAGTCCACCACAGCATCCGCCAGGTCCTTCTTGAAGTCCCCGTAGCCCCGCCCGTCGTACGCCTGCTCGAGGTCGGGCACGGAGCGCCCGGTCAGCGAGGAGAAGATGGTGAGCAGGTTGGAGATGCCCGGCTTGTGCTCCATGTCGAAGCGGACCTCGGTGCCGGAGTCGGTCACCGCAGAGCGGATCTTCCTGGCCGAGACCGCGGGGTCGTCGAGCAGCTCGATGATCCCGGCCGCTGACGACGCGGACTTCGACATCTTCGCCGTGGGCTCCTGGAGGTCGGTGATCTTCGCGGTCGCCTTGAGGATGTAGGGCTCGGGCAGCCGGAACGTCCTCTCGTAGCGGTTGTTGAAGCGACCCGCCAGGTCGCGGGTCAGCTCCAGGTGCTGACGCTGGTCCTCTCCGACCGGGACGTACTCCGGGCGGTAGAGCAGGATGTCGGCGGCCTGCAGGATGGGGTAGGTGAGCAGCCCCACGGACGCCTGGCCCTCTCCACCCTTGGCCGACTTGTCCTTGAACTGGGTCATCCGCCGCGCCTCGCCGTAGCCGGTGATGCACTCCAGCACCCAGGCCAGCTGCGCGTGCGCCGGCACCTGGGACTGGATGAACATCGTCGAGCGCTGCGGGTCCACGCCCATCGCCAGCAGCTGGGCGACCGCGCGCCGCACCCGCGAGCGCAGCACCTTGGGGTCCTGCTGCCCCATCGTGATCGCATGCAGGTCGGCGATGAAGAAGAACGTGTCGTAGTCCTCCTGCAGCGCCACCCACTGCCGCAGCGCTCCGAGGTAGTTCCCGAAGTGGAAGGAGTCGGCGGTGGGCTGGATCCCGGAGAGCACCCGTGGGCGTGCCGGCGGGCTGCTGGGCGCTGCTGGCTCGGACATGCGGGGGATTGTTCCAGCCCGGGCCCGCGGTGGTGAAATCCGGGCCGAGCGCCTCAACCCCGACCGGCGAGGTCCTCGCGGTCCTCGGGTGTGGACTCCGCCCCCGTCCCGTCGATGACGCCGGCGCCGACCACCCGGTCCGCCGGGGTGATGCTCAGCGGCCGGTGTCCGTCGACGGGTCGCTCCTCGCCGGCTGGTCCCGGTCCTGGTTGAAAGGGTGGTTCCGTTGCAGGCGGGGGTACGGCGGTCACCAGGACCCTCCCGACCCGGCGTCCCTCGACCTCGCGCACGGTGATCCGGCGCTCGGCGAAGTCCACCCAGTCCCCCACCTGGGGCAGCCGACCTAGCCGCGCCATCAGGAAGCCGGCGACCGTCTCGTAGGGCCCCTCCGGGAGCTCCAGGCCGGTCTCGTCCTCGAAGTCGTCGAGGTTCAGCAGGCCGTCGACCTCGACGTCGCCACCGCGGTGCACCGTGGTCTCGGTCTCCTCGACGTCGTACTCGTCCTTGATGTCGCCGATCAGCTCCTCGACCAGGTCCTCCATCGTCACGATGCCCGCCGTGCCGCCGTACTCGTCGGCGACGATCGCCAGGTGCATGCCCTCGCGGCGCATGTCGGCGAGGGCGGCGAGGATGGGTCGCGTCCAGGGCAGCACCAGGATCTGCCGGCACAGCTCACCGACCCGCACCGAGCGGCCGGCCAGCTCCGGGTCGAGCAGGTCGCGCACGTGGACGAAGCCCATCACGTCGTCCGCGGAGCCCCGGGTGACCGGATAGCGCGAGTGTGGCTGGTGCAGCGCCTCCTTGGCGGCCTTGTAGACCAGGGCCGACGCCTCCAGGAAGTCGACCTCGGTGCGCGGGATCATCACTTCGCGGATCTGCCGGTCGCCCGCCGCGAAGACGTCCTCGACGATCCGGCGCTCCTCCTCGCCGAGCGTCTCGTGGGTGTTGACCAGCTCGCGGAGCTCCTCGTCCGACATCTGCTCGCGCTGGGCGGACGGGTCCCCGCCGGCCAGCCGGACGACCACGTCGGTCAGCACGGACAGCAGCCAGATGACCGGGCGGGTGATCTTCGCGATCCGGTCCACCGACGGCCCCAGCGCCAGGGCGAACACCTCGGCGCGCTGCAGGGCCAGGCGTTTGGGGGCCAGCTCCCCGAGCACCAGGGACAGGATCGAGATGGCGATGGTGACCAGCACCAGCGCGACCGGGTCGGCTGCTCCCGGCGGCACCCCGACCTGCTCGAGCTTGGGCGCCAGGTCGCCGGACAGGGTGGCACCGCCGAAGGACGCGGACAGGAAGCCGGCCAGCGTGACGCCCACCTGCACGGCGGCCAGGAACCGGTTCGGGTCCTCGGCGAGCCGGGCCACCGCCTCGCCGCGCCGGCCCCGGGTCGCCATCGCGCGGACCTGGCTCTCGCGCAGCGAGACGAGGGCGATCTCCGCGGCGGCGAAGAGACTGCCGATCAGGACGAAGAGGACGACCAGCCCGATGTTGGCGAGCGTGCTGCTCACGGTTGCTCACCCTCGGTCATGGCCCCAACGATAAGGGCTCGCGGACACCCGGGTGACCCGCGGCGTTGATGACGTCCGCCGGCCCGGGCGCAGGATGCGACGCCTCAGTGCCATGGGGTTGCCATGGGGTTGCCATGGGGTTGTCATGGGGTTGCCATGGGGTTGTCATGGGGGGCTGCGGGAACGTCCTTGACAGCCCCGGACCTCGACAGAAGACTCCCCCTACGTTCTCCCCTGGAGGCAGGATGCTCCCCCGCACGCACTGGCAGCGGCACATCGCCCGCCTCGACCCGGAGGCAGACTTCGAGGAGATCTACCGGATCCTGGCGGCCCACGAGTTCCCGTGGGACCTGCACCAGTCGCTGTCCTTCGCCCTCTTCCGCACCTATGCCGTGCCCTCCATCGGGAGGCTGCTGGCCGAGACCGGCGAGCTCGTGCAGCGCACCCAGAAGCGCTACGACGACACGGTGCTGCTGCTCGACGAGCCGCTGCGCACCGGCCTGCACGGCGACGCGGGCCGTCGAGCCATCCGCCGGATCAACCAGATGCACGGCGCCTACGACATCGACCCGGCGGACATGCGCTACGTGCTCTCCACGTTCGTGGTGGTGCCCAAGCGGTGGCTCGACGACTACGGGTGGCGAGCGCTGTCGGCGGCCGAGGTGCGCGCCAGCGTCCGCTACTACCAGGAGCTGGGCCGGTTGATGGGCGTCAAGGACGTGCCCACGACCTACGACGGCTTCGCGGAGCTGATGGACGGCTACGAGGCCCGGCACTTCGCGTTCGACGAGGGCAGCCGTCGGGTGGCTGACGCGACGATGCGCCTGCTGGTGGGGTTCTACCCCGCCGTCCTGAGCAGGCCGGTCGAGGTGTTCAGCAGGGCGCTGATGGACCCGCCGCTGCTGGCGGCCTTCGGCTTCCGGCGCCCTCCACGGGTCGTCGTGGGGGCGGCCCGCGCGGGCTTGCGGGCCCGGGGCCGGGTCGAGTCGCTGATGCCGGCCCGGCGGCGGCCGCTGCACTCACCGGACCTGCCGCGGATCAGGTCCTATCCCGCGGGCTACCAGGTCGACGCGCTCGGCACCTTCCCGCGCGGGTGCCCCGTGCCGCAGCCGTTCGGCGCCGCCGACCCCGACACCGCCTAGCGGGGTCCCCACCGACGGGGCCAGCCGTCCGGGGCGGTCAGCCCAGCCGGGAGTGCAGGGCGCCGATGATCTCGTTGAGCGCCTTCGAGGGACGCATCACCGCGTCGGCGAGCGCGTCGTCGGGCCGGTAGTAGCCGCCGATGTCGGCGGGTGAGCCCTGGACGCCGAGCAGCTCGGCGTTGATGGTGCCCTCCGCCTCCTTCAAGGACGTCGCCAGCTCGTCGTACGCCGCCGCCAGCTCCGTGTCCTCGGTCTGGGAGGCGAGCTCCTCGGCCCAGAACAGCGCGAGGTAGAAGTGGCTGCCGCGGTTGTCGATCTCACCCACCTTCCGGCTCGGCGACTTGTTCTCGTTCAGGAACCGTCCGGTCGCCCGGTCGAGGGTGTCGGCCAGGATCTGGGCCCGTGGGTTGTCGGTCGTCTGCGCCAGGTGCTCGAAGCTGACCGCGAGCGCCAGGAACTCACCGAGGCTGTCCCAGCGCAGGTGGTTCTCCTTGAGCAGCTGCTGGACGTGCTTGGGGGCCGACCCACCGGCACCGGTCTCGAAGAGGCCACCACCGTTGATCAGCGGCACCACCGAGAGCATCTTCGCGCTGGTGCCGAGCTCGAAGATCGGGAACAGGTCGGTCAGGTAGTCGCGCAGCACGTTGCCGGTCACCGAGATGGTGTCCTCGCCCTTGCGGATCCGCTCGAGGGAGAAGGCCATCGCATCCTCGGGGGACATGATCTCGATCTGCAGCCCGTCCGTGTCGTGCTCGGGGAGGTACTCGCGGACCTTGGCGATCAGGTTCGCGTCGTGCGCGCGGCCCTCGTCGAGCCAGAACACCGCCGGGGACCCGGTGGCGCGGGCCCGGGTGACGGCCAGCTTGACCCAGTCCCGGATCGGCACGTCCTTGGTCTGGCACATCCGCCAGATGTCCCCGGCGCCGACCGCGTGCTCCAGCAGGGTGCTCCCTGCGGTGTCGACGACCCGGACGGTGCCGGTCACGGGGATCTCGAAGGTCTTGTCGTGGCTGCCGTACTCCTCGGCCGCTTGCGCCATCAGCCCGACGTTCGGGACCGTGCCCATGGTGGCGGGGTCGTAGGCGCCGTTCGCGCGGCAGTCGTCGATCACCACCTGGTAGATGCCCGCGTAGCTGCTGTCCGGGATCACCGCGAGGGTGTCGGCCTCCTTGCCGTCCGGGCCCCACATGTGCCCCGAGGTGCGGATCATCGCCGGCATCGAGGCGTCCACGATGATGTCGCTGGGGACGTGCAGGTTGGTGATCCCGGCGTCGGAGTCGACCATGGCGAGCGCGGGACCCTCCTCGAGCCCCTGGCGTACGGCGGCCTCGATCGCCGTGCGCGGGTCCGCGGGCAGCGTGACGATCGCCTTGAGCAGCGCGCCGAGCCCGTCGTTGGGGCTGACCCCGGCCGCGGCGAGGGCCTCGGCGTGCTCGGCGAACAGCCGCGGGAAGAACGCCCGGACCACGTGCCCGAAGATGATCGGGTCGGACACCTTCATCATGGTCGCCTTCAGGTGCACCGAGAACAGCACGCCCTCGTCCTTGGCCCGGGCGATCTGCTCGGTGAGGAACTCGCGCAGCGGCCCGACCCGCATCACGGTGGCGTCGACGACCTCACCGGCGAGCACCGGCACCGACTCGCGCAGCACCGTGGTCGTGCCGTCGTCCCCGACCAGCTCGATCCTCAGCGAGCCGTCGGCGGCGACCACGCATGACTTCTCACTGGAGCGGAAGTCGTCGGCGGTCATGTGCGCGACGTTGGTCCTCGAGTCGGGCGACCAGGCGCCCATCCGGTGCGGGTGGGCCCGCACGTAGCTCTTCACCGACGCCGGGGCACGACGGTCGGAGTTGCCCTCGCGGAGCACCGGGTTGACCGCGCTGCCCTTGACCTTGTCGTAGCGGGCCCGGACGTCCCGGTCCGCCTCGGACTGCGGGTCGTCGGGGTAGTCCGGCAGGTCGTAGCCCTGGGCCTGCAGCTCCGCGACGGCGGCCTTGAGCTGGGGGATCGAGGCGCTGATGTTCGGCAGCTTGATGATGTTGGCCTCGGGCCGCTTCGCGAGCTCCCCGAGCTCGGCGAGCGCGTCGTCCACGCGCTGCTCCGGCTCCAACCGGTCCGAGAAGCCGGCGATGATCCGGCCCGCCAACGAGATGTCCCGGGTCTGCACGTTCACGCCCGCGGTGGAGGCGTAGGCCGAGATGATCGGCAGGAAGGAGTACGTCGCCAGCAGCGGCGCCTCGTCCGTGCGGGTGTAGATGATCGCTGACTTCGCGTGGTCGGTCACCGAGGCTCCGTTCGCCATGTGTTCGCTGTCTGCCTAGCCGGGTTCTTAGCCGGGTCGTCCACCGTGTCCCCGCCCTATCGTCGTCCCCGCCCGATCGTCGGGCCCGCGGCGGCTGCCCAAGTTTCTTGACGTCAAGATATCTCAGCGTCTCCGGGCACGTCCACCAGGTCGACGCCTGCGACCAGTCCACCTCGGCGCGGAGTCATGGTCAACGCTCCCGTGGGGTATGACTGAACTACCCGGTCCTACCCGCTTGTGAGGAGCACCATGTCCGTGCCGAGCAGTCCGTCCCCCGCCCACGACGACGCACCCGCCTCGTCGACCCCGTCCGCTGCCCCCTCCGCAACCCCGTCCGCAACCCCGTCCGCCCCGTCGGCGCCCGCCTCGCCGCTCGTGGCGGCCGCCGAGAGCATCGAGAACCTCACCGCCCTGGACCCGATCGTGCGCGCCGTACGCCCACTCGCCGACGCCCTGGTCGCCGACCCGACGCGGCGCGACCTGCTCAGGGGGACGTGGCTCGGACATGCCGTGCACCCGATCCTCACCGACATGCCCATCGGCTTCTGGACCTCGGCGCTCGTGCTGGACCTGGCCGGCGGCCGAGGTGCTCGCAAGCCCGCGCAGCGGCTCATCGGCCTCGGCGTGCTGGCAGCCGTGCCCACGGCGGTGACCGGTTGGGCGGAGTGGAGCGGCACCGGTCAGCGGGAGCAGCGAGTCGGAGTCGTGCACGCGGTGTCCAACGTGGTCGCGCTAGGCCTGTTCACAGCCTCGTGGCGGGCCCGGCGGGCCGAACGGCACCTCACCGGCAAGGTCCTCGGCCTCGCGGCGTCCTCCGCGCTGGGCGTGGGCGGGTTCCTCGGGGGCCACCTCGTCTCGGCGCGCAAGGTGTCGAGCCGGCACCCGGACTTCCAGCACTGATCCTGCCTCCCCTCGCACCCCGCACCCTTGCTAGCGTCGGTCCCGTCTCAGAACCCACTCCAGGAGCCTC
>JAICWH010000193.1 GCA_025934895.1 Nocardioidaceae bacterium | reverse complement strand
GCCGACCGACCAGCCGACCGACCAGGAGGGCGGCGACGAAGGCGGTCCGCAGCCGGAGAAGGCACCCGCCCCACTCCTGGAGCTCCGCGGCGGCCTGCCCCCGGTCATCGAGACCGAGGCTGCGCTCGCCGAGGCGGTCGAGCGGTTCGCCGGTGGCACCGGACCGGTGGCCATCGACGCCGAACGGGCGTCGGGCTACCGCTACTCCGCGCGCGCCTACCTGGTGCAGCTGCGCCGTGAGGGGTCGGGGACGGCGCTCATCGACCCGATCGCGTTCGACGGGCTGGGTGCGCTGGACACGGCGCTGGAGGGTGCCGAGTGGATCCTGCACGCCGCCACCCAGGACCTGGCCTGCCTGGCCGACATCGGCCTGCGTCCGCGGACCCTGTTCGACACCGAGCTGGCCGGGCGGCTGCTCGGCTACCCGCGGGTGGGGCTCGCCACGCTGGTCGAGGCGGTGCTGGGCCGCAGTCTGCGCAAGGAGCACTCCGCGGTCGACTGGTCGACCCGCCCCCTGCCCAGACCGTGGTTGGAGTACGCCGCTCTCGACGTCGAGGCCCTCATCGAGCTGCGGCAGGTGCTCGGCCGGGAACTGCAGGAGTCCGGCAAGTCCGAGTGGGCTCGCCAGGAGTTCGAGCACCTGGTGCACGCGGTGCCCGGCGGCCCGCGGCAGGACCCGTGGCGTCGTACGTCGGGCATGCACCGGGCCCGCGGCCGCCGCGCCCTGGCCGCCGTACGCCAGCTGTGGGAGGCCCGCGACGAGATCGCCGAACGCCGTGACGTCACTCCCGGCCGGATCATCCCCGACGCCTCGATCGTCGAGGCTGCCAACGCGATGCCCCGGGACAAGGCCGCGCTGATCGGGCTGAAGGGCTTCCGCGGCCGCGGCGCCGCTCGCTACGCCCAGCAGTGGGTCGAGGCGCTGCGCACCGCCCGGACGATGCCGGACGCGGAGCTGCCACCCGTGGCTGCACGGTACGACGGTCCACCGCCGCCACGGACCTGGGCCGACCGCGACCCGGTGGCCGCGGGGAGGCTGCTCAAGGCCCGCACGGACCTCAAGCAGCTCGCCGAGGAGCATCACCTGCCGGTCGAGAACCTGCTGACCCCGGACTACGTGCGACGGCTCATGTGGGAGCCGCCGCGGGTCCCGACGGCCGCGATGCCCGACGCGGTCACGGCCCGGCTCGTCGACCTCGGGGCCCGGCCCTGGCAGGTCGAGCTGAGTCGCGACGTGCTCGTGGACGCGATCACCTCGCCCATGCCGGCTCCCGAGGCGTTGTCGGACACCGAGGACGAGAACCCTCCGGCGAGCGCCTGATCGGCTACGGGGACGAGGGGCTCGCGGGCCCAGACGGTGACCCGGACGGCGACCCCGATGGCGACCCGGACGGGGTGGGCAGCGCGAGCAGCGAGGCTGACACGGTGTCGATACGGGTGAGCAACGAGTCGAGGTCGTACTCGGGGGCGTAGAAGAGCCGATTCAGCAGGGGCTGGGTCGCGGTGGCCACCCGGGGCCATGTGGGTGGGTTCGGCATCGTGTCGGCGCGCCGCATCACGTTGATGAAGACGTCCCCGTTCAGCGGGAACCTCCCGGGCTGCTCGAACGACGGCGAGTGCAGCGCGTTGAGGTTGGCCGGCACCACTCCCCCGGCGACCGCGGTGAGCGCGGAACCCTTGTCTCCACTGGCGAACGCCAGGAAGTCCATCGCGTCGGCGACGTGTGGCGAGTCGTGCGCGACGCAGTAGCCGCTCACGTCCGCGATCGTCCTGGTCCGGCCCAGGTTCGGGAGCGGGAAGACGTCGAAGCGCAGGCCCGGCGCCGAGCGCAGCTGCGGTACGAGAGCACGGGTGCCGATGATCATCCCGAGCTCACCGTCCTCGAAGCGTCGCAGCGCCGACTCCCGGGCGAGCTGCTCGGTCGTCGGGGCGAGCCGCGGGTTGCGGGCCAGGGTGAGGATCTGTTCGACCGCCGTACGCGCCTTGCCGTCGGCGAGCTGCAGGGTCGTCGGGTTGTCCGGGTCGTCGACGATGTCCGTGCCGGCCGAGCGCAGCAGCGGCGTCAACGTCGTGAGCGCAGGGGCCAGGTAAACACCCTTGTCGTCCTCCCGCGACATCTGCTGGGCCGCCGCGACGAAGGAGGCCCAAGGCCATCCGGTCCTCTGGGGCGTCGGCTCCCGGCCGCCCGGCGGAGCGAGCCGAACGGAGGAGAACAACCGCCTGTTGTAGAAGACGACGTAGGGCGACACGTCGCTGGGCATGCACTGCAGCCGGTTGTCGGCGGCGAACGCCTCGAGGCCGAGCCGCTCGTAGTTGTCGCCGAACTCGATGCCGCGCTTCTCCAGCGACTCGTCGACCGGCTCCACCCGCCCCTGCGACACCAGAGCCGGCAGCGCGGTGAAGTCGGACAAGAACACGTCCGGGGCGGTGCCGTCCCGGAACTGGCGGTCCAGCTTCTTCTGCGAGCCCGGGGCGTCGGTGGAGGACTGGACCTCGACGCTCACGTTGGGCTTCGCGCGCTCGTAGGCCGCTGCCACCGTCCGGTACGCCTCGACCTCGCTGCGATCGCCGTAGACCGCGAACCGCAACGTCACCGGGCCGGTCGACGAGACGGAGGCCGACGGCGAGGTCGCGGTGGCCGACGGGGGCGCGGACGGTTTGCCGCCCGCCGTACACGCGCAGCACAAGCACAGCAGGGCAGCGGCCAGGGCCTGTGCGCCGAGACGGGTACCACGGAGGCGTCGGCGCCGCAGGTGCACCAGGAACCTCCTCGCTCTCCGCCGTGGACCGTCCCCGGCCGCCGTCATCGGCTGGGTCGAGGATCTCCACACGCTATCGGGACACACCCCTGCTGCTGCCGCCGACTCGAAGTCGCCCACCTTACGCTGGGCCGGAACCCCGGACCCGGAGGAACCGCCGATGCGCTCGCACGCGTGGACCAGGACCCTTGTCTGTGCAGGGCTCTGCCTCGCTAGCGCCACCGCGTGCGGCGACGGCAGCGGCTCCTCCCACGCCTCCCGCTCGGCCAACGCCAGCGCCGACCCGACGGTGCGCCACAGCGCCCCGAGCCCGACGAGACGGTCCTCGGCGCCGGCCGCCACGGGCCTGGCCGCGAGCCTGTTGAGCGCGGACGCGATGCCCGGGTTCAACGACGGCTACCGCTGGACCGCCGGCCGGACCGTCCCGGAGAGCCCCAGCGGGTCCTTCGGCACCTGCCAGCGGTTCTCCACCACCTCGATCGGCGCCGAGCGGGCGCTGGTGCGCCGCTTCCGGGCGGCGACGAGCGATCCCTCGGCGTCCCACGACGCGGCCGGCGAGCTCGTCGCCCAGTTCCCCGACCCGCAGACGGCCCGCCGGGCGTTCTCGGTGCTCACCTCCTGGCGCGCCGGTTGTGCCGAGCGCCTGCGCGGCCACACTCGGCCCACCCTCGGGCCGCTGCAGCCGGTCCCGGTGGACGGTGGCACCGGCGGCTGGTACCTCCTGACCTACGGCCCCGTCCCGGGTGACCCGGGCGCCCAGTTCTTCGACGCCCAGGGCATGACCGTCGTCGGCGACCGGATCGCGATGGTCGCCCTGCTCCTGGCCGGGCAGGACTACGACTACCCGCCAGGGCAGGAGCCGGCCGCCCTGGCGGTGCAGCGGGCGGCCCAGAGCCTGTCGTGAGGACTAGCGTTCCCCTGTGAGCTCCACCAGCCGTCCCCAGCCGCTGGACCGGATGTGGGACCGGGGGCGCGTGTCGTTCTCGGCCCGGGTGCAGCGGCTGCGCAGCAAGGCCTGGCACGTCGGACAGTCGTGCATCGCCGCCGGGCTGGCGTGGTACGTCGCACACCACCTGATCGGCCACCCGCGGCCGTTCTTCGCCCCGATCGTCGCCGTGATCTGCCTGGGCACCTCCTACGGTCAGCGGCTGCGGCGGGTGGCCGAGGTGACCGTCGGGGTCGCCGTCGGCGTGTTCCTAGCCGAGCTCCTGCTCCGGGTGATCGGCACCGGCTCCTGGCAGATCAGCGCGATGGTGCTGCTCGGCATGAGCATCGGACTGCTCCTGAACGGGAGCGCCCTGTTCGTGACCCAGGCCGCGGTGCAGGGCATCGTGGTGATGACGCTGGTGGCCACGCCCGGCTACTCGTTCACCCGGTGGATCGACGCGCTGGTCGGCGGCGCGGTCGCCGTGGTGGCGGCCACCGTGGTGCCCGGTGCGCCACTGCGCCGTCCACGCGAGCAGGCCGCCCTCGTCGTACGCCGGATCGCGGAGCTGCTGCGCGCCGGGGCGCAGAGCGCCGAGGACGGCAACGTCGAGCGTGGGCTCGAGGTGCTGGCTGACGCGCGTACGACGGACCGGCTCATCTCCGAGCTGGAGGGCGCTGCGGACGAGGGGCTGTCTGTGATCGCCTCGTCCCCGTTCCGTCGACGCCACGGCGGCAACGTCCGGCGGATGGTGGAGGTCGTCGAGCCGCTGGACCGGGCGCTGCGCAACACCCGGGTGCTGGTGCGCAGGTTCGCCGTCTCCACCTACCGCCACCAGGCGCTGCCGCGCCCCTACGTGCTGCTGTGCAAGGACCTCGCCGACGTCGTGGACGCGCTGGCCGACGAGCTCGCCGAGGATCGTCAGGCGACCGCCGTACAAGCATCGCTGCTGGAGCTCGGTGAGGCCACCTCCGAGGTGGAGCGCGTCGCGGACCTGTCCGCGGACGTGGTGCTGGCCCAGATCCGCTCGATCATCGTGGACCTGCTGCAGATCACCGGCATGGACGTCCTGGAGGCGACCGACGCCCTGCCGCCGCCCCGACGCTGAGGTCTGCCCGGGCGACTGCGGCGTCGGGGACGTAGGGTGGTCGGCGATGTCCGAGCAACGACCCTCCCGCCATCACCGCCCGCTCTTGCCCGGAGCCGGACGATTCGACGCGCTGCCGGGCGACGTCGACCCGGCCGAGCAGAGCGCCGCCGCGGACCGCTGCGCGACGCTGCTGGTGCGGGGTGCGCACGACACGGCCGACGAGGACGTGGTCGCCCGGGTCGTGCACCTCGCCGACACGGAGGGCCTGGACACGCTGGCCGACCTCTGGTCCGGCTCCCCGGCGGACTCGCTGGCCGGCTGCCTGTGGCGGCTCTACCTGCTGCGCTCGTGGGTGTACGCCGACCCGGCCGCCGCCGCACGAGAGTTCGACGCCGGACGCCGGCACACCCCGGTCTACGAGGTCGTCGCGGGCGTCGTGGACCCCCTGGGGCCCGACGAGGTGCGCCGGCTCACCGACCTGGTGCTGCGCGGGGTGGTGCAGGGCGACTTCGCTGACACGCTCTACCGTGCCGCCGCGTTCGCCCGGGTCGTCGCCGCCGGTCGGGCGCACACGGGCGCGGAGTACGACTCCGACCTGTCCGCCTCGCGGATGCTCACGATGGCCGAGCAGCT
>JAICWH010000243.1 GCA_025934895.1 Nocardioidaceae bacterium | reverse complement strand
GGTGGAAAGTCATGAGCTATGCGGCCCACGTGATAGGGTCTCGGACGGCGGCGAAGGCATCGGTGCCGCGGAAGTGGTCTGTCGGATCTCAAGGCGTGCGATCCGGCGAATGTCCTCCCCTAGGCATGCGGGCTGGAGTTGTAAGCGGCCGACCCCATGCAGCGTGGCCGGCGAATCTCAGCCGACTATCGGAGCCGACATGTCCGCAGCACCCGCACCATCGTCACGCAAGCGCGCCCTGAGGCGTCCACCCACAACCCGGTCGGAGCGTCCCATCCCGCGCACCGCTTCGAGTTCCGAGGGCCTCCACCGGGTCGAGATCGTCGCCCCCGACCCCGAGTGCGCTGCCCTCCTGCTGGAGTACGCCTCGCCACTGTTTCCGACCGAACTCATCACGGGTCCCGAGCTGATCGTCCGGCTGCAGCCACCGCCGGCTGAACCGGGATGGGTGATCGAGCTTCTCACGCTCGTCGAGCGTTGGCTGGAGTCGGCCCCGCTTCCCTGCGCGAACCTGCTCTACGGCGGCCGCAGTTACCTCATCCGCTCCTCCACCCACCTTCGACAGACGATCATCGTGGCAGGCGAGATGCTGCGCGCCGGGTCGGACGAGTGACCCGCTCCGACCATCGGCACGGGATATACGAAAGTAGCCAAACCGTGCCCTGCCCGGCAGTCTGCTGGGCAGGGCACGGGGTTTGACGTGACCACGGCCATGAGAAAGGCCAGCGATGGCCAAATACCGATGGAGCGTTCGGATCGGCTCTGTGCGGAGAGCTGGCTCGGTTGGTACTTGCCGGGTTAGTCGTTCACAGGCAGCGGGTGGGGCGGTCGCGACCGCCTTGAAAGTCGAGCTTGCCCTCCGCATCGTCGACTTGGAGGAGAGCCGGGTGGTGACTGGCTCCGCGCTCCCTAATCTGCCGTGAGCGGGGAAACCTCCAAGGGCGCGGCGAAGTGGCTCGTGTCGAGTCCGGTCTAGTTTGCGTTGCGCTCGAGCCGTTCCTGTTCTGCGGCGGTGCGTTCCGCCGTCGGCAGCGCCTCGAGCCGGTCGTCAGGTATCGGCTCGCCGCTCTCGATCGAGAGGCCATAGGTACCGTCTGCGAGTCTCTGCTCGGCCCGTTCGACGGCCGCCAGTTCTGCACGCAGGCCGTCGGAGAGCCCTTCATCTAGTTCGCTGTCATACAGATCAGAAGCCTGATCGGCCATGTGCTGGTCGGTGGTCGTCGGCTCGTCGCTCGGGCGCGGTTGGAGCCCGTGAAGGGCTTGGACGATCCGTTCGCGTTCGCGGGCGAGCAGTGCGCGTGCGCGCTCGGCATCCATGCATCGAGAGTACACGCCCTCATTCACGGGAGGATCAAGTCGCGCCGCGCCGGTGAACGTTCGGTGACCGAGCTTGGTCGAGGTCAGGAGCCTGGGAGCGGACTTCGGGGACTCGGACGGCCTTTCCCCTGCCTCGCTTCTGGAGCCGCGGATTGCGTGGTTGGCGGGAGTAGGAGCAGATGGCTCTGGACGACGACGGCGGCGACGTCCGCGAGTTTGTGACCGTTGTGCTGGGACTGGTCGCGCAGCATGGCGAATGCCGTATCGGCGTCGATCGCATGTTGGTTCATCAAGATCCCTTTTGCTTGTTCGATGACGGCGCGGCGCCCGAAGGCTCCCTGCAGGCTGTGGTATTCGGTGAAGCGTTGCAGCGTGATGTCGATCGCGCTTTGCAGCTCTTCGGGGGTGGTGTCGACGATGTAGGC
>JAICWH010000183.1 GCA_025934895.1 Nocardioidaceae bacterium | reverse complement strand
GTCTCGAGAGGGTGGGGCGTCAGAGCAGAGACTGGTACAGCTCGACCGTCTGCGTGGCGATCGCGTCCCAGGCGAACGACGTGACGGCTCGCTCGCGACCGGCCCGGCCGAACCGCGTCGCCAGCTCGTGGTCGGCGGCCAACCGGTTGACACCCTCCGCGATGCCGCGCTCGAAACCGGCGGGGTCATCGGCGTCGTAGGGCACGATGATGCCGGTCTCCCCGTCCATCACCACCTCGGGGATGCCGCCCACGTTGCTCGCCACCACAGCCGTCTCGCAGGCCATCGCCTCCAGGTTGACGATGCCCAGCGGCTCGTAGACCGACGGACAGAGGAACGAGAGGGCGCCGGTGAGGACCTGGCGGACCTGGTCACGAGGCAGCATCTCCGAGACCACGAAGACCCCGTCGCGCTCGGCCTTCAGGTCAGCGATCAGCGCGTCCGTCTCCGCCTTGAGCTCCGGCGTGTCCGCGGCCCCGGCGAGCAGCACGATCTGCAGGTCGCGGTCGAAGGCGAGCCCGGCGCGCAGCAGGTGCGGCACGCCCTTCTGCCGGGTGATCCGGCCGACGAACGCGACGTAGGGACGGGACGGGTCGACGCCGATCCGCTCCAGCACCGAGCGGTCCGGGTCGGGGTGGTAGAACTCGGTGTCGATGCCGTTGTAGATGACGTGCAGCTTCTTCTCCTCGAGCTGCGGGTAGCACGCGAGGATGTCCCCGCGCATCCCGTTGCTGACCGCGATGACCGCGTCCGCGGCCTCGTAGGCCGTCCGCTCGGCCCACGAGGAGATCCGGTAGCCGCCCCCGAGCTGCTCGGCTTTCCAGGGCCGCAGCGGCTCGAGACTGTGCGCACTGACCACGTGCGGTACGTCGTAGAGCAGCTTGGCCCAGTGACCGGCCATGTTCGCGTACCACGTGTGGGAGTGCACGACGTCCACGCCTCCCGCGGCCCCCACCGCAGCCGTCATCGCCACGTCCGTGGAGAGCACCTGGAGCGCGGAGTTCGCGCCGGCGAGCCGCTCCTCCTTCTCGGTGTGCGCGGTCGCGCCCTCGCGCGGCTCACCCATCGCCTGGACGTCCACGTCGATGAGCTTGCGCAGCTCGCGCACCAGGAAGTCGACGTGCACGCCGGCACCGCCGTACACGTCGGGCGGGAACTCACGGGTCAGGATCGAGGCGCGCATGGAGGAAGTCATACCAGGGAATCACTGCCCAGGGAATGTGGTCGTGCGGGACCGGCTGCCCTAGGGTCGACCTCAACGGACCGGGAAACGGACCCGGGACGGCGCGGACGGGAGTGTGGACAACATGCCGAAGGTGCTGGCGATCGTTCTAGCCGGGGGCGAAGGCAAGCGGCTGATGCCCCTGACGCACGACCGGGCCAAGCCCGCCGTGCCGTTCGGAGGCAGCTACCGGCTCATCGACTTCGCGCTCTCGAACCTGGTCAATGCCGGCTACCTGCGCTGTGCGGTGCTGACGCAGTACAAGTCCCACTCCCTCGACCGGCACATCTCCGTGACCTGGCGGATGTCGACGCTGCTCGGCAACTACGTCACCCCCGTGCCGGCCCAGCAGCGGCGCGGTCCGCAGTGGTACGCGGGCAGCGCCGACGCCATCTACCAGTCGATGAACCTGATCAACGACGCGAACCCCGACATCATCGTGGTCTTCGGCGCCGACCACGTCTACCGCATGGACGCCTCGCAGATGGTGCAGGCACACGTCGACTCCGGTGCGGGAGTCACCGTCGCCGGCATCCGCGTGCCTCGCAAGGAAGCCTGGCAGTTCGGCGTGATCAAGGCAGCCGACGACGGCGTGACGATCGAGGAGTGGCTCGAGAAGCCGGCCGACCCGCCCGGCCTGCCCGACTCCCCCGAGGAGTCATACGCCTCGATGGGCAACTACGTGTTCACCGCCGACGCACTCGTCGACGCCCTCGAGAAGGACGCCGCGAACCCGGAGTCCCGACACGACATGGGCGGCGACATCATCCCGATGCTGGTCGAGCAGAAGCAGGCCGCCGTCTACGACTTCAAGCGCAACGTGGTCCCCGGCGCGACGGTCCGCGACCGGGACTACTGGCGCGACGTCGGGACCCTCGACTCCTACCACGACGCGCACCTGGACCTGGTCGCGGTCGAGCCGGTCTTCAACCTCTACAACACCGACTGGCCGATCTTCACCTCGCACCCGCAGCTGCCCGGCGCGAAGTTCGTCGAGAACGCGTTCGCCCGCGACACCATCGTCTGCGGCGGGTCGATCGTGTCCGGGGCCAACGTGGACAGCTCGGTGATCGGCTCGAACGTGTACGTCGGCGGCGGCGCCAAGGTCGAGCGCAGCGTCATCTTCGACAACGTGTCGATCGGCAGAGGCTGCATCGTCCGCAACGCCATCCTCGACAAGAACGTGATCGTGCCCGACGGCGTCACGATCGGCGTCGACGCCGACGAGGACCTGCGGCGCGGCTTCACGGTCAGCGACAACGGGGTCGTCGCCCTCGCCAAGGACCAGCTGGTCATTCCCTGAGCGGCCGCTCCACCGGCGGCCGGACCCTGCTCGCCCGGCCCCGGCGCCGCTCGTAGCGCTTCAGCACGACTGGGTTCTGCTCCGCAACGCGGCTCATCGCCGTCACCACGTTGCGCAGGTTCATGATCAGCGCGCCGTACTCCGGCCAGTGCCGGGCAGAGAGGTCCGCGGTGCTGAGCTCCTCGACGAGCAGGTTGAGGTCGGCACGCACGGCGGCGACCCGGACGGAGTCCGGCGCCAGGATGGCGGTGCCGGCCTCTCGCAGTAGCCGGAGCCAGCCGGTCCGGAACACCGGCTCCCACTCGACGACGTTGTCGATGCTGTGGCCGAGGGTCCGCGCGATGCTCCTGGTCTCCGCGACGGCCTGCTCGTTGTCGCGCAGCACGTCGTCGAGCACCGCGCTCCTGCGCACCCCGGCCGCTGCCCGGCGGGGGTTGAGGCGGCTGCTCTCCCGGGCCTGCCGGAGCAACGCCCAGGCCCGCTCGATCTCGTCGTCCAGGTCGCGGGTGCGGTCCACCCACCGGGTCGCCGCCGACTCGTCGCACGCGCCGCTCAGCTCCTCGGCCATGTCGCACAGCAGCTCCCCGACCGCGTCGTCGATGGCGTCGATCGCTCGGACGGCGGCGTAGTCGCGCAGCGGCGGCCAGACGGCGAGGTTGACGACCAGCCCGACAGCGACCCCGATCGCGGTGTCCAGGAGCCGGTCCAGCAGCACCAGGTCACGGGTGGTGGCACCGGTGGTCAGCACGATCAGCGCGGTGGCGGCGACCGCGGTGCTCTCGTCGCGGAACCAGCGAAGCGCACCGACGAACAGGCCGGCGACCAGCAGCACCGAGACCGAAACCGGGCTGAGCCCCAGGAAGTGGCCGACGACCCACGCCAGCAGCACCCCGAGGACGGCCCCGCTCACCTGCTGGACCCCTCGTGAGAAGGTCCGGTAGACGGTCGCGTGCACGACCAGCAGCGCCGCCCACGGTGCCAGGAACGCCTGCTGGAGCCCGAGGACGTCGAAGGCGACGACCCAGGCGGCCACCGCGGCCACGGCTGTCTTGACCAGCTGGATCAGCTCGGTCCAGCGCACCGGATCGCGCACCGCGGAACCTACGAGCGGGCGCAGCTCCCGCGCCGAGAACACCGACGACCCACCCCCTTGTCGGTCACGTCCACCCACACGCGCCCGCGCGAAACGCAGGTTTGCCTGCCGGTGGCTCTGGTAACACAGCATTCAAGCATCAACGAAAGGAGTCCCATCATGACCGCGCCCGACATCACCGGCACGACAGTGGCGTTCCTGGTGGCCACGGAGGGCATCGAGCAGGTGGAGCTGACGGAGCCTTGGAAGGCCGTCGAGGAGGCCGGCGGGACCCCGCGGCTCCTCTCGCCGGAGACCGGCACGGTGCAGGCCTTCCGGCACCTCGACAAGGGTGACACGTTCGAGGTCGACGAGGCCGTCGGTCAGGCGGACCCGGCGTCGTACGACGCTCTGGTCCTGCCGGGCGGGGTTGCGAACCCCGACGCGCTGCGCACCGACAAGGGAGCGGTCGACTTCGTGCGGGCCTTCGTGGAGTCGGGCAAGCCGGTCGCCGCGATCTGCCACGCCCCGTGGACCCTCATCGAGGCCGGTGTGCTCGAGGGTCGGACCCTCACGTCGTGGCCGAGCCTCCAGACCGACGTACGCAACGCCGGGGGCACCTGGGTCGACGAGGAGGTCGTCGTCGACGGCAACCTCCTCACCAGCCGCAAGCCCGACGACCTGCCGGCCTTCAACGCCAGACTCGTCGAGCTCATCGGGTCGTAGGGACCGTGGAGGTCCTCGGGACCTGTGAAGACGGGGGAACCATGCCGCACGAAGTCCGCGCACCACTGAAACGGCGCACACCACAGCAGGAGCGGAGCCGCGACCGCGTCGAGAGGATCCTGGAGGCGACCGCGGACCTGGTCGTCTCCCACGGTGTCGAGGCGGCGAACACCCGGGCCATCGCGGCCGCCGCCGGGATCCCGGTGGCGTCGCTGTACCAGTACTTCGCGGACAAGGAGCAGGTGCTGCTCGCCCTGGTCCAGCGGGACCTCGCCCAGATCGACGAGCTGATGGACGAGCGGCTCGCCACTCTCCCGGTGCTCAGTGTGCGTCTGATCGTGGAGACCACCATGCGGACGCACGCGGAGGTCTACCGCCGCTGTCCGGCGTTCGTCGTCATCTGGCTACGTGGCCGCACCAACCCGAGGATCAACGCCTTCTGCCGCGAGCACAACCGCCGGGTCGCCAGCGACCTGTTCAAGATGGCGTGCCGGTTCGACATGGTGACCGACCCCGACACCGGCCTCTACGTCGAGCTCGCCACCGAGGCGGCCGACCGGTTGTTCCAGGTCGCCTTCGAGGACTCCTTCGACGGCGACTGCCGTGTCATCGAGGAGACCATCGCCTTCGTGACCAGCTACCTGGAGAAGCACTGCACCCAGGCGGGGCTCACGGGGGTACCGAACCAGGACGTGTGAGGAGACAGCTCCGGCCGGGGCTCCGTCGCCTCCTGCCGCGCCCAGCCTGCGCGAGAAGGCCATCGAGTGGGACTGGACGGCGTAGGCTCGTAGCCACGCTCACGAGAGCGCCCGTCCAGACCACGCGCGGGGCGGCACGAGGACGCGCCATGAAGGGACCGGGAATGGTCGACGACCGGCAGTTGTCGGCTGTCCTGAGCGAGTTCGCCTACACCATCGCGACGGACTTCTCGATCGCCTCCATCCTCGACCACCTCGTCCGTCAGATCGTCCACGTCGTGCCGGTCACCTCCGCGGGGGTCACCCTCATCGAGGAGGACGGGCACCCCCATCTCGTCGCCGCGTCGAACGACGCGGCCCTGCGGTTCGAGAGGCTGCAGACGGAGCTGTCGGACGGGCCCTGCGTCCTGGCCCACGGCTCGGGCGCGGCGGTCTCGGTGGCGGACCTGTCGGTGGAGGAGCGGTTCCCCCGGTTCGCGACCGCCGCCTCGCAGGCGGGACTCGGGTCGGTGTTCGCCTTCCCGCTCAACCATGGCCGGGTCCGGCTCGGTGCTCTGGACCTCTACAACGAGTCCGTGGGGTCCCTGTCGGCCGACGCGATGTCCGCGGCACAGACGCTCGCCAACGTGGCCACGGCGTACCTGCTCAACGCACGGACCCGCGAGGAGGCTCACCAGAGCTCCGACCAGATGCGCCATCTCGCCAGTCACGACGCCCTCACGGGTCTGCCCAACCGGATGCTGCTGCTCCAGCGCATCGACCACGCCGCCGAGCGCGCCCGTCGCTCGCACGCCCCTGCCGCGGTGCTGTTCGTCGACCTGGACAGGTTCAAGAGCATCAACGACACCTACGGCCACGACATGGGCGACGAG
>JAICWH010000023.1 GCA_025934895.1 Nocardioidaceae bacterium | reverse complement strand
GTGGCCGCCGCGTGTCCGGTGGGCCGGGGAGCAGTAGGTCATCGGGCGGCCAGGTGAGTAGGGGTCGGGGTAGCTGCTGTCCGCACTGTTCGCAGTTGGGTCGGCTCATTAGGTAAGGCGCCAGTCGTGTCTATCGACTGGTCTGGTCGCCGAAGAGTTGCTCACCGTTGTCGGCCCCGAGGAGGAACGCGAAGCGGTGCAGGTCGACTTGCAGCTGGCTGGCGCCGTGGGCCGGGTGGCCGACGAAGCGGGTCAGTGAGCCTGCTGGTGCTGTGCATCTGGGTCGCCGTTGCGCTGGCTGCAGCCGCAGTGCTACTGCGACGCCGGGACGCATAACCCCCGCCGGTCCACGGGCCCCGGGCGGTCACTGACCTCACCGACCCGCGTCCCGTTCGCATGCCACCGGAGCAAACCTACCGACCGTCGGACGCGGTGCTCCGTGGGTCTGCAGTGGCGAGGCGCCGCCATAGCCGACCGGATTGATCGGGCGGTCAATCAAATCTATGATGATGGTGTCGATCCGCCTGAAGACGACGGATCCTGCTTCCGAGGAGGAGGATCACAATGCAGAAGTGGACACGCTGGCAGGACTGGGCGGCGGCCGTCGTGGGGCTCTACGCGCTCCTGTCCCCGATCTGGACAGAGACCACGACCCGTGCCTCGTGGACGATGGTCGTGCTGGGCGTCGTCACAATCCTCGTTGCTCTAGCGTCACTAGCGATGCCAGGGAACGTGGTCTCCGAAGGCGCTGTCGCGGTCCTCGGTGTGCTGTTCTTCATCGCCCCCTGGGTGATGGGCTTCTCCGGCACCACCGGTATGGCCGTCACCGCCTGGATCGTCGGTATCATCACCGCCGGCGTGGGTCTGTTGGCGCTGCCGGAGAGCAACCGGATCCACAGCCAGGTCGCCAGCACCCGCTGACGGCAGCCTGCGAGCAGGTGGCCGGACCGACCGTGTCCGGCCACCTCCGGCGGCTGACAGCCAAGCGACCATCGGCCGATCAGGGAGGCCGCCACATTGGCGAGACCTGCAGCCAAGGGGTTGACTACAGCCGTGGAGCCCCGATCGACTGCCGCCGCCGACGTCGAACCGATGGCGCACAGCGCTCCAGAAGTGCAAGAAGGCCGTCGTTCCCGGATCCTCGACGCCGCGGAGCGGCAATTCGCGCAGCAGGGTTTCGATGCGACCCCGACTGCCGTGATCGCCAAGGATGCGGGGGTTCCCAAGGGCCTGGTGTTCTACTACTTCCCCCGCAAGGTCGACATCCTGAGAGCTCTGTTGGACGAACGGCTCCCGACCCACCCGCTGTGTCAGGCAGGCGACGTGGTGCGCAAGGGAGACCCCACAGGCTCGCTCCTGCGCCTCGCCAGAAGGCTGCGCCTGGGTGAGCATGAGTCGGTGGTGCTACGCACGATCATCTTCCGCGAGGCCGGCACCCATCCCGAGGTCCGGCAGCACATCAAGCGACTGCGCGAGGGCCTGCTCGAGGTGACCGAGGCGGTGTTGGACGGCGCTCTCGAACGCGTCCTGGACCCCGTTCGCCGGCGGCAGGCCGCCCACACCTTCGTCGCCGTGATGCTCGACGAAGCGAACGCCCGCAGGTACGACGGACCCGTCCCCGACCTCGCCGGCGCCGCACAGATAGTCTCCGTTGCCCTCGAACAGACCTAACCCAGACCTCACCCCTGATGCTCCTCGCACGTCTGGGAGCCAGCCGGCCGGCATCGGACCCGTGAGGGTCAGGCAGTGGCCGCGCGGCGTGTGGCGCCGCCCGGCCGAGGGACCTGGGCGGCGGCCGAGGTGACGGCGCTGATCAGCTCCTCCATGGCGCCCGAGGGTCGGACTCCGAGTTGGGCCGCGAGCTGCGTCGCGTAAGAGCGGTACTGGCGCATCGCCTCCGCGATGTTGCCCTCGCACAGGTGGGCCCGCACCAGCAGGCGGTGCGCGCTCTCGCGCAGCTCGTCGGAGGCCAGCGCGACCAGTGCGACCTCGACGGCCTCGGCGTACTGGTGCGCTCTGAGCAGGAGCTCGCCCAACTGGTCGAGGACGTGCAGCCGGAGCTGGCGGAACCGCTCCCTTTCGGAGTCGACCCACTCGTCGTACCACCCGACGAGCACGTCGTGGCCGTACGCCGCCACCTCGGCCATCACGTCGATCGAGGTCGGGTCGATGGCGTGGAGGCCGAGCAGCTGATGGGCTCGGGCCGTGGCCGTGCGCACGTCGATCTCGGCTAGCGGACTCAGCCACAGGTGGGTGCCGCTCGCGCACACGAGTGGCTCCGCGCCGCAGACCGGGCTGCGCCACAGGGCCGTGCGAAGACTCGCCTGCGCGTGGGCATCCGACGACTCGCTCCACAGCGTGCCGCTCACGTAGGTACGTCGCACCGGCCGGCCGTCCTGGAGGGCCAGGAACCCGATCAGCCGCTGGGCGCACGGTGCGACGTCGACGTGCTCGTTGTCGTACCTGAACTCGAAGTCGCGGAGCAGGGTCAGCGTGGCGCGCGCCGGAGCATCACTGTGACCTGGCGTCATGAATGGCCCCTGAGCCGAGATACCGCCCGAGCGGCTCTGTGAGTGTGGGCGTCGGCACCATCGAGGTGCGGACATCTCGATCGTGGCGCACCCCGTCGACCGCTGTCCAGTACTTCCTCGGTGTTGTGCGACCGGGCCACGCGGGTCCTCCAGGCCGAGTAATCGGGTCGACGTAGCGACTCATGAGGAGCCCCGGATCGACGTCCTGATACGTCCCCGGCAACCCGGCCGATCGCCACCGGCTCGTCACCGATGCGTCACGGCCGGCGTCCCCGGGTGCCGGCGCCTGATCGCGCCATCGCGCGTTGCCTGCAGGGCGTTGTCGATCACCCGTGGAACTCAGTGCTCACAACGCCTGGCCCTTGAACGCCGGTCGTCTCGCCATCTCATCCTGAAGGACGTCCCTCAGGGTTGACTTCGTGGTCTCGAGCTGGATCGGCAGATCCAGGTCGGCGTCGTACTTCCTCAGCGCCGCAATGATGTCGGCGAGCTCCTGGTCGGTAGCGCCCTCGAGCGGGCGTTGCACGCGGGTGTCGAGCGAGGACATCGGATCTGCGACGTCATGGCCCTCTCTGAACCGCGCGCGATACTCGTCGACGGTCGCATGGTGGGCCGGGGAGACCGGTTCGAGGTTGCTGGGATCGGTCCGCTTGGTGAGGGCGGCAGCCTCGTCCGCAGGGACACCCGCCTTGGCGAGCCAGTTCCCTACGCGCTGGGCGATCCTCCTGTGCTCGAGCTCGAGGAGCCCCTTCAACCGGGCAGGCAGCTTCCCGGTCCGAGCTACGTCCGCCAGCTCCTCATCGGTCATGCCCTTGACCGGATCCAGCTCCTGCACGGCTCCTGGAGGCAGTCGACTGACTCCCTCGGCCCTGTCCGGCCAGTTGATGCGCCCGCTCTTGTCGATCGGCACCTGCGCATTCCGGGCCTCGGCCTCAAGCTGTGCGTCGTACTCCGCCTGCGTCAGCGGCGCCGACGAGGTCCCGGCCCTGCGCGCGTCGATCTCGACCCGGGCGAACTCCTTCCTGACCTCCGGTCGGGCGTCATTCCACATCTTGAGAAGCCGCTCCTGATCGGTCCGGTTCGCCTCGCGCTGGGCCGCCCGCTGCGCCGCGTCGGCCCTCGCCTCTTCGTAAGTCGCGATGCGGGCCTCCGCGACCTGTGTGGCCGCCTCCACCTTGTCTCGCGCTGCCTGGATGGCCTCCGCTTGCTTCGCCTGTGCCTTGTCGAGCCTGTTTCCGGCACGCGTGAGCCTCGACTGCTGGGCCTTGGTGGGGTCTTTGCCCGCCTGTCGTCGCGTTTCGATCTCAGCCTTGACGTCCTGCACCCGGTCGTCTGCCTCAGCCACGCGCGCTGCACTCTTCTCATCGCGGACGGCGGCCTCCAACCTCCTTTCCGCTCGTTCGAGCATGCGCTTCCCGGCGTCCGCCTTCTCCCTGAGATCGGAGAGCCGTGCCGGCTTGGCAGCTTCGACCGAGGGCTCGGCAGCGACTGTCGGGGGCTGCTCGGTAGTGGCGGCTGTGGCCGGTCGTGGAACGTGCGTCTCTTCGGTCGCGGTGGCGGCCCGCGGCAGGGCGACCGTCTCCTCGGTGGCCGCCGATGCGGCCCCTGGTGCCGCGGCATCGGTGGCAACGACGTCGCCGGCGACCGACGGCTCCCGGGCCGCCGGGGCGGAGGGTGTGTGGAACAGGCCGGTGGGTTGCAGGATGAAGTACTGCTCGGCCATGTCGGTGCCGGTCTCGAACGCCCACTCGCCGAAGCGACCCTCCGAGGCGGCCTGCACTCCGTAGTACGCCGTGGTCGTCGCAACGCTCATGTGGATGGCCGGGGCCGCCGTGGTGTAGGCCGTCTGCGCGGACAGCCCCCAGCTGGTCAGGCCTTGGCCCACGGACTCCCCCAGGGTCTCGACACCGAGGTCGAGTCCCACGTCCGCCGCCTCCATGGCGACCGCGCCGCCCTCGGCGCCCGCCAGGCCGAGCACAGCGCCACCGGTGATCGCGACGAGGAAGGCGGCGAACTCGGCGCCCACGATGTAGTACATCCCGACGGAGCCTCGATAGACCTCGGCGCCGATCAGGCTGATGCGATCGGGGGCGACCATGAGCAGGCCGTCGAGCTCGATCGTGAACTTCTCGTCGGCGGTGATCTCGATCTTCGGGTCGTAGTCCTTGTCCTTCCTGTTCTCCTCCAACTTGTTCTCCTCCACCTTGTCGTTGAACGACGTCAGCCACGCGCTGTCGAAACGGGGCCTGCCGTCGGGGAGCTTTGTGTCGAGCTTCAGCACGAGCCATTGGAGGAGCAGGTTGTCCATCGTCGGGTACATCGCCCGGACCACCAGAGCGAGGATCCCGAGCTGCCCGTCCTGCGTGGTGGCGTCGATCGTGTCCGGCGGGACGAACGTGACCGTGTGCGCGAGCTTCGGCACGCTCCGCCGTCCTCCGGCTGTTGGTGCGTCGCGCACGTCCTCGCTCGCGCTGCGCCTGGCCGGCTCCACCGGAGCGTCGGGGTCCTGGCTGGCCAGTGAGCGCCACACGGCCTGCGGTCCCGGGAAGAAGGGCGGGAGGTCCTCGACGCTGTGTGGCCGCCCACTCGTCCACGGGTGGGGCTGGTCGACCACGCGAAACGTGAGAGCACCATCCTCGGCCCGCTCTGCAGCCTTCTCCGCCTCCTTGAGGGCCGCGTACGCCCGCACGAGGCCGCGCGCGATGTAGATTCGCTCCGCGCGGGTCAGTGGCTCGCCCTGGCCGTTTCGCCCGGTCGAGAGCTCGACGAGCGCCTTCCTCGACCAGTCGATGACAGCCTCCGGGTCACCGTTCCAAAGGGGTGGGATCCACTCGAGCAGGCCCGCCATGGCGTTCCGGACGTTGCGTCGGGCGACCGAAGCGGGGTCCTCCTCGGCGGCGTAGGCCGGTTGCCGGGTCGGGTCGGCAGTCGTGGTCCCGGTGGGTGACGAAGTACCCAGGGAACGGGTGGTGTGTGCCTTTGCCCGCTGCGGATCAGAGGCTGCCTCTGTGCCGGCTAGCGCGGAACCTTCTCCTCCCATGGCCTGGGCTCCTTCACACTCGTACCGACAGGGATCGCGGCGACGCGGGAGGAAGGGGCGACGAGGCCCCGGAGCGCTGGTACTCGCGGCGTACGGCGTCGAGGATCTCCGCCGAGCCAACCGGAGCGTCGTGGTCGATGGCGAGCAGCGACGCATGGACGGCGGCGTTCCGGATCTGCCCGCCGGTGAGTGAACACCGGCGCGCGAGGTCGTCCAGCAGCGGCTCGGACACCTGGTGGTTCGGTGGCAGGTGGGCGCTCCAGATCTGGCGACGCTGGGCGGCGTCGGGGGGCACGAAGTCGACGATGACGTCGATGCGGCGCACGAACGCGGGGTCGATGCGTCCGGCCGCGTTCGAGGTGACGACGACGATGCCGTCGAAGGTCTCCAGCCGCTGCAGGAGGAAGTTCGTCTCGAGGTTGGCGTACCGGTCGTTGGCGCTGGACACGTCGGTACGCCGTGTCATGAGCGCATCGCCCTCGTCGAGCAGCAGCACGATGTCCAGCTCCTCGGCGCGGGTGAGCATGCGGTCGAGGTTGCGCTCGGTCTCGCCGATGTACTTGTTGACCACGGCGGCCAGGTCGACGCGGTACAGATCCAGGGCGAGCACGGCGGCCAGGTGACGAGCCGCGAGGGTCTTGCCGGTGCCGCTGGCTCCGCTGAACAGGGCCCGGACGCCGCGGTTGAGGCCGACGTGGGCGACCGACTCCGACAACCGCTCGCGATGTCGGCAGCGAACCAGCAAGGCGTCGAGCTCGGCCTGCGCGGTTGGCGACAGGACCGGTCGGGCCTCAGGTGGCAGGGGGTCGAGGAGCGCGGCGAGGGTCTCGAGCTCTTGGCGTCGTAGCGTCCGCGAAGCGGCGCGCACGTCCTCGGCGACGACGCGGCTCCGCCCTTCCGCCTGGGCCTGGAGGCGTGCGACCGGCGCAGCCCGGCGGACGTTTCCCGGCGTGAGCAGGAACCTGTCCGCGATCTCGTCGGCATCGGCCGTCAGGTCGTCGACACCTCCCGCCGCCCACAGCTGCCGCCGGCCCTCGCGGCCCACGGGCCGGACGGTCAGGGTGAGTCCGTGTTCGAGCGAAGGCCCCGACAGCCCGCCCAAGCGACCGCAGACGACCCCGAGGGGCCGGTCGTCGACGCGGAAGGGCGGGAGGGTCAGCACCTCGCCCGGCCCGGGCTCGACCCGCACCACCGGGAGCACGGGGGTCAGCACGGTGAGGGCCTCGAACACCGACCAGGACGGACCTGCGAGCTCGCCGTCGTACACGAGGACGCCGAGTCCGAGGGTTGCCGCGGCCGATCCGAGCAGCGTCGTCCGGCCCGAGCCCTGGGGGCCCCGCATCACGAGTGCGCTCATCATCGAGTCGGTGAGCAGGTCGGGCAGCCGCTTGGGCAGCGAGGCCTGGTCGGGGCTGACCGCCACGTCCTCGAGTAGCGGGAAGTCGGTGCGCAGGGTGAGCTCGGACGGCAGCGTGGTCGGGTCGATCCGGCCACCGCTGACGGCGTCCCAGACCGGCACGGGAACGCGCACCACCCACTCCGCCCTCGGATCGTCGAGATTGTCGATGGCCAGCAGCCCATGGCGGCTCAGGTCGTGGCAGACCCCGGTGAGGTCGAGTTCGCCGAGAAGCCAGCAGAGCAGGCCGACACACGGCCGGCGGGACTGGAGCGGGTTCTGGAGGGTGGCGAAGAGCGCCCCGAAGCGGATGTCGAGCTCGATCAGGCCGGCCGCCACCACCACATCGGCCTCCAGAGGGGTCAGCCGGGCCAGCGGTCCGGCAGGCGGTACGTCGCGGGCGCCTTGGTCCGGGAGCCACGAGACGTCGGGTGGGCCGGCCAGCGTCCGCAGGCGCTCCCGGATCCGATCGACGACCCGGTCCACGACGCGGTCGACGTATGCCATCAGCGACCCTCGAAATGGAACAGCACGATCCTGCCCAGGGACGGCACCCAGCCGGGGTCCTGGTCGAGGCCGCTGGCCCGCGCGGCCAGGTCGACCAGCTCGAGGTCCAGCACGGCGTCGACGTGGGTGTGCGAGACGAGGACGCGGCCGGGCTGGGTGAAGGCCGACGCGGGCACGTCGTGGTCGGCCAGCCAGCGGTGAAGTGGTCTCATCGCCGCGCCGAGCCGCACCGGGGTCGGACCGCGCCCAGACCGCCCGTCGAGATCGGCCAGCAGAGGCAGCAGCGGGTCGGCGAGCAGCGTGCGCCGACGCACCTGCGGCAAGCCGCGCAGGAGGTTGCGCCCCACGGCCTCAACCACCGCCCAGGCCGTGCCCGGCGACTCGACACGCTCCTCCAGGTGGAACCAGCGCACCAGATTGATCGCATAGAGCAGCGTCGCCATCTGGGACTCGGTCGCCGGACCGCTGCCGGTCCACGGCGAGAGCGGTGCCACCGCGGTGGGCTCATCGTCGCCTGGCCGAGCGTGGATGCGGCGACGTTGCCGTTCCTCGTCCAAGTCGGCGATCTCGGCCTCGTGGCGCGACTCGAGAGGAGATCGAGGGCCGGGGCGAACGGGCGGCTCCGGCATGTCGGAGGGCTCTGACGCATCCGTCGGCACCTGGCCGGCGGCGGGCGCCGGCTCAGTTGAGCAGGGCCTGGCCGGCGGTCTCGTGCCGGCGATGGCGGCGGACACGGCCCGGAGCTGGGCGACTGGACTGGCCGGCTCGTCGCTCGCGGCGGGCTCCAGAGCCGGCACCGCCCAGGCGGGGAACTCGGCGAGCACGGCAGCGAGCACGGTCGAGGCTGACGGTCCAAGTGCGTCGAGCGCCCGGTCTGGCTCATCCGGGATGCTCGCCGCCCACTGGGCCAGCACCTTCGGAACCAGCCGCGGCTGCCCGGTCCAGAGCGTGGCCAGGGTCTCCCCCGGCGTCCTGACGTAGGACGGCAGCCGGCCGGCCCACCACCAGCGGTGGTGCGCGACGCCGGCAAGCACGTCGCGACTCAGGCACAGCAGCGCCTCGACCTGGTCGGCGAACTCGATCGCCTCGGCGTCGGCCCGGGGCGCGGAGGCGACCGGGTGGTCGGCCCGGCGGCGTACTGCCTCGACCTGGTCTCGCGCCCCGGCCGGGTCACCCAGGGCGACGCGGAGCCGCCGCACGATGAGCACGCGGTGATCCTGGGAACGCGGGACGATCGCCTCAAGCACCGGCTCGGGGTCGGGCACTGCGCCACCGCGTCGCCGAGGCATGCGGAGCGTGCCGATCGCGAGTGTGCTCATGTGAACACCGACGACACGAACGGCACTCGCTGAGGAGCGGCGCCGGTGCCGGGTGGCCAGAGCTGGTTGGCGATGAACACGAGGTAGGTGCCGTGTGGCGGCGGTATCGAGGCGCGTGCCGCGACCATCAGCCCGGGCACCGGCGTGGGGGCGGGCGTCGTGTTGACCGGGGTGTTCTCCAGGACCGTGTAGCCGGTGAAGAGAGGCGTCTTCGCGACAGAGGCCGGGTCGGTCGGGACGGCGACCGGAGCGAACCGCCACGACTGCCGCAATGCCAGGTCGGCGAGCGCCCAGCCGATGATCCCGCCCGTGCGCATGGTGGCGCCGAAGAAGCTCGCCACCGTGAAGCCACGCGCCGTGGTGAGCGCGGCCCTCGAGAGCAGGTTCGTGAAGTAGCTCCGCAGCTGCTGCACGTCGATCTCGTCCGCCGTCAGTGGCGCCGCCTCGACGGGCTCCGCGGTCACGTCGACCTCGGCCAGCCGGGCCGCGGCCGAGGTCGTCGTGACGGCCGATGACACCGCAGCCGTGGCGACGGTGCCCAGCCGGGCGAGCACGTCGCCGGCGAACAGCCGCAGCCCCGAGCTGCTCAGCGGGAGGAAACCGACCGGGGGTAGCAGGGCGAAGTGGGTTCCGGAATACCCGGCGGTCTGGCCGGCCGAGATCAGCCCCTCGAGCTGGTCCTGGAATTGCAGCCATCTCGCCTGGCCGTCGGCCTCGCGGCGGTCGGTCACCTCGACCGACCAGTGTCCGGGGGTCGGGTCGGGTGCGGTCACTCGTCGGCGGGCGGACCAGTTGTCCAGGTCCGCGACGGTCTGGCCGGTCCACGTGAAGACGGCGAGCGGCACGTCGTACGGCGTCAGGTCGGCGGGGTCGAGGAGATCGATGCCCCGGTAGGCGGGATCGAACGCGAACGGGTTGGCGCCGAGCTTCGCGAGCTGCTCGGTGCCGAAGCACCAGTGGGCGACCAGGTTGCGCCGGTTCCCGGCAGTGACCTGCTGGCCCGCGACCGTGGCGGTGACGGGCAACGGGATGGTGCGGAACTCGACACCCTCCACCAGCCACCGCGCGGTGCAGTCGGGCGAGACGGTGGTCGACGGCGGCGGGGCGAGTGGCGCCTGGCCCTGGAGCTTGCAGGCCGACCGGGCCACCAGCACCACCGAGCCGGACCCCGTGTTCACCGGTTGGCTTGCGGAACTTTCGCAGCACTGGAAGGACGCCCCGTCGGTCGTCCGGGTCGGCACGGCGGCCGCGAGCTCGAGCGTCACGGCGTGAGGTACGACGACGGGCTCGCCGGCTTCCGAGACGGCCAGCCCGGGGTCGACCGTGAGCGTCGTACCGGAGCCGGTGACCCACAGGCCACGCACGATCCCTGCACCCGCAGCCTGGCCGATCCACTGGTCGCGGGTGCGGAGGGTTGCCTGGCCCGTGGCCAGGTCCTCGGCGACGAGGAGCCGGCCATTGACGTAGTTGGGCAACTGCGCTCCGTCGGTGTAGTCGGAGCCCACGAGGTGGCTGGTCACTGGCCCCCACCCGCCTTCTTCGCCGTCGTCTTCTTCGCGGGTGCCTGCTTGGCCGTGGTCTTCTTCGCGGTGGTCTTCTTCGCCGTCGAACCTGCCGACCCGAGCAACGCGTGCGGGACGACCTGGTTGTTGAACGGACCGTCGAACGACGGCTTGAGCTGGCCCGCGAGGGGCGCGAAGCCGAAGACGACGATCTCGTGGGCATCCGGCTGCCAACCGACATAGGTCAGGCCCGATCGGTCGATCCAGTCGGCCAGTGGCATCTGGGTGCCGCCGACGTCCACCGTGAAGTCCTTGGTGGCGAAGACGAGCCGCAGATACTGCCGTGGCCCTTGTTGCTGCACGGAACGGACGACGGTGACTCGCCACACGTTTCGCTCCCACGGTGCCGGCCCGCTCAGCACCGAGGGCAGCACCCCACCAGTGGTCTCGTCGTACACGGTGACGACCGGCCGCACCGTGAAGACCTTGTCAGCGACGCCGTGTGGCTGGAGGTGGAACCAGAGCTCCAGGATCACCTGTTCGAGGTTGCTGAGCACCGGCTCGATCGAGACGAACTCGACGTTCGGCACCGTGGCGGGAGCCGCGGGGCCGACTTCGGCGTACGCAAGCACGTCGCCGCCCGTCTCCTGATCCAGGAAGGACGTCGAGGACTCGACCTGGAGCAGCGAGGTGGCCGGGTCGCCGACCAGGACACCGGCGGCGGGGAAGCGTACGACCACCTGGCCGACGGGCGCCGGGCTTCCGGTTCCCACCGGAGAGGTCAGCTGCCACTGGCTGGAGAACCCGTTGCCGTCGGGTGACACGGCGGCCGCGGCGTACGCCGTGGTCGTGCCGGCCTCGTCGGTCACGTCGACCGTCGAGGGGAGACTCACTGCTTGGAGCAGATGGAACCATGCGTCGATGGTCACGACCGACGGTGCGCCGCTGCCGGCCAGCGTGACGAGCTGCACCGGCGGAGTCTGAGGGGCCGGAGAGCCTTCGCCCCCAGCGCTCGTCGTGCGCACTTCCTGGATCAGCTCGGTGTGCAGCAGGTACGGCCGACCCTCGGGGTCGGGATCCTGACATGACGCGATCGTGGGTGCCGCAGGGTCGAACGGCGAAGCCGGCGTGAAGGTGATCGTCGCCAGCAGGATCGCCGCCTCCGAGGTGGCCTCGGGTGCGGCGAGGTCGGGCACGATCCCCGGCCGCACCTGTGTCACCCAGACGGTCAGGATGCGGTCGAGGGCGTCGGCCGCATCGTCCGCGGGCAGCTGCCAGCTCGGCCCCGGCGGCGGGTCGAGCGAGTCGGGCGCGTCGTGCACTCGGTTGGCGAGGTCGAGGACGGCGGCGACGATCCCCGCCTCGTCGGACTGGGCGTCCGGCAACCCGTCGACGACCACGACGTTGCGGAGCAGCCGGGCCAGGCGACGGTCGGTGTCCCAGCGCGGCATCGCCGGGTCGTCCCAGCGGAGCTCGACGTCCCAGGCGTCGCGGATCCGGCTGGCCACCATCGTCTGGTCGCTGCTCGAGCACGGCTGGCCCGGCAGCGGCACCATGTCGTCGAGGCACTCGGCGTACGACGCGACGACGTAGACGGTGGCCTGTCCGGTGGCGTCGAGGTGCTGGGCGAGGGTCCCCGGGTTTTGCTGTTCCTGGGCGGCGACCCACGCGCCGAGCCGTGCGCACTGGTCGCACGTGATGACGATCTCGCGCCCCCACTGGTCGATCCCGATGCCGGTGCTGACCAGGACCTGGAAGTCGCTGTCGACCTGGATGACCGACACGTCGAGCCCGGAGACGGTGCCGAAGCCGTGCAGGCCTCGTTCGTGCAGCCGGTCCTTCGAGAGCAGGTAGAGCTGCTCGGCCAGGAACTCGTCGAGTCCGAGGACCATGCCGTAGGCGTAGTTCACCCGCTCGTCGGGGCGCAGCGTTCCCGTCGTCAGGGAGACGCAGGGAGTGGTGGTCATGCGGGGCTCCTTCGGATCTTCGGGTCATTCAGAGGGCTGGCAGGAGGCCGACGCGGTCGAGGTCGGACACGACCCGGTCGCGCAGGTCGAATGGGGAGGGGAAGCCGAGGTAGCCGGCGGCCAGGCTGGTGCTGCCGGTCACGGTCGGCAGGTACGACGGGCCGTGGCCCAGCTCGGTGTCGATCCCGAGCCGGGCCTGACCGACGACGAACAGCTCGTAGTAGCGGCGCAACGCGAAGGCCGCGTGGGCCGGGCGGGCCTGCGCGACGATCCGCTCCACCATGGCCACCTGGTCGTCGGTCAGGTCGAGCGGCACGAGGACGTCGAACCGGTGGGCCGCTTGACGGACCCGAGTCACGGGGTCGGGGTCCGGCGAACCCGGCGAGGCGCCGTACACCGCACCGCCGGTGTCGCGGGTGAGGAAGCGTTCGACCAAACGGATGCCGCCCACGCCGTTCCCGCCGCAGAAGACCGACTCGTCGACAGCGTCTTGGAGGTAGACCCGCAGGGCGGCGACCAGGCCGGCGGGGGTGCCACGGAGCCGGTAGAAGCGGTCGACGTGGCGGATGAGGAAACGGCGCCGCGCCTCGTCCCACTGCGGGTCGAGGACGAGGCCGAACCAGGCGGCGAGCCATGGGAGGTCGGCGGCCTGCGTGGTGCGCGGGTCGAGGAGCACGTGGCTGTGTTCGATCCGCTCCTCCAGGGTGGTGAAGAGTCCCTCCGGGTTGGCCAGCCACCGCTCGAGGAACCGGTCCGGGAGGTCGTGCTCGGCGTACACGACGGGTAGGTAGTGCTCGACGTAGGAGAACCGTGGGAACCAGGCGCGCAGCGAGCGGAGCAGCGGCGTCGATCGGGCCGGTCCGGTGACGGTCACCTGGAGCTGGAGGTAGCGGCCCGTCACCCGCTGGAACAGGAGCTCGTGGGTGCCCATGCCATCGGGAAGCGGCACAGGGTCGCGCACGTCGCCGCGCCAGTCGGCCCAGGGGTCGGCGTACGGAAGCTCGGATCCGCCGGAGCGAAGGTAGGGCGCCGGTTGGTCCAGCCACGCCAGCGTCGGCAGCGTCGCAGCGTCGTCGGAGGCGCGGGCGCGGATCGCCAGGCTGGTCCCGGTAGGCAGGTGGGCGTCGAGCAGGAGCCGGTGCCACACGCACCCGGGGGTGCGGCTGTCGAAGGGCGCGCCCTGGACATCGGGGTCGTCGAAGTCGCGCGGCGTCTCGAGCGTGGCGGTGGTGTCGAAGCGACATGCGGTGAAGACCTGCAGGCTGAGCCAGCGCGTGTCGGCCGTCTGGTCACAGTCGTACCAGACCTGCTCCTCGGCGCCGATGAGCGCACGACCGGGCCAGCGCCGTAACGGCAGGAAGTCGTCCTGGGCGTGCACCTCTCCGGTCGCAGGGTCGAGGGTGTAGGCCACGACCTGCTTCCCCTGTGCGTCGGCGACGTAGAGCATCGGCGGGCTGAGCGGGCCACCGCTCTCGCGGAAGGCGAGGTCGTGCCCGAGCACCGAGTAGAGGACCGGCGCCGCCTCGGAGTCGGCCGGGTCGACCACCTCGACGGAGTCCTCCAGCGAGGTCTCCCAGCGCAGTGTCTGGTCGTCGTAGGAGAGGATCCGGGAGTAGCCGAGGGCAGGATCGGACTCCAGGAACAACGCGCTGCCGCCGGGCCCGTTCTCGACGCTCATCGGGTGGACCGGCTGGCCGTCCCCGTCGAGCACCGGGCTGGCCGCCGGAAGCGGTGGGCTCAGCGGCTCGATCGGTTCGCCGCCACCGACCGGTGCGAACCCGATCGCGTGCCGCGGCGTCGTGCTCCGCAGCCGCAGGTGATCGTCCAGACGCCAGAAGGTGCCGTGTGTGCGGTCCAGCAGGAGTGCACCGCCGGAGGGGGTGGCGACCAGGTCCCACGGGTCGAGGTCTCCGGCCGGCCACGGGAATCGCAGCGGCTCGCCGCCGGCGCGCAGGTCGAAGACCAGGAGCCCGGACTCGTCCGAACCGACGTAGCCACAGAGCAGATAGTCGTGCCCGGTGATGCACAGCCCGGCCAGGAGCATGTCGACGGGGCCACAGCTGCACGTGCTCGCGAAGCCGGCGGTCCCGGTCGGCAGGTCACCCGTACAGGCGGCTGCCAGGTCGTCCACCGACCACCAGGCCACCGAGTGCGCCGCGCGAACGCCGCGCCGCCGGATGCCGCGCCGGTCCTCGTCGATCCAGTACGTCGTGCCGTCGGCGTCGACGTCCGCCCCGCGCCGTGCGTCGGGATCGAGTGGGTCGGTGCGTCCGGCGCGGCGGAACAGCGGAGTGTCTCGGCGCAGCCGGAGCACCCGGCCGGCATCGTCGTACTCCCACGAGGTGCGGAGCGTGGTCACCGGTCCCCCCGCCTCCTGCCACAGGGCCGCCAGAGTCTCGCCGTACGCCGGGTCGGTGCAGCCACCCCAATCGGCTCGGCCGTAGAGGAGGTGGTACCGGGAGCCCTGGACGTCCATCAGCAGGTCTCCGGTACGACGGGTACGGGCACCGAGGTGGGCGCGACGCCTTGGCTGCCGGCGATGAGTCCGGTCGGGTCGGCGGCCGGCGGGGCGCTGCAGAAAACCGTCGCTCGGGGCAGCTGGAGGCCGGTCAGCGGCACACTGTCGACCGGGGAGAGCACCGAGCCGTCGGGACCGATGGTGGCCAGCTGCACCGAGTCGACGTACCGCACACCGCCCACGCGGGTGGCCACGGCCTCGACGTCCTGGGCGCGCAGGCTGACCCCGAGCGGCCAGCCCGAGCCCGTGGTGCCCGGGCTGCCCACGAGGCCGACGTCGGACGGCTCGGTCGGGAGTCCACCGGTCAGCGGAGAGAGGAAGCTCCGCACGGCATTGTTCACCGCCTGGTTGACCAGTGACGGCACCTGACCCGGCAGCGGGACGACGGCCACCGAGACCCACACCGGCAGGTAGACCGGACCGCGCACGTGCAGCTCGGTGGTGACGAGCCGACGAGGGGTGAGCCAGGCGCAGACCGCGTCGAGGAACTGGCGGTCGGGGACGGGGGCGTCCGGGTGGAGAGCGTCCGACAGCGGAATCACGAGAAGCGTGACCATCCCCGGCCACTCCTGCGCGCCGGTCGCGTTGGGGTTGAACAGCGGCAGCACCTCGACTCGGCCGAGGTCGATCCCGGGGGTACGACGAGTCAGGTCCCTGAAGTCGTCGCTGCTCACCAGCCGGTCCCGGTGACGCAGCCAGCGTGTGATCGCGGCCTCGCCGTCCGAGGACGACTCGCCGTCGCCGGCACCCCAGGTCGCCAGCGGGTTGGCGACCGAGAAGCCGCCGGGGAGTGCCGCGGACTTGTTGAGCCCACCGATCGCGACCCGCCCCTGGGCGCCGCCGCCGTACCAGTACGACGCCCGGATCCGTGCTCCGTGCACCGGACGCAGCCCGTTGAGCCCCGAGCCGAAGGTGATGGTTCCGGCGGCCGGGTCCAGGGTGAAGACCTGGTCCTCCGGGGTCGTCGCGAGGATGTCGTCGATCTGGTGCCAGGTGCTCCAGGTGCCGTCGATGTCCTGCACCTCGACCGTCACCGCCTCGGCGGAGGCCTCGGGAAGCCCCGTGGTGAGGACGGGCGAGTGGGCCAGCGTGCAGACGTGGTAGGGCGTCCCCGGGGCCAGACCCAACAATTCCTGCCGTACCCCGATGGCCTGGACGACCCTGGTCGCGTTGACGCCGACCCAGCTCAGGCGGCCGGGCCTGGTGACACTGGTGGTCGAGACGGTGCCCCCCGTGCCCGCGCCGCCGCCGCACCCGCACCTGCATCCGGCCAGGGAGAGGTCCCCGCCAGCGGTGGTCACGGTCGGCGGGGTCGTCGCGGTCGTGCCGTCGGCGCAGCCGGTCGCCTCCGGGGAGCCCGTGGAGTCCGTTCTGCCGTCGTCGCCGAGGGGCGGGTACCGCAGCCGGATCCAGGTGACCAGCCGCGAGGAGACCTGCGGGTCGTCGAGTCGGGGCGGGAAGTCCCCGGTCCCCTCTTCCTCCGGGTCGAAGTCCCACACCAACAACCGCTCGTACGCCGGCATAGTCACCTGGATCAGGCCGGGGGCGTCGAGCACCGGCTCGGCGTACGTGATCGGCAGCCGGCTGTAGCTGGCCGGACCGATCCCCAGCCCGGTGGCGGCGCTCGGGTCGCTCGGGTCCGAGGCGGGTGCGGCGATCTCGACGACCAGGCCCGGGTCAGAGGTCGGCGTACCGGTGTGCTCGGGGAGCACGACCTGACCCGGAACCGTCGCCGTCGGATAGACGCCGATCGTCAGGGTCTGGCCCGCGATCGCGGCACGGACGTCGGACAGCGCCGCGCCCTTCTGGCCGAGCAGCGCGATCCACAGCGACCGGTCGATGGTGCCGTTGGCCGGGTCGCCGAGGTCGACCACCGGGTCGATCCTGCCCGTGGCCGGCGGGTCGAGCGCCACCGGCTTGTAGAACGTGAGCACCTCGGAGTCGGTCTCCAGGAACGACTGATAGAGCGTCCGGTAATGGTCGGCGGTCGTTGCGTCGGGCTGCTGGGGCTGCTTGAAGTACGCCGCGGCGGTGACCGGCAGCACCGCCAGCGAGGTGTCGGTGAGGAAGCGCACCTGCCCGGCCCTGACCTCGGTGCCCGCCTCGACGGCCAGCGGCGGCAGCGGTCCGCGGTCGTTGCCGACCGTCACCAGCCCGACGCCGGGAGAGGCCGGCTGCAGGTCGATCCCGAGCAGGCTGAGGAACTTCAGCCGGTTGGCCTCCGGGATCCGGTTGCCGCGGTAGAGCAGGTTGTCGGTCAGGAACGCGAACAGCTCCAGCAGCGTGATGCCGGGGTCGTTCTCGTTGAGGTTGGTCCACTCCGGCGTGTGCACCGGCACCCGAGAGCGGGCCTCGGCGACGAGCTGGTCATAGGTCCGGTCGTCCAGCACCGGGATCTGGATGGTCATCAGGGCGCCCCCGTGCCGGTGCCGTCCGACGCAACGGTCACGCGGAGCTGCTGGGCGGTGCCGGTCGACACCAGCGTGTAGCTCACCGAGACGTCGACCGCCCGCCGCTCCTCGGTGTTGACGGTCGCGGTCACGCCGTCCAGACGCACCCGCGGCTCCCACCTCCTGATGGCGCGTTGCACGTCCTCGCTGATCAGCCGCAGCGTGCCGACCGAGTTCGGCTCGTAGAGGTGGCGACGCAGACCGCAGCCATACGCCGGCATCTCGACCCGTTCGCCGGGCAGCGTGAGCAACAAGGTGCAGATGCACTCGCGAACGTTGAGCTCGCCGGCGGACCAGGCCATGCCTCCGTCGGGTGCGATCCGGGGCGGAAAGGAGATGCCCTGCCCGTAGAGGCCGGCGTCGGTGACATCGATCGTCATCAGAGCACTCCGTTCACGAGGTCGTTGGAGGGCGTGTCCGGGTCGTCGCGGGGCGCGGCGAAGACGAACCACGGGCTGGGCGCGCTGACCACGGTGCAGCCCGGGTCGTAGCGGAGCACCAGCCGGGCGACGTACGGGCCGGAGACGGTCGAGCTGTCGGTGACGGCCGGGGTCGGGAGGTAGCCGAACCAGAGGGTCCGGGGGATGAAGTCGGCTCCCGGCGCGGTGGGTGCGCGGTGCACCGGGTACTCCTGCTCGCCGTCAACCACGCCCGCGACATCGTCACCGGCACCGTGGATGACGAACGAGACCTTCTCGTCGCGGTCGCTGCGCAGCGTGTGGTCGGGCAACCCGAGCCGCCGGCAGGCCAGCGTCGCGCTGACCAGGTTGTAGCGGTGGCGCAGCGCCGAGAAGAGCCGGTACGTCGTCACGGCCGCGCCGTCGACCGTGTGCTGAGGAGCCAGGCTCGTGAGCCCGCCACCCGCTCCGGCGAGCACGCCGAGGAACTCGTGCACGAAGTCGTCTGTGCGCAGCTCGGCGATCCAGGGCTGAGTGGGGAAGGGCGGGGACGTCCAGAGCGGAGCCGGCGCGAGCCACTCGAGTGGCTCACGCTGCCGATGGGGCCTCAGGGCGACGGCGGTCATGCCGTGTTCCCGATCCCACTGCTGTACATCGCGCCCGAGATCACCTGGGCCGCCACCGAGTTCATCGAGACCACCCCCGCGACGGTGACCGACGGGGCGCCGACGCTGACGGAGGTGGCATCGACGTCGAGGCTCAACGCCCTGATGCTCACCGTCGCCAGGGTGGAGATGGTGATGCCGCTCGGCCCCAGCTGGACGGAGTTCTGGTTGGAGTCGGTGAGCTTGATGCCCAGGTCGGCGTCGCTCAGGGTGACCGTCTGGCCGGCCGGGGTCGACAGCGTCAGGTTGGTTGCACCCGGCGTGTCGTCGAGGGTGATCCGGATCCCCTGGCGGGACACGATGGTCTTGACGTCGTTGTCCGCATCCATCTGCTGCGGCGGGGCGTCCTGCCCGTTCCACAGCGCACCGATGACGTAGGGGTCCTCTGCCCGGCCCTGGCCGAAGGCGACCAGCACCTCATCGTGGACATCGGGCAGGAACCAGGTGCCGCGCCCGTTGCCCGCCATGGTGGTCGCGAGCCGCGCCCACACGACGTAGCCGGGACCGAACGACGGCACGCTGACCTTCACCCGGCCCTGCTGCTGTGGGTCCTGGTTGTCCTCGACGGTCGCGCTGACCACGCCGGCGATCCGCGGCGTCGTCGGCTCGTTGACGTTGGTGCCGGCGACGACCGACGGGCCGGTGCTCAACACGTCGCTCATGACACCGCCCCCAATCCCACCCGCTCGACCTCGAAGTCGGTCTCGTAGCCGCGCACGAGGTCCCACCGGTGGCGGGTCCGCACCACCCGGTAGTCGCCGTTGAAGATGGCCCCGACCCCCATCAGCGAGACGCGGGCGCCGACCCGGACCGCGGGGTCGCCCTCGCAGGTGCCGGTGCCAGTGACGAACCGGCGCGCGCGGTCGAGGTACGCCGCCCGCGCCCTGGCTTGCGCATCCGCCGAGTCGAGCGGCTCGGCGACGACGACCCGCTCGTGCCGCGCGCTGAACGCCTCGGCGAGCACCGCTGCCCCGGAGGTGTCGTCGTCGAGCTCGTCCCCGAGATCGTCGGCGTCGCCGGTCTCGGCGATGGCTCGCTTGTCGGCGGGCGACCAGCCCGTGACGGTCAGGTCCGTGCACTGGTGGGCGAGATCGGCGGTCACTGCGAACGACCGCAGCGTCTCGCCGTACACCATCGTGACTGGGTCGCCGTCGCGGTCGGGTCGTCGTCGCAGGCGCAACGCCGTGTCCTCGAGCCAGATCTCGGCACCGTCGGCCTGCGCCAGGGTCCGCAGGAACGCGAGGTCGCTCAGGTTCACCTGGCTCGTCAGCGGACGCTGCGGGCCGTCGACCTCGACCTGGGCGGTCAGCCCGTGGTCGCCGGCGATTATCTGGGCGATGTCGGCGGTGGAGGAGTCCTCGAACGTCCGCGTCCGCCGTGTACGCCGGAGCTCCTGCAGCCCGTCCTCCGCCTTGAGCGTCACCGTCGAGGAGGAGTCCCCCGGGAAGTTGGCGCCCAGAGCGGTGATCGACCCCTCGAAGAGCGGGCCGCTGTCGTCAGGTCCGAGCGTGACCGTCACGCGCATCCCGAAGTCGAGCAGGGACCGGTCGAGGTAGTCCTGGGTTCCGCTCGAGTCGGCCTCTCCTTGGGCGGAAAGACTAAACTCGAGGGCAGCCATGCCGGCGATGTCCTCCTCGAGCTCGAGTGCGACCACGTCCCCCATCACGGTCGGAACGAAGGAGTCACCCAGCGTCAACCGAGGGACCGACACGTACGCCATCGTGGTCATCAGTCGGCCCTCAACCGGTCGGCTCGCACGGCCTCGGACCGCTGCACGGTCTCCACGACACGGGCCGGATCGGTCGCGGTCGACAACGCGATGGCCTCCGGCTCCCACGCCGGTGTCGCAGGCTCATCCGGCGGCTCGATGAGCAGCTCACGGATCTCGATGGGCAACATGTGCTCCTCTCGGTCAGTGCTGGACCGTTGCGTTCGGGTCGAGTACGGTCCCCGGCGGAAGCAGCCGGGGGTTGTCGATTCCGTTGGCGGCCGCGACGGTCTTCCATGACGCTCCGGAGCCGCTGCGCGCGGCGATCGCGGAGACGGTGTCGCCCGACTGGCTCTGTGCGTACGCCGTCGTGCCGGTGGGTGCGGCGCTGGCCGCTATGAGCGCGGCAGCGGCGACACCGACGGCGGCGTTCGCTCCGAAGGAGACGCTGACGGGGCCGGCGGAGAGATTGACGCTCGAGAACACAGGGTCCCCTTGCTGCTCCACGCCGTCCAGGGAGAGGTGGACCTCGGCCCGCAGCGGCGTACCCCACTCGGAGAAGAACGTCAGGGTCTGCGTCATCGACGAGATCGAGCCGTAGAAGAGGAACTCCCCCCAGCTGACGCGGATGAGCTTCGCCGGCGGTGGGAGCTTGTTCTTGCCCGCCAGACGGTGCGGCGTCGCGAGCAGGACGAGCTTCTCTGTCTTCAGCTGCACCGACGTGCCGTCGGCCGTCGAGTCGAAGACCAGGTCGAGTGAGAGCGCGACGGAGAAGCCGGTCTGCTCGAGCTTCTGCATGTTGACGGTGTAGTCCGAACGGATGGACTGCCTACCCCTCGGGCCGATCGACCGATGGGTCAGGGCCAGGCTGTTGGGGTTGAAGTCGACGGTCAGGCTGGTGCCGTTCGGCACCGCCCGACCCGGCAACGACCCGTTGAGCAAGCTCCACTCGGTGATGGTCGCGGTGGCGATCACAGTCCACCTCCGAGCCCGACCGCCAGCGAGGACGGCGTCGACGACAACAGGCCGACGGCCGCGGCGAGCGCCGAACCCACCGCACCGGGCGGGACGACCATGAGCCGCTCGTAGGCGAGCGTGAGCTCTTCGACTGCCACGAGTCCGCTGACCGCATTCAGCGACGGCGCCCGTAGTTTGGTCGGCAGGCAGCCGGTCAGCGAGAACTGGATCGCTGGTGTCCCGTCGGGAGCCCACATGGTGACCTCGCCGTGGGCGGTCAGTACCGAGCCGGCGCGTGTGCCGAGGAGGAACCAGGTCCACAGCTGCAGGTTCGTGGTCATGCCGCGCTTGAGCGTGAGCTTGCTGTAGGAGACCGGGCCGACGAGGTGGATCTGGCGGTCGTTGACCCCGCCCACAGCGAGGGTCTTCGGCTGCATCGACATCTCGAGGCCGTCCGCCTCGGCGAAGGCGCCGTCACACAGGGGCACGTCCATGCCCGGAATGGGTGTGTCCAGGTTGAGCACGACCTCGAAGCGGAAGGTGGTCAGGGGCACGTCGGCGACAGACATCAGCCCTCCAGCACATCGAGCAGGCCCTCGCCGCTGCGCACGAGGGTGATGGTGATGAACTCGACCGGACTCGTCGGCGCCACCTGCAGCTGCACCACGAGCCGGCCGTCGTCCTGCCCGGAGGCGTCGACGACGATCTGGTAGGCCGCGAGCGCTCCGCGCTGCACCAGGGCTCCGAGGATCTGGTCGAACCGCATCCGCACCAACCGGCGGAAGCGGTCGTTGTCGACCTCGAAGACGTAGCGGTGTCCGGCCTGGAGGGCGAGCTTGCGCAGCAGGATCAGCAGGCGTCGTTCGGAGACCTGGAGCAGCGTCGGCTCGTCGGTCAGGGTGTGGGCGCTGAGCATGCTGAACGTCCCCGGAGGATGGACGACGAGGTTGGCGTGTGCGTCGAAGAGCGCCACCTGCTCGTCGTGTGTGAGGGTCGACACCGTCCGCAGCAGCCCGCGCAACGCCGTACCGGCTGGGGCGACCCACACGCCCCGGCTGAGCTCCCGGGCCGCGATGGCCCCAGCGGCCACGCCGTCGGGCGGCAGGTCTCGGAGGACGGCGACCCCGTCGCTGGTGCCCGATGACACCGACACCCACGGGTGCCAGAGGCCGGCGTAGCCGAGCGGCGGGCTTGCCGACGAGGTGGAGTCGATGATCCGCGGATCGGTGCACAGAGCTTCCCGCCAGGCGAGGACGGCAGGTACGTCGTAGTGCTGGGGCAGGCTCAGCAGCGCGACCTGGTCGGCTCGCGCCGCACACATCGTGACCACGGCGACCTGCAGGTCGATCAGCGCGCTCTCGTCGTAGGCCGCAACAGGTTCGAGCTCCGGCAGCCCGGCGTACGGCGTCGGCTCGGGCGACTCCGGGGTCGGCGGCGGCACCGGCTCGGGCTCCTGGCAGCAGCGGAAGTCCGACCAGTCGACGGGCTCGGGCGGCGGCGGCTCGGGTGGCACGACCGGGTCGGGCGTCGCCGTCGAGGCACTCCAGTCGCGGTGGGCGGCGTCGGGTACCGCGATCAGGGCGACCTCGTCCATGCCCAGCAGGGCGTGGATCCCGCGCAGCTGCGCCGGGGAGTGGGCCAGCGAGGTGAGCCGGTCAGCCAGCGGCAGCAGGCTGAAGACGGTCGCGTCCGCCAGGGCGGGGTCGACGAACACGTTGATCGGGAAGGTTGACAGGTCCTCGCCGACCCGCACGACGTAGCACCGCCGGCCGCCGTTGTCGAAGAAGGCGCGTACGGCGGTCGGCAGCCGCGCCCAGACCGGCTGCCCGGCCTCTTGGGCGAGCGCAAGGTCGCCGCCGAACACGGCCGCGTACTGGGTCGGATCCTCGACGACCACCGGGGTGTCGAACGGGCCCGCCTCGGCGAAGCCGACGAAACCAGCAACGTCGAGCCGCAGCGGCTGCGGAGCAGCCGGCAGCGCAGCGTCGGCATCGACTCCGGGGAGTCGGCCGTGGTAGGTCAGGGTCGCCGAGGTCACGGACGTCTCACTGAACGACCAGGTCCTCGATCGAGAGGACGAGCTCCTCGATCGCGACATCCGTACCGGTCTTGGCGTTCAGGGACGGCCCCGTCCACTTGATCGCACGGGCGTTGAGCAGCACCCATTGGAGAGCGGGGCCTTCATGTGCCTCGTCGAGCAGGCTGACGGTCACGGTGGGGATGACCCGGCGGGTCCCGGTGCGGATGGCGTCGACCCACTCGTAAAGGTCGGTCGCGCCGATCAACCCACGCTTGAACGTGACGTCGCCGACCCTGTAGACGCCGTTGACCTTGATCGGATGGTTGGTCTTGGAGTTGCCGTTGCGGTAGTCCGCCGAGGTCACCTCGATGTTCATGCCGCTGACCTCTTGGAATCCCGCGCGTACGGAGTTCACGTCGCCGGTGGCGAAGTCCACCAGGAAGTTGAAGCTGCTGTACGGGGTGTCACGCTGGACGGCCATGGTCGCTCCTCTCGGTTTCCGGTGGCTCAGCTGGTGGTCGGTGCGGTGATCTGGCTGATGCGGAAGATGACGAACTCCGCCGGCTTGGCGGCGGCGACGCCGATGACGCAGACCAGCCGGCCGTTGTCGAGGTCGTCGGCTGTCATTGTGGAGGCGTCGCAGCGGACGAAGAAGCCCTGCTCGGGCTTGGCACCCAGCAATGCGCCGGAGCGCCATTCGTTGAGCAGGAAGCCCTCCACCGTGTGCCGTACGGCGTCCCAGAGCGCCGGCCCGTTGACCTCGAAGACGGCCCATTGGGTGCCTTCGTCGATGGACTTCTCCAGGTAGTTGAAGTAGCGCCTGATCGAGAGGTACTTCCACTCCGGGTCGTCGGAGACGGTACGGGCTCCCCAGACCAGGAACCCCGGGCCGGGGAAGAACCGCAAGCAGTTGACGCCCTCGGGGTTGAGCAACTCCTGTTGTGCCTTGTTGAGCCGGGTCTCGAGGTCGAGTGCGGAGCGGACCACCTCGTTCGCGGGCGCCTTGAAGACCCCGCGGGCGATGTCGGTGCGGGCCCAGATGCCGGCCACGTACGCGGCCGGTGGGACGCTCACGCGGCTGCCGTCGATCGGGTGGGAGACGGTGATCCAGGGGTAGTACAGGGCGGCGTACTCGGAGGAGCGGAGATTGCGGAAGTCAAGGGCGTCGCTCGTGTCGAGGCCGGCCGGCGTGTCCAGCGCAGCCACGCGGTAGAGCAGCTTCTCGCAGTGCGTGGTGACGGCGCCGTTGACGGCCTGCGCCACCGACGTGGCGTCGTCACCCCAGCCACTGGAGGCTCCCGGTGCGGCGACGATGGAGACGTCGTCGATCGACTCGAGGACCGCGAGCGCGGCCTCGAAGGCCGGCTCGTCGGGTGTTGCGCCATCGGTGCCGTTGTCCAGTGTGATGCCGAGTTGCCGGTCGGGCAGGGGTGTGGCCGGGCCGAGGCCGGCGGAGAGGATCGTGCTGCCGAAGATGGCTGTCGCCAGGTCGGCGCCGAGCGTGTCGGCCGTGGCGCCGAGGCCGCTCACGTCGAGGGCGACCGGAACGGTCAGGGCCTGGTTACGGGTGGGCGGGTCGGTGGCCAGCACGTTGGTCAGCGCACGCGCTCCTCCGCGCGGGTCGAGGCGGAACTCGCCGATCGACATCGGGGGGCTCAGGCTCGGCAGACCCTGTCCGTTCACGGTCGGGCTCTGAACGTCGACCGTGACCGTCAGCGGGTATGCCTCTGCGCCGGTCAGCGACAGCGGCGTGGTCCCGTCGGAGGTGAGGAACAGCGTCCCGTCGGGCCGGCTGCGTACAACGTAGGCCGCGTCGCCCTTGACCCAGACAACGTCGAACTGACGGACGCGGGTCAGTGTGTCGCTGACGACCACGTTGCTGCCGACGTTGAGGGTGAAGGTCACGCGCACGGCACCGGCGCGGCCGGGGAAGCGGGCGTCCACGACGACGGCGCCGAGTGTCGTGGAGGCCTGGTCGTTCGTGGGGTTGGCGCTGGCCGTGTAGGTGCGGACGACATACAGGCGGCTGCCGCCCTCGTCGAAGAAGCCCTTCGCGCCGAGGGCGACGTAGTTGGTGAATGGTGTGCCGCCGACATCGAGGTCGGCGGCGTCGCCGTAGATCCGCACGAAGTCGGCGTACGAGGTCAGCAGTTCCGGCCGGCCATCGACCGGTCCGGTGCGGGTCGGCCCGACGAAGGCCGCCGTGCTGGTGCTGACGCCTTCGATGGTCCGGGGGCCCGGGAGCTCCTCGACGTAGACACCTGGGGCTAGGTACTCGGGCATGATGCGCTCGCCTTGCTGTGAGGGGCTGGGGTGGGTTGTGGATAGGTCGTCATGACGGGATTGCCGTAAGCTCGAGCACCAGCGGTGACCGGTAGGTGAGGGTGGCCTCGAGAGAGGCGTGCGGGCCGCCGTCGACGAGCTGGGCGGCCTGTTGGCCGGTGATGGAGGCGAGTTCGGGTGGGTCGTCGCTGCCGAGGCCGGGCGACCGCACGAGAGCCGACGGCTGGGTCTGCACCTCGACCGTGAGCTGCCAGGTCAGGCCACCCAGGCCGGACCCGGTCGGCACGGAGAGGGCGTCCGGCCATGGCATGAGGAGGAGGAACCGGCCGAGCTGGTCGGCCACCGCGTGATAGGTGTCCGCGCCGCTGACGACCGTGAGGTACGCCCAGCCCAGGGCTTCGCCCGAACCGCCGTCGCGGACCTCACCCTGCACGGTTGCGCAGCTCGAGCCGACCGGCCGAGCGAGCTGGGAGAAGAGCTGCACCTGGAACGGCGCGGGCGAGGGTACCTCGACGGCGATCGAGGTCGGGAGGTAGCGGTTACGGGTATCGATGACGAGGGCGGATACCGCTGTTGGCGGCACGGACGGCCACGATGTCGGCACCCCGGCCGGCCCGCCGGAGTGCGTCTGCTGCCACATGCCGGCGAGGCTCTTGACGCAGAGCAGTCCCGAGAACGGCGAGCGGCGCGCCATCACCTGGGTACCGGGGTCGTCGTTCCGCCACACAGTGGCCGTCAGCCCGTCGCCGACGACCGCGCCAGTGACGCCGTCGACGCACTCGAGGGCAAGCGGCGCGCGGTAGGAGATGCGCTCCAGTAGCCGGGTCACGGCAACGCCGCCAGGTCCAGGTCGCGTTCGACGACGGGGGCACCGGTCGGGACGACCAGGTCCGACTCGAGGCACAGCACGCGGGCGACGTAGGCCGCCGAGAGCTGCAGGCTGCTGGGCAGCACCTGCCAGAGCTGGAACACCTCGTCGTTGGTGAGCTCGGTGGGGGCAAGTTCGACCGTCTCGTCCGGCCGGAAGACCCCGGGCATGGTCGCGTTCAGGAAGCCGGCGGAGAGGATCGGGCTGTCGGCGATCGTTCGCATTCCCCAGCCGAGGAGCGCGTGCTCCGTCGAAGCGTCCTTGGCCCAGGCGGTCAGCAGCAGCGACATCCGCACCGGCAGGGGCCGTCGGTGGTTCTTGTCGGGCGGTGGCAGGGTGCGCTGGACCTGGTCGACAGTGACCTGGTAGACAAAGACGGAGATACCGGTGGACATCGGTGTGTCGAAGTTCTTGCCATGGTAGACGTCGAATTCCGGCTCCAGCCCGCCCAACAAGGCCGGTTCCCACGCGTGCTGGAAGAGCGTGGTGATCGCCTCGGCGACCGCGCCGATCGCCTGAAAAGTAGCCAACTGACTGCCCCCTGGTGAGCCGTTCTGGGTCACTTTCCGCGGGTGTTGTCACGCCGCCGTGGCGACACCGTCACCCGTGCGTCACGGCTGCGTCACGGGGCTGCAGTCCCGCCTGGCGTGACGCACGCTGGCTCCCGACGGTGTCAATGGCTCGCCTACGCCGTGCACGGGTTCGGGCGGCCGTTGCTGGTGTCCACCTGCTGGTTCAGCCACTGCAGCACGACTAGGAGAGCCCGGTGTGGCGGCACTTCCTCGACGACCTCGGGAGGATCGCGACTGTCATCCGACTCGTCTGGGGCTCCAAGCTGGCCGGCTTCGCCGGTGCGCCAGCAGCTGCCTCGGTCCTGTTGGGGGACGACTCGGACCTCGACCCGGGAGAGAAGGTGCTCGCTCGATGGGCCCGCGTGGTTTCCACGCGTCCGAACGACACGACCGAAGACGGCGTCGATGAGCTCCGCGCCACACATCTGACGGACCAGCAGATCTTCGCGCTCACGCTCTTCGTCGCCCTCCGGTCGGCGTTCGCCAGGGTCAACGATGCCTTGGGCGTCGAGCCGGACGCTGCCGTCCTCGCCTCCGCGTCACCCGCTGTGCGCGATGCCGTGACGTTCGGCCGCCCGGCTTCGCAGCCCATGCCCGGCTGTGCGTGAGCGATCGCTGCACGTGATGTACTCACCGGCGTCCACCAGGCCGAGCCGTCCCGGCGGTGTGACGTAGCCCTTCGAACGGTGGGGTTGGGACGGTCACAAGTCGATCGCCAGCGGATGGCGGGGCTCGTACATCCCCACCTCGCCACCCCCCGGCAACCGGAAACGGGTCAGCCGACCCCACCGTTCCTCGGAGACGTCGTGGGTGAAATCGACGCCCTTAGCCTGCAGCTCGCTGATCGTGGCTTTGAGATCGTCGCAGATGAAGTACAGCTCGTGTCCGGTGGGACCATCGGACGGGTGCACCGCGAGCTCCGCAGTCGGCAGCTTGATGATCAGCCAGCCACCGCCGGCGTCGACATGCGGTTGTCCCAATACGTTGACGAAGAACGCGCGGTCCGCTTCCGGATCACGGCTGTACACGATGACGTGGCTGCCCATGATCATTTGCCGACCCTACGCTGGCTCCACGTGGTAAGGAACCGCTCTCCCCCTGCGCCACCACAGCCGCCTTCACCACCTCGGTCTCGGCCGCCGCCTCGCCGGCACCCAGAACACCCTGCTCATCGACGACCTGCACATCCGCGTCCTCCACCGCGCCACCGAGAGCTCCTGCGCGGGCTCACCCTGGACCCACCCCCGACTTCCAACCCCGCGGAGTCCCATCCCGGCTCACAACACCTACGGGCGTCTCTGTGTCCTGGCTCTAACGCCATTGTCCGCAGTCCGGGCGTCGTGATCAGCGGTCTGCCGCCGCGCATCGTGTTCGACTCACGGGTGGAAGCCCGCGACGTTGGCGCCGAGCCATTGCAGCGCGGACGGCAGCAGGGCGATCCAGACAGAGTCTCGGTGCCCTGCGTTCTGCAGGATCACGACGTGGACGGCCGTCGGGGCCCTGGTGGCGTGCAGGAATCTGGCACTGGAGTTGTAGGAGAGCGGGTCTGCGTGGGACGTCTCCATCCACAGTGACACCGGTGGTGGTCGGTGAGCCGCGACGCGGGGGAGGTCGTAGTACCTGCCCAGGGGGCTCCCGGTCCGGAACGGCTCGTAGAAGGGGCCGAACTCGGGCCTGAAGTACCCCCCCAGCACGATGCCGGCGCCGTACTGGGCTGGGTGCAGCATCGTGGCCATGGCCGCGACGAACCCGCCCGCCGAGTAGCCGATCGTCGCCCAGGCGTTGCGGTTCCGGATCACCCGGAAGCGCTGACCGACCCAGTCCGGGACGTCTCGGGTCAGCCAGGTCTCGACCTGCGGCTGACCCGGCCCGCCGTTCACCCCTTCGGTGTCGACGCCCCTCGGAATCTCGACCTGAGGCATGACGACCAGGGTCGGGCGCAGCTGGTGCGTCCTCACCCTGGCTTCGACTGCCTGGCCGATGTGGAAGATGCGCACCCAGTTCAGCGGTTCACTCGGATAGCCGTGGAAGGCCTCCAGCACCGGGTAGCGCTGTTGCGGGGTGTAGCCGGCGGGCAGCTGCACGAGGACCGTGCCGGTCAGACCACTGATCCTCCCGTGCACCTTGAAGGCGACGAGTCCGCTCGGGCGGACTGGTCGGGCCAGTGGAGGGACGTGCGTCGCAGTGTGGGCTGCCGGGCCCTTCACCGGGATGTTCGGCGCCTGCGCCTCCGCACCGCCACGGTGGAGCGAGGTCTGAACCACGTGACCCGTGATCGCCCCCTGCAGGTCACCCCAGCTTGCGAAGAACAAGTACGTCGCGTTGAGCTGCGTGGCTGCGGTCAGCAGGACGAGCAGGTTGGCCAAGCCGAGCGCGACGACCCGTCCGGCGACGTGCCATGGGGTGCCGGCCGCGAGGCGCGGCCAGAGCACCACCACGCCGAGCAGCGCGGCGAGGGTCACGACGATGACTCCGTTGAGGAAGAAGGGTCCGGTGAGTGACATGGTGGCCTCCTGAATCGGGACCAGATCCAAACGCAGCTCGCCATCGACTGCCGCCCCAATTATCAGGGCCTTCGCTGTCGTCAGCCTGACTGTCGAGTCACGGCGTCTCCCGGGGCGCCTCGGACGGCGGCCCAGCCGGCTCGAGTGGCGGCCACCGGCTACCAGCCCGGCCGTGCCTGGTCGCCGAGAAGGGCCAGGCCCGCGAGCGCTGGCAGCACCGCCGCACCACGACCAGCGAACGCGGACCCGCACTCCCTGGTCCTCGACGAGGCGACCTCACTGATAGACCCCAGGACCGCACGGACGCAGACGGATCCGTGGATGTGCTGCTAGTCGGCCGCACGGTGATCGCCATCGCGCACCGCCTGCACACCCCCCACGACGCGGACCGGATCGCAGGTCAAGGAGCAAAACTATAGTTCTATAGTAGACTTAGTGTATGACCGTGCAGAGCCTCCCGATGCTGAGCGACGTCGACCAAGCAGAGGTCGTCGCCTCGGCCCCCGCTGCCGGCCCCGGCAACTGGGCGGGCGCCCCGAGTGCGGTTGTGGTCAACGGCATCGTCTGGCTCGCCTACCGGGTGCGTCGTCCGCTCACGAACGGCCGCGGTGTCGCGGTCGTCATCGCGCGTTCGCGGGACGGCGTGCGCTTCACCAAGGTTGCGACGGTGCGCCGCGAGCAGTTCGGAGCCGACTCGCTCGAGCGACCAGCCCTCGTGAAGTCCGATGGGATCTGGAGGCTCTTCCTCAGCTGCGCCACGCCGGGCTCGAAGCATTGGTGGATCGGTGTCCTGGAAGCCACCACACCCGCCGAGCTGCCGCAGGGGCACTACTCCGTGGCGCTGTCCGGTGACGAGAAGCGACTCGCTGTAAAGGACCCGGTCGTGGAGCTGCGTCATGATGGCTGGCGGATGTGGGTCTGCTGCCATTCGCTCACCGAGCCGGGGCAAGAGGACCGGATGCACACCCGCCTCGCACACTCTGAGGCGGCGTCGGCTTTACGCTCGGCGAAACCGTTCTGCTGCCCCGTGCCGGCGAGTGGGACGCACGCGGCGTGCGAGTTACCGCCGTGCTCGACTCGGCGCCCCTGACGGTGCTGTACGACGGACGACCCACAGCTCAGGCCAACTGCTGCGAGCAGACGGGGGTAGCCACGACGAACGGGCCGGCGACCACCCTGGTGGCCAGCAGCGGACCACCCTCGGGCTCTCCTCACACGGACGGCGCACTCCGCTACGCATCGATCGTGACTATGAGCACCGGCGAACGGCGTGCCTATTTCGAGGCCGCCCGCCCTGACGGCGCACACGACCTGTTCACCCAGAGGGTGCCGTAACCGCCGGTGCTGGAACTCCCAAGATCCGCTGGTCCACCACCTGCGCCGGGCCTAAGGTGGACCGGGCGTGAAGGGGAGACCGTGGCGCGGATGGCAGACCGGCTTCGCGTTCGGCGCAGCCAGGGCTTCGTCGGACGTGCGGAGGAGCTCGCGTTCTTCCAGGATCTCCTTGGTGACATAGATTGCGGGGGCGTCGTGTTCGTGTCAGGCCCGGGAGGCATCGGGAAGTCGACGCTCCTTCGGCAGTTCGAGGCCCTCGGTGAGGCGGCTGAGCGGCGCGTCGTACGCATTGACGGGCGCGACGTGGCTCCCGTGACGTCGGCGTTCGTGGCGGCGGTTGCCGACGCTGCCGGCTGTGACCGGCAGGCAGATCCGCTCGAGGCGCTCGCGGCGGTCGAGGGCCTCCTCCTGCTGGTCGACACGGCCGAGCTGCTCGGCCCCCTCGACCGCTGGTGGCGCGAGGACTTCCTGCCGTCGCTGGCTGCCGACGCGTTGACGGTCGTGGCGGGTCGCGAGCCCCCGACCGTTGCCTGGCGCGCGGACCTCAGCTGGCGGGGACTGCTGCACACAATCGCCCTGAGTGCCCTTCCGCCCGACCAGAGTCGTGCGCTGCTGGAGGCGCACGGAGTTCCCCGGCAGCGCCAGCCCGAGGCCCTGGCTTTCGCTGGAGGACATCCCTTGGCTCTCTCGTTGGTCGCCGACGTCGTGGCTCAAGGCGCCGGCAGGTTCGAACCCACCGCCGCTCCCGAGGTCATGGCCGCGTTGCTCGGGTGCCTGGTCGAAACGGTGCCGAGCGTCCTGCACCGCCGTGCGCTCGAGGCCTGCGCCCAGGTGCTCACCACGACGGAGGAACTGCTGGCGGTGCTGCTGGAGGTTCAGGATGCCCACAAGCTGTTCGACTGGCTGCGAAGGTTGTCCGTGGTCGAGTCCGGACCAAGGGGTCTCTACCCGCACGACGTGGCCCGGGACGCGCTCGGTGCCGAGCTGCGGTGGCGGCATCCCGAGCAGTACGCCGACATCCACCGCCGCGCTGGTGCCTACTACAGAGACCGGTTCTACGCGGTCCCAGTCGATGAGCAGCAGCAGGTGCTCGTGGAGTACGTCTTCTTGCACCGCGACAACCCGGTGCTGGGCCCCTTCGTCACGCAGACCGCGGGCTCCGGCACAGATCTGCGCAGTCTGGTCGCAACGCCGGCCACCGAGGAGGAGCGCTCGATCGCCCGCGAGATGGTGGGTAGACACGAGGGGCCGGAGGCCGTCGCACTCCTGGACTTCTGGTTCGCCCGCCAGCCGGGGTGCGTGCTGCTGGTCCGCGGACCGGACGGCGACGTGCTCGGACTGGTCACGACCGTGTCGGTGCACAGTGCGACGGCTGAGGATCGAGCCGTCGACGTGGCGGTGGACCGGGTGGCGACCTTCCTTGACACGCTGCCCCCGTTGCATGATGGCGAGGTCGCGGCGCTGTTCAGGTTCTGGATGCAGAGCGAGGCATACCAGGAACTGGGACCGGTGCAGCTGTTCATCACGTTGCACTTCGTCCGCTACTACATGTCCACGCCGAGGCTGGCCTACTCCTTCGTATACTACGCAGACCCCGATCTGTGGGCCGGTATCTGTGCCTACGCGGACGTGTCCCGTCTGGCCGCCGCCGACTTCAGCACCGACGGCAAGACGTACGGCGTCTACTGGCACGACTGGCGACGTACCCCGCCACTGGCATGGCTCGAGCAGTTGGGGAAGAGGGAGATCGCGCGTCAGCCGCTCGACGTGCCGACGGTGCCGCCCGACGTCGAGGTGCCGGTCCAGCGTCTGACGCAGGAGCATTTCGCCGCGGCGGTCAGGGACGCGTTGCGGGGGTATGCCCGCGTGAACGGGCTTCGGTCCTCGGCGCTCCTCGAGTCCCCTCTGGTGACGTCCCGAGCTCCTGCGCACGCCGACGCGCGTGCCCGCGCCGCAGTCCTGCAGGAACGCATCACGGAGGCCGCGACGCGGCTGGAGGCCTCCCCCCGCGACCGCCGGGCGTTCCGGGCACTGCACCACACCTACCTGCAGCCGGCGCCCACCCAGGCCGACGCCGCCGAGCTCCTGGACCTGCCCACCAGCACCTACCGCCGTCATCTCGCAGCGGGTGTGGACCGGCTCACCGCCATCTTGTGGGCCGACGACCAGGACAGCACAGCGCACCCGGCTCGGTGAGCAGAGTGACCATGAACTGGTCACACAGTGGGCGGTGAACGGTCTCCGAAACGGACATCGTGCAGACCTACCTTTCAGGTGTGCCCAGCGGTGCGGCGCCCTCCGCTCAGGTCATGACACGCAGGTCCACCACCCATCCGAAATCCGGAACCATCCGATACCTCGAAGGAGCATCACATGTCACTGCTTGCCAAGGCCGGCCTCGTCACCGCCGCCGCTACGACCGCCCTGATCGCCGCCACCCCGGCGTTCGCGGTGCAGACCTCGTCTGGTCCTCTGGCACCCGGGGCCCAGACCTGCGCCTCGCAGCAGGCCGGCTACCAGGTCCGCGTCGAAGGCACGGCGAGCAAGCCGTTGCACTTCAGGGTCTTCCGCAACGGAGTCGCCATCCAGTCCTTCCCGGGCTCGACCGCCTTCGCCAGCGAGCTCCGGACCTCATGGGGCAACTTCCCAGGATCCGGCCTCTACATGGTCTGCGCAGTGAACAACACCACCGTCAAGAACAACGCCACGGTCACGATCCGCACCGACGGCGAGCTGGGTTGACACCAGCCGGCCGCACGAGGCCCCTCCACCACCCGGGTGGTGGAGGGGCCTCGTCGCGTCGGGTGCGGTAGCGATGACTTCGGATAACCCGTGGGTAGGTGCGCGAGCCCCGGGATCATCGCCATCCCGAGATGGCCGGCGACCAGCACGCTCGTGGCGCCGGCACGAGCCCCACAGCTGACCACCTCCACTCCGACCCGCTTCTCACCGGGCAGCGGAGCCCACACTTTGACGTTGGTCGCCTACATGCGCACGACGCTCCAGCCCCCTACGCATCTCACGCTGAGCCATCCGGCTCTCGCCGATGATGTCAAAGGGGTGAGTGTGCTTGCTGAGCCACGCCAGGTCCACGCCCGAGTCGTGCCCCATCATCCTGCCGTCCCGGACAGCGCCGCGCAGACCTCCCCAGCACGGGTAGGCGTCCACACCGACCTCGACGAGGTCATCGAGCACCCTGCGCGATGCGGTCTCCAGTTCGTTGACCGACTTGCCATCCATCCGGTCGAAGGTCCGCTGCAGTTGGCCGCTTGTCCAGCGTGAGGGGCTGGCCGGTGTGGACTTGCTGGCCATCACCGATGATCACCACATACTGCTCTTAGTAGACATTGTTATCGAACCCGCCAGGCCCCATGTGTCTTGTACGTCGCGAGAGGCCCTGCTAGCCACGGCTGCGAGCACCTTCGCCGATGTCGCCGCAGGAGCCGTCTCGCACGGGGCGTCGTTTCGAGGCGAAGGCTAGAATGAGTATGTCTACTGGATTACACTTTTATTGAGCAGCCAGTGAGGTCAGAGGAGTGGCGATGCAACACGAGATGTCAGGCGATGTCGACGGCAAAGTCGAGTTCAGTCGGGGACTGACAAACAAGGCACTGCTGGTGGCAGCTGGGTTGACAGCGCTGGTCGCTGGCTGGATCGCGTGCATGGCGTTGGTCGCCGCATTCATCCTGAGGGCTTGAGCCCGAGGCGTGTGTTTGACGATCCTCTCGACAGTGCTCGACGTGCAGAAGGCGGCCTCCGCCTCCTACATCGCCGTGAAGGCCTCACCGCACCCACGGTACTCAGGAGCGAACCGCAAACTGGCGGCCGTTCCCGATGCGGACATCATGGCCGTCGCCGACACGCTGGAGGAGCTGGGCTGGTTCCGGGGCAGACTGCGCGAGCAACTTGTTATCCATCATGTACGGGCCAAGCACTCGACGGCCGAGTGCGCGGGTTTCCGAGCCGCAGGACCGGTGAAGTGAACTGAAGTCTCTGCAGGTCCTCCAACTTGACAGCTCAGCCAGTCCCGGGCGATTCCTCGTGCGTCCAAGCCGACAAAGGACTCTGGCGCAATCTCTCCAAGCTTTGCGCGATGAAGGAGAGCTCGGCGACCAATCCAGCGACTGCTTCCGCGACGCGTTGCGCACGGCGTTGTTGCAAGCTGAGCCGGATGATGGTGCGGTCGTCTGGGTTCGGCCGCGTGGTGATGAGGCCGGCACGTTCTATCGGATTCCCGGGACGCTGTAGTGCGGCAGCACGGTGACACCCAGGCCATCGGCCACCATCACCTTGCCCATCTCGGCGCCGTGGGTGCTATGCCAGTCGGGGGGCAGCTCGGCACCGAGGAGCCCTTGTGCGAAGCGATGCATGAGGTAGCCCGCGCGTATGGCGACGAACCTGTGGTGGCGGAGGTCGTACACCGACACCTCCCCCTGCTCCACCAGCGGGTGGTGTTGAGCGACTCTCGGGGTGGTCGCGATGAAGAAGTACCGCAACGGGGCTTTCCCCGCACCAGGTCGATGCCGGTCAGCTCAGGTGACACGTCGTCGCTGCTGAGCGGGTGATCAGAACCAGATCGAGGGCGCCGTTGGCGAGGTCGCGCTGGATCTCGTCCTGCTGCAGGTTGCGGATCTCGACGCTCGCGCCGGGGAAGCGACGCTGGAATGCTTTCACCGTAGGCAGTAGCAGGGTCGACGTGCCGGCGTTCACGGTCTCGACACCCGGATCACCTGGTCACACGGTGGCCGTGGCCGGTGTCTGTATGTCGCGCTCACCCGCTCACAGGAGGACGACATGACCAGTTCGCCCCGGATCCAGCCGGCCCCGATCACCGGTATCTTCGGGATGTTTGTGAAGCGTTTCATCAGGAGGCTGCTCGGTGACGTGCCGGAGCCGGTGGGGGTGTACTTCCACAACCGCCCCGTGCTGAAGGCCTTTCTCGCGGTCAGCGGCAAGGCACGGAAGTGGAGCGCCTGCGACGAGAACCTGAAGTCGTTCGCGCACATGGCCGTCGCCGCGCAGGTCGGCTGCTCGTGGTGCCTGGACTTCGGCTACTTCCAGGCCCACAACGAAGGCTTGGACGAGCGGAAGG
>JAICWH010000146.1 GCA_025934895.1 Nocardioidaceae bacterium | reverse complement strand
GGCACCACCACAGCAACCGTCCTGGCCCAGGCCATGGTGCGGGAGGGGCGGCGCAACGTCGCGGCCGGCGCGAACCCGATGGCGCTGCAGCTCGGCATCGAGATCGCGGTCGCGTCGGTCGTCGAGCAGCTGCTCTCGATGGCCAAGGACGTCGAGACCAAGGAGCAGATCGCCTCCACCGCCTCCATCTCCGCGGGTGACAGCACCGTCGGAGAGATCATCGCCGAGGCGATGGACAAGGTCGGCAAGGAAGGCGTCATCACCGTCGAGGAGTCGAACACCTTCGGGCTCGACCTCGAGCTCACCGAGGGGATGCGGTTCGACAAGGGCTACATCTCGGCCTACTTCGTCACCGACACCGAGCGGATGGAGACCGTCCTCGACGAGCCCTACATCCTGGTCGCGAACCAGAAGGTCTCGAACGTCAAGGACCTGCTGCCGGTGCTGGAGAAGGTCATGCAGAGCGGCAAGCCGCTTCTCATCCTCTCCGAGGACGTCGACGGGGAGGCGCTGTCCACGCTCGTGGTCAACAAGATCCGCGGCACGTTCAAGTCGGTCGCCGTGAAGGCTCCCGGCTTCGGCGACCGCCGCAAGGCCATGCTGCAGGACATCGCCATCCTGACCGGTGCCCAGGTCATCTCCGAGGAGGTCGGCCTCAAGCTCGAGTCGACCGGCCTGGAGCTGCTCGGCCAGGCCCGGAAGGTCGTCGTCACCAAGGACGAGACGACGATCGTCGAAGGTGCCGGTGACTCCGACCAGATCAACGGGCGGGTCAACCAGATCCGCGCCGAGATCGAGAAGAGCGACTCCGACTACGACCGCGAGAAGCTGCAGGAGCGGCTGGCCAAGCTGGCCGGCGGCGTTGCGGTGATCAAGGTCGGCGCGGCCACCGAGGTGGAGCTCAAGGAGCGCAAGCACCGCATCGAGGACGCCGTCCGCAACGCGAAGGCGGCCGTCGAGGAGGGCATCGTCGCCGGTGGTGGCGTGGCCCTGGTGCAGGCCACCGACGCCGCGTTCGAGAAGATCGACCTCTCGGGCGACGAGGCCACCGGTGCGCAGATCGTGCGGTTCGCGACCGAGGCCCCGCTCAAGCAGATCGCGATCAACGCCGGTCACGAGGGTGGAGTCGTCGCGGAGAAGGTGCGCAACCTGCAGGCCGGCCACGGCCTGAACGCTGCCACCGGTGAGTACGTCGACATGGTCGCCGAGGGCATCCTCGACCCGGCCAAGGTCACCCGCTCGGCACTGCAGAACGCTGCCTCCATCGCGGCGCTCTTCCTCACGACCGAGGCGGTCGTGGCGGACAAGCCCGAGAAGGCGCCGGCCGGCATGCCCGGCGGCGACGGCGGCATGGGCGGCATGGACTTCTGACAGGTCCGTCCACCAACGGCACGACCCGAGGGCCCCGGCAGAACGCCGGGGCCCTCGGTGCGTCTTCGACCCGCGCCTCGGCTGCCGGATGGAACGCCTCGGCGGGGGAAGGGGATCACTGTCAGGCGTGGCGCAGGTCCAGCAGCACCTTGTGCGCGAAGAACCCCTCCGCGTAGCGGGCCCGGCTCTCCACCCCGCGGATCCGCATCAGCCCGAGGTAGAGCTCGTCGTCCCACCAGTCCCGCCCCACCTGGGACGGGAAGCTCGCGTTCAGCAGTGACACCTTGCGCCTGGCGTCGTCCTCACTCACGTGCACGTAGTGGCTGGGCGTGCCCAGGTCACCGTCCCACTTGGGGATCTCGTAGTGCAGCACCAACGCGTCCCGCCACACCGTCGTGACCAGCCGGCCGAGCAGCCGGTGGTCCTGGTGTGCGTCCTCGGCACGCGGTGCCAGGACCAGCGTCGGGTCGCACCGCCCCGCCAGCGACTCCAGTGCCTCCTTGACGGCACCCCAGTGCTCGGGCAGCCGCCCGTCGGGGAGGTCGAGCACCTCCGACGTCGCTCCGGGGAAGAACCGGGGGAGGGCCGACTCCGCCTCCTGCCGTCGCTCCCCCCGGCCGCTGAGCACCAGGCCGGTCACCGTCGTGGCGGGGCGCGCGGCCAGGCCGATCAGCGTGCCGCCGCAGCCGATCTCGATGTCGTCGGGGTGCGCGCCCAGGCACAGGACGTCCAACGGCCCCTCGACGGGCACCAGTCCCATCATCGCGGCGGTCCGCCCCTCCCGGTCGCCGTTGGTGGCTGCAGGTCGGTCCGTCTAGGTGCCGGCACTGCCGACATCCGGCTGAGGCAGGTCGACGGGCGTCATCAGCGGGCGGGGGTCCACCGGCCGTTCGCGCCAGAGGGTCCAGGGGCTGACGCCCCGGCGGTACTGCTCCTCGAGGGCGCTGCGCTCCTTGAGCGTGTCCATCGGCGCCCAGAAGCCGTCGTACCGGACGGCACGCAGCCTCCCGTCGGCTGCGGCCTTGGCGAAGGCGTCCATCACCAGGTCCTCGTTCGCGTCCAGGTAGTCGAAGATCCCCTGGCGCAGGATGAAGTAGCCGCCGTTGATGCGCAGCGCCATGTCCGCGACGGCGGTCAGGCCGGTCACCTGTCCTCCGTCGCCGATGTCGACCACATGGAACGAGTCCTGGGGCGGGACGGCCAGCAGGCTACCCACCGCATCGGTGCGGGTGAAGTCGTCGATCAGCTCGTTCATCGGCGCGTCGGTGAGCACGTCGCCGTAGTTGGCCAGGAACATCTCGTCGTCCTCGAGGTAGGGCCGGACCCGGCGCAGCCGTTCCCCGATGGCAGTGTCGACCCCCGTGTCGATGAAGGTGATGCTCCAGTTGCTGATGTCGGTGCTCAGCATCTCGACGTGCTCGCCACCCTTGGTGAGGATGAAGTCGTTCGAGCCGGTCTCCCGGTAGGTCAGGAAGTAGTCCTTCACGGCCTCCGCGCCGTAGCCGAGGCACAAGATGAACTCGCTGTGCCCGAAGTGGGCGTAGTAGCGCATCACGTGCCACAGCACGGGTCTGCTGCCGATCGGCATCATCGGCTTGGGCAGCGACTCCGGCCCGGTGCGCATCCGCATCCCGAGACCGCCGCAGAACAGGACCACTTTCATGCGCGCACTCCGATGTCCTAGAAGGTGTTCTGCAGAACCTCGAGCCTCGGCAGGGCCACGACCAGCTGCCCGCCCCAGTCCCTGACGTGCGCCAGCTGCTCGGCGATCTCGTCGCGGAGGTTCCACGGCATGATCAGGACGTAGTCCGGGCGTTCGGCGTCGAGCCGCTCGGGTGGATGGATCGGGATGTGGGTGCCCGGGAGGAACTTCCCGTGCTTGAACGGGTTGCGGTCCACGGCGAACCTGACCTGGTCGGTGCGCACCCCGCAGTGGTTCAGCAAGGTGTTGCCCTTGCCCGGCGCGCCGTAGGCGACCACCGACTTGCCGCTGCGCGAGCACTCGATGAGGAACTCGACGAGGTCGTTGCGGACCCGGGCCACCGACCCGGCGAAGCCGCTGTGGCCCTCGAGCGAGTGCAGCCCGGCCGCGGACTCCGCCGCCAGGACCGCCGCGACGCTCTCGCTCGGCCGGTCCGCGTGCTCGGTGGGCATCGACCAGGTGCGCAGCGACCCGCCGTGGGTCGACAGCTCCTCGACGTCGACGACGGTCAGACCGGCCGTGGCCAGCACGCGCTGCGTGGTCAGCAGCGTGAGGTAGGAGTAGTGCTCGTGGTAGATCGTGTCGTACTCGTTGCCCTCGACCAGCCGCATCAGGTGTGGGATCTCGATGCTCACGGTGCCGCGGTCGGCGACCAGCCGGCGAAGGCCCTTCGCGAAGTCCACGATGTCCGGGACGTGGGCCAGCACGTTGTTGGCCGCCACCAGGTCGGCCGGTCCGTGCTGCGCCGTCACCTTCGCACCGGACTCCTCCCCGAGGAACGCCACCTCCGTCGGGACGCCCCTGGCCACGGCGGCCTCCGCGACGTTGGCGGCCGGCTCGATGCCCAGGGCGCGGATGCCGCGGCCGACCACGTGCTGGAGCAGGTAGCCGTCGTTGCTGGCCACCTCCACCACGAAGGAGCCTTCGTCGAGCGAGAGTCGGTGCACCGCCTTCGCGACGAAGTCCTCGGCGTGCTGCACCCACGAGTCGCTGTAGGAGGAGAAGTAGGCGTAGTGGCTGAAGATCTCGTCGGCGTCGAGGTAGGCAGGCAGCTGGACCAGCAGGCACTCGCCGCAGACCCGGACGTGCAGGGGGTAGAACGCCTCCGCGCTGTCGAGCTGGTCGGCACGGAGATAGCTCTCGCACGGCGGTGACATGCCGAGGTCGACGAAGGTGTGCGTGAGCTCGGCGGAGCAGAGTCGGCAGCGAGGTGTGGGCACGGCGTCTTCCTCTACCTGGGTTCGTCGTGGGCGTCGTGCGCGGCCGCGTGGCGCCTCCTGCGGGCATTGCGAGAACCCGCTCGAGCCACTTCGAGGTTCCCCCTGGTTGAATGCTACACCCGGCGGCAGCGAGGGCGGTTCCGGTTCCTGTGCAGGTCAGAAGGGCGGATGAGGATGGTCACGCTGAGCGGCCACGTCGACTACCTCCGCGGCGGCGCGCCGGCCGGGGAGCTGGCTGCACTCGGGGAGTCCATGCACGCCGACATGGCGCGGATGTACCCGCTGTGCCGCAGTCTCAGCGGGGACGGCGTGCGGGCGACGCTGGACATCCTCGAGGAGACGCTGGGCCTCGAGCGGCGCGAGGTGCCGTCCGGGACCCGGGCCTTCGACTGGACCGTCAACGACGAGTGGAACGTCCGGGACGCCTACATCGCCGACCTGCAGGGCCGTCGCCTCATCGACTTCCGCGAGCACAACCTGCACCTGGTCAGCTACAGCACCCCCGTGCGTGCCCGGATGACGATGGAGGAGCTGCGGCCCCACCTGCACTCCCTGCCGGACCGCCCGGACTGGATCCCCTACCGCACCACCTACTACAACCGGACCTGGGGCTTCTGCCTCCCGCACCGTCAGCTCCAGGAGCTGGACGAGGGCCCGTACGACGTGGTGGTCGACGCCACGCTCGAGCCGGGCCACCTGACCTACGGGGAGCTGGTGGTGCCGGGCGAGAGCACCGACGAGGTGATGCTCAGCGCCCACCTGTGCCATCCGTCCATCGCCAACGACAACCTCGCCGGAATCGTCGTGGCCACCCGGGTGGCCCGGCTGCTGCAGTCCCTCGAGCGTCGCCACCACACCTACCGGTTCCTGTTCGCGCCCGGCACGATCGGGTCCATCACCTGGCTCAGCCGCAACGCCGACGTCCTTCCGTCGCTTCGGCACGGACTGGTGCTGACCGGCCTGGGCGGACCCGGTGCCTTGGTCTACAAGCGGTCGCGGCACGGCTCGCGGGACATCGACCGCGCAGCCGGGCACGTGGTCGGCCGGCGCGGCGGGGAGGTGCGGGCCTACTCCCCGTACGGGTACGACGAGCGCCAGTTCAACTCGATCGGCTTCGACCTGCCCTTCGGACGGCTCTCCCGCACCCCGCACGGCGAGTACCCGGAGTACCACACCTCGGCCGACAACCTGTCCTACGTCAGGCCGCCCGAGCTGGTCGACGCCTACACCGCCGTGCTGGAGATCATCGACGTCCTCGAGAACGACCGCACCTACCGCAACCTGAGCCCGTACGGCGAGCCGCAGCTCGGCAAGCGCGGCATCTACCCGACGACGGGAGGCAGGAGTGCCAGTGACGCGGTGATGGCGATGCTGTGGACGCTCGGCTACTCCGACGGCTCCACCTCGCTGCTGGACATCGCCCGGGTGGCCGACCTGAGCTTCACCGACATCCGCGCCGCCGCGACCACCCTGGCCGGGGCCGGGCTGCTGGGCGATCCCTGACCCGGGCTCAGCGGACGTTGTGCGGGCGGAACTGGACGCTCACCCGGGGTCCGGATCGGCGGGCGGTCTTGAGGACGGCGTGCTCCCAGGTGCGCTGGCAGGAGCCGCCCATCACGAGCAGGTCGCCATGTCCGACCGGGAAGCCGATCGATGCGCCACCGGCGCGCGGGCGCAGGGACAGCCGACGGGCCTCGCCCAGGGACACGATGGCGACCATGGTGTCCGTCGTGCTGCTGCGACCGATCGTGTCGCCGTGCCAGGCGACACTGTCGCGGCCGTCCCGGTAGAAGCACAGCCCGGCTGTGGTGAACGGCTCGCCGAGCTCGTCGCGGTAGTGCGCACTGAGCGCCTCGCGCGCCTCGACCAGCAGGGGGTCCGGCAGCTGCTCGGACTCCCCGTAGAACCTGAGCAGTCTCGGCACGTCGACCACGTTGTCCCACATGGTCCGGCGCTCGGCCTGCCACGGCACGTCCCGGACGAGTCGCAGGAAAAGCTCCTCGGAGCCGGAGACCCAGCCGGGGCGGACGTCCACCCAGGCGCCGCGGGTCAGCTCGTGCCGGCGGACGGTGCCGCCCAGCGGGTCGAGCCTGGAGCCACTGCCGGGCTCGAGCGCGGTGTCGAAGAGCGAGGTCTGGAGCTCCACGGTCATGTCGTCACCCTACGCCGGGTCGAACACCTGTTCTAGTCCTTGACGCGCAGCGCCGCCGCGTAGCGCCGGACCATCAGCCGCTGACCCAGACGTCCCGCCGACCCGGCCAGCCGGGTCACCAGCAGCCCGGGACGTGAGTAGGCCCCCACCGTCAAGGTGACCCGGTCGCCGTCCCGTCGGACGACGAAGGACTCCTCACCCGACTCGGGATGGCCGGGCAGGGTGCCGTAGCCGAACCCCTGCCGGTCCGGCTCGTCGAGCACCCAGACCACCCGGCACGGGATCCTCAGCGGCCCCAGCCGGCAGAGCACCACGACGCCTTCGGAGACCCGCAGGCTGGACGCGGCGACCCGCATCCCGGCACCGGTGTGCATGCCCCAGGTCATCAGCGTCGCGGCGGCGTGCCGGAAGGCGTCGTCCCCCCTGCCCAGGTCGTGGTGACTGTGCAGGTGGTGGAAGCCGGACGGGTAGCCGCGGGTCTCGTGCCAGGCGCGCGTCGCGCCGACCGGGGTGTAGGTGAAGGGCTCGCGGCGCAGGGCCTGCACCCGCTCCTCCGACAGCCGGGCGGCAGCACGCGGGCTCGCCATGCCCGACCCTCCTTCCGTCACCGCGCTCGGCTCACTGCGTGACGGTGCCGCAGGATCGTCCGGTGGCCAGGCTGATCCACGGCGTCCCGTCGCCACACAGCGGTGCCTGGTAGACCCACCGGCTCATCCAGGCCAGGGACCTGCGGTACGCCGTGACGTCGTCGCGGGAGTCGTCGTGCCAGCCGTCCTCCACACCCCACTCGGACGCCGCGATGCCGCAGCGGTGGATCCGCTCACCGCGGTGGTGCCGCACATACATGGAGCCGCAGTAGCGCGCCGCGGCGAACCGCTGCCAGCCGAGGATGCCGATGCCGGGGCCGGTCCAGAGCGCCCACGAGTCGCCGGTGTGGAGGTACATGCTCACGCCGATCACGTCCGCGCAGGCCGCGTGGTAGTCGCCGGGCCGCCCGCGCCGGGGGGAGGTCCCGTGGTTGAGCCCCTCGACCCAGCGGACCCTCGACCACTGGCGCGGGGTCGAGTTCCCCTTCCAGAACCGCTTGAGGGCGCAGAAGTCGCGGCGGTACTGCGCCGGCGTCCGGCTCGACCAGGGGTACCAGCTGCCGTTGATCTCGTGCATGGGACGGATGTAGACGACCCTGCGTCGGTCCGCGCAGCGGTTCACCTGCCGGACGTAGGCGGCTCGCGCCGCGGTCGTCCTCAGCCGCCGCTGGATGTCCCCGATGGCGTAGTCGAGCGGCAGGGTGCGCAGCCGCGACCCGTGGCAGATCTCCCAGTTGTCGCCGCCGTCCCAGAGCCCTTGTGCGGTCGGCGGCACCCGGAGAGGAGCTCGCGCAGGAGCCGCCGCGCTCGCGGCCGTCTGCTGGACCGCGGTCGCCGCCGCGAGGGCGGCGACGGTGAGGCACACCGCGGTCAGCAGCGCGGGGCGTCGGAGGAACCGCCCGGCACCCGGGCGGCCGGGTCGGGCCCGGCGCCGGGGTGTCGCTCTGCCCAGGGTCGCGGACTCGTCCAGCCGTCGCCACATGTGCACTCCTCCGGTTCGCCCTTTCGGCCTCGGGGTCGAGTGCCGAAACCCCTCATGGTAGGGGACGGAAAGTGCTAGTGGTGCTCCAGGGACCGTCGTGGTGAGGGCGGCTCACCGCTTGCGGCGGATCCGGACCCGGCCGGCGACCGGGCCGGGCTGCCGGCCCTTCCGGCCGAGTCCCGCACGCCTGGACCCGGTCGGTACCGTGACACCGGTCGGGACGGCCCCCCAACCCGTCGGCGGGCCCGGAGAGAGACGTGGTGAGCCGGATGAGCGAGCCGTCGGTGCGCCGGGCGGCGGCGCGCACCGTCGACCTGACCAAGACCTACGGCGCCGGCGACGCATCGGTGACGGCGCTCGACACCGTCAGCGTGAGCCTGTACGCCGGTGAGCTCACCGCCGTGATGGGACCCTCCGGCTCCGGCAAGTCGACGCTGATGCACTGCTGCGCGGCGCTGGACAGCGCGACCAGCGGCCAGGTCTTCGTCGGGGAGACGGAGCTGACCGGGCTCAGGGACAGGGACCTGACCCGGTTGCGCCGCGACGAGATCGGCTTCGTCTTCCAGGCCTTCAACCTGGTGCCGACGCTCACGGCGGAGGAGAACATCAGGCTTCCGCTGTCGATCGCCGGCCGTCGACCCGATCCCGGGTGGTACGACGCTGTGGTGGACGCGGTGGGTCTGCGCGACCGCCTCCGTCACCGGCCCAACGAGCTCTCGGGCGGCCAGCAGCAGCGGGTCGCCGTGGCCCGCGC
>JAICWH010000168.1 GCA_025934895.1 Nocardioidaceae bacterium | reverse complement strand
GGGCGAACCCGACGCCGACCGGGTCGGCGCCCCCGTGCCAGGGCTCGGTGAGGAGCAGCACGCCGACGGCCGCGAGCGCGGGCCAGACCAGCAACCGCAGGCCACGGCTGCGCGTCGCGGCGACCCCGAGCGGGCCGAGGACCTCCAGGGCGCTGGCGGTGCCGAGCGGCAGCCGGTCGACCGCTGCCATGAACAGCATGGTCAGCCCCGCGGTGACCACGCCGAGGGCGACGCAGGCCAGCAGGCTGGTGCGGTCGTAGTCACGGGGGCGCGGCCGCACCAGGACCAGCAGGATCACCCCGGCCCAGGCGAGCCGGAGGAGCGCGGCGCCCTCGGGGCCGATGCGGTCGAACAGCCCGACGGATGCGGCCAGCCCGAGCTGGACACACAGCATCGAGGCGAGCGCGAGCCCGGTTCCGGTGCGTGCTGAGGTCATGGCTCCAGTAGACGGTGCGGCAACCGTTCATGTCCACGTGAAAGCCATGGACACACCGTTCGATGATGATGAACGATGGTGCCATGGACCTCCGCCGCCTCGAGCTGCTGCTCGAGCTGTCCCGGCTGGGCTCGATGCGGGCGGTGGCCGACGTCATGCACGTCACCACGTCGACCGTCTCCCAGCAGGTCGCCACGCTGGCTCGTGAGGTCGGCACGCCGCTGGTCGAGCCCGAGGGGCGCCGGGTCCGGCTGACCCCTGCGGGCCGCCGACTGGCCGACCACGCGGTGACCATCCTGGCAGCCGTCGAGGCCGCTCGCGCGGACCTGGACCCGGCGGCCACTCCGGTGGGCACCCTGCGGGTCGCCGCCTTCGCCACCGCCGTACGCCGGTCCCTGTTGCCGGTGGTGCGCCGCCTGGCCGAGACCCACCCCGACGTGCGGATCCTGGTGCACGAGCACGAGCCGGCCGAGGCGCTCGGCCTGCTGGCCGCCGACGAGGTCGACCTGGCCCTGACCTACGACTACAACCTGGCGCCGACCACCTTCGACCCGTCGCTGAGCGCCGTCCCGTTGTGGAGCGCCGCCTGGAGCCTGGGTGTGCCGAGCCGGTCCCCCCGGGTGCGTGGTGCCTCGCCGGCGATCCTCGAGGCCTTCCGGGGCCGGGACTGGATCGTCAACTCCCGCAACACCGCCGACGAGGAGGTGCTGCGCATCCTGGCTTCGCTGGCCGGCTTCGCGCCCCGCATCGCGCACCGGGCCGACAGCCTGGAGCTGGTCCGGGACATGGTCGTCGCCGGCCTGGGCGTCGGCCTCCTGCCGGCTGGTCAGCCGACCGGGCGCGGGGTGTCCCTGCGCTCGCTCACGGACCCCGGCGTCGTCCTGCGGTCCTTCGCCGTGACCCGTCGCGGCCGCCAGGACTGGCCGCCGCTCGCCCTGGTCCTCCGCCGGCTCACCCGGTCCGCCGAAGAGTCGGCGCGTCCGGCAGTCCCCCACGCCGGGGGGCGCCCGGGGTGCCCAGGTGTTCGCCCAGGACGAACACCGGAACACCGGTCGGGCCCCGCGGGTTGAGTCGGTATCGCTCAACTCTGAAAGGTGGGCCCCCGATGCCTTCCACCACGAACCTTCCCGTCCTGTTCGTCTCCGACCTCGTCGTTCTGCCCGGGATGGTCGTGCCCATCGAGCTCGACGAGCCCGCCCAGGCCGCGATCGACGCCGCGCGCAGCAGCAGCGGCGGCCGGCTGCTGGTCGCGCCGAGGTTCAGCGGGGCCGAGGACCGCTACCCGACGTACGGCGTGGTGACGAGCGTCGAGCGCGTCGGCCGGTTCAGCGGCGGCGGTGCCGCTGCCGTGCTCAAAGCCGAGCACCGAGGACGGATCGGCAACGGCGTGACCGGACCCGGAGCGGCCCTGTGGGTCGAGGTCGAGACCGTCGAGGAGGTCGTCACGGACCGAGCGCGTGAGCTCGCCGAGGACTACAAGCATCTGGTCGTCGCCGTGCTCCAGCGCCGGGAGGCCTGGCAGCTCATCGACTCGGTGCACCAGATGACCGACCCGTCCGCCATCGCGGACGCGGCCGGCTACGCGCCGTACCTGTCCGCGGACCGCAAGCGCGAGCTGCTCGAGACGCCCGACGTCGAGCGGCGGCTCGAGATTGTCATCGACTGGACCCGCGAGCACCTCGCCGAGGTCGACGTGGCGGACAAGATCAGCGAGGACGTCCGCGAGGGCATGGAGAAGAGCCAGCGCGAGTTCCTGCTCCGCCAGCAGCTCGCGGCGATCCGCAAAGAACTGGGGGAGGGCGAGGCGCCGTCCCAGGGCGGCTCCGAGGACTACCGCGCCCGCGTGGAGGGCGCCGAGGTCCCGGACGCCGTGCGCGAGGCGCTGCTCCGCGAGGTCGGCAAGCTCGAGCGCTCCAGCGACCAGAGCCCGGAGACCGCGTGGATCCGCACCTGGCTGGACACCGTCCTGGAGCTTCCGTGGAGCGTCACCACCGAGGACATCGACGACCTGAAGGCGGCGCGCGAGGTCCTCGACGCCGACCACCACGGTCTCGACGAGGTCAAGGAGCGGATCGTGGAGTACCTCGCGGTCCGCGCCCGCCGCGCCCGGCGCGGCCTGCAGGTGATCGGCGGCCGCGGCTCCGGCGCCGTGATCCTGCTCGCCGGTCCTCCGGGGGTCGGCAAGACCTCGCTCGGCGAGAGCGTGGCCCGGGCGCTGGGCCGCAGGTTCGTCCGCGTCGCGCTGGGCGGCGTGCGTGACGAGGCCGAGATCCGCGGGCACCGCCGCACCTACGTGGGCGCGCTCCCCGGTCGCATCGTCCGGGCGATCAAGGAGGCCGGCTCGATGAACCCCGTCGTGCTGCTCGACGAGGTGGACAAGGTCGGCGCGGACTACCGCGGCGACCCGGCCGCCGCGCTGCTCGAGGTGCTCGACCCGGCGCAGAACCACACGTTCCGCGACCACTACCTCGAGCTGGACCTGGACCTGTCCGACGTGCTCTTCATCGCCACCGCCAACCTCATCGAGCAGATCCCCTCCGCCCTGCTGGACCGGATGGAGCTGGTGACGCTGGACGGCTACACCGAGGACGACAAGGTCGCGATCGCGCGGGACTTCCTGCTCCCGCGCCAGCTCGAGCGGGCGGCGCTCACGGCCGAGGAGGTGCAGCTGACCGACGCTGCCCTGCGTGAGATCGCTGCGGACTACACCCGCGAGGCGGGCGTGCGGCAGATGGAGCGGCTGATCGCCAAGGCGCTGCGCAAGGCAGCCACCAAGCTGGCCGGGGACCAGGGCCCGATCACCATCGACGAGCCCGACCTCAAGGACTTCCTGGGCCGCCCCCGGTTCACCCCCGAGGCGCACGAGCGTACGTCGGTGCCCGGCGTCGCCACCGGCCTCGCGGTCACGGGTCTCGGCGGCGACGTGCTGTTCATCGAGGCCGCGAGTGACACAGCCAGCGACGGCGAGCCGCGCCTGACGCTGACCGGGCAGCTCGGGGACGTGATGAAGGAGTCCGCGCAGATCGCGCTGTCCTTCGTCCGCTCCCACCTGGACCAGCTGGGGCGGCTCGGGGTCGACCCGACGGTGCTGGACCGTCATATCCACGTGCACGTCCCGGCCGGTGCGGTGCCCAAGGACGGGCCCTCGGCAGGGGTCACGATGGTGACGGCGCTCGTGTCGCTGGCCACCGGACGCCCGGTGCGCTCGGAGGTGGGGATGACCGGCGAGGTCACCTTGAACGGCCGGGTCCTGCCGATCGGCGGCGCCAAGCAGAAGCTGATGGCGGCGCAGCGCGCGGGCCTCACCGAGGTGTTCCTGCCCCAGCGCAACGAGGCCGACCTGGACGACGTACCGGCCGACGTGCTCCAGGACGTGCACGTGCACCTGGTCGGCGACGTGCTGGACATCCTGGCGACCGCGCTCGAGGGGGCCGACGCGGCCGGCGCGCACCCGGTGGCGGCTGCCTAGGCCCGACGCGACAGGCAGCGTGCTTTACCCGGGTGAGAGCACCCCGTAGGGTTTGGCGCAGGCGCTTTCTGGGGGGCGAGATGACGACCGACGGCTTCAATCCGGCCCTCGTCCTCGGCTGCTCCGAGGACGAGGCGGAGATGCTCCTGGTCGGCCGGCGGATGACGCCCGGCGAGGTCGAGTCCGTGGCGCTCACCACCTACCAGTGGTGGCGCCACCTGCGCGACCCGCGGTCCTACTGGGTGACCCCCAGCCAGGCGGCGCGGCTCCTGCACCTCTCGCCCGGTGCGGTCCGCCGGTTGCTCGAGCAGGACCGGCTGCCCCACGTCGTGCACTCCAGCGGCGTGCTGCTGATGCGCCGCCACGAGGTGCAGGAAGTGGCGGACCGACTCAACGGGTGAGTCGGGGTGACGCGGCGACCAGCCGGGCCGCCGCGTCGCGGGCGATCCCGACCGAGTCGTGCACGTCCCCGGCGGTCAGGGCGACGATCGCGCCCTCGTAGAGCAGGTGCAGCTGGCCCCCGAGGTCCTGCGGGTCGTCGAGTCCGGCCTCCTCTGCGAGCGCGGTGAACAGCTGCCGCATCCACGCCTTCTCTGCCCGTACGACGGGCAGGGCGACGTGGTCGGTGCCGGCGATCTCGGCGTAGGCGTTCACGAACGCGCAGCCCCGCCACTGCTCGTCGAGCCAGCCGGCGAGTGCGTCGAACACCGCGAGCACCCGGGCCGCGCCCGGCTCGGGGTGCTCGGCGAGGTGCTGCAGCGCCCGGGTCTGCCACCTCTCGGCGCGACGCCGCAGGTAGAGCGCTACCAGGGCGTCCTTGGACCCGAACCGGTCGTACAGCGTCTTCTTCGTGGTGCCGGCGTCCGCGGCGATCAGCTCCACGCCGACGGCCCGGATGCCGCGGGCGTAGAACAGCTCGCTCGCGGTCTGCGCGAGCCTCTCGCCGACCGGCGTCATCGGGTCCGCGACCCGGGTCACGCTGGGCAGTGCGGTCGTCGCCATCTCACCTCCTGGAGGGGTGACCCCGAGTATACCCACCGGTATGGTTATCTATGTCCTGTGAACCCACTGGACACTCGCGACCCCGGGACCACCGCCTGGTCGGCGCGCCGCATCGACGCCCTGGCCGCCGGCACGCTGGTGGTGATGTGGAGCTCCGGGTTCATCGGGGCGGCGCTGGGCACCCGCTACGCGCCGGCCGACACCCTGCTCGCCTGGCGCTACGTCACCGCCGCCGTGCTGGTGACCGGCTGGGCGGTGCTGCGCGGCGTGCGACCGCAGCGGCGGACCTGGCCCCGCGTCGCCCTCCTCGGGCTGCTCTGCCAGTGCCTCTACCTCGGCGGCGTCGTCACCGGTGTCGGGATCGGAGTCCCACCCGGCACGGCGGCGCTGGTCGCTGCCCTGCAGCCCCTTCTGGTCGCCGTCGTCGCCGCACCCCTGCTCGGCGAGCAGACGTCAGCGGCGCAGCGGGCGGGGCTGGTCCTGGGCGTCGTCGGGGTGGGTCTCGTGGTCGCCAGCGACCTCGGCGCCGGCGCCGCGGGCGTCCTCGGCTACGCCCTCGTCGTCGTCGGGATGCTCGCCCTGTCCGGCGGCACGTTGCTCGAGCGCCGCCTGCGGCTGCCGGTCTCGCTGCTGGAGTCGCTGACCGTGCAGACCCTCACGGCGGCGGCCTTCTTCGTGGTCGTGGCGGCGGCCGACAAGCACCTCGCCCCGCCGGCCGACCCGCGGTTCTGGTGGTCCGTGTGCTGGGTGGTCGGGCTGTCCACGTTCGGCGGCTACGGCAGCTACCTGGTGGTGCTGCGCCGCAGCGGCGCGACCCGGGTGAGCACCCTGCTCTTCCTGACTCCGCCGACGACCGCGCTGTGGGCGTTCCTGATGTTCGGGACCCGCCCCGGCCTGCTCGCGCTGCCCGGTGCCATCGTGTGTGCGCTGGCCGTCCTGCTCGTCCTACGACGGTCGCCACGGGCTGCCCACGAGCTCACCGACGAGCTCACCGACGTGGTGGCCTGACGCCCGCCACGGTGGCTGCGCCGAGGAGGAACAGCAGCCCGATGGCGGCCGCGGCGGCCGGCCACCCGTCGTACTGGTAGGCGAGGCCGATCAGCGCACCGAAGGCGCTGGAGCCCAGGTAGTAGGCCAGCAGGTACATCGCTGCGGCCTGCCCCCGACGGCCCTCCGCGCGCGAGGAGACCCAGGAGCTGGCCACCGAGTGGGTGGCGAAGAAGCCGAACGTGAACACCAGCAGACCCCCGGTGATGCACCCGATCTGGTCCGGAAGCGTCAGGGCGAGACCACACAGCGAGGTGCCGATCCCCAGCAGGGCAAGGCGTCTGCGGCCGAACCGGTCCGAGAGCCGGCCGGCCAGCGTGGAGCTCACCGTGCCTGCGAGGTAGGCCAGGAACAGCAGCGACGTCACCGACGTGCTCAGGTGCAGGGGGGCGCCCTCGAGGCGGAACGTCAGGTAGTTGTAGCAGGCGACGAACCCACCCATCAGCAGGAACGCGAGCACGCACAGGCGTGCGATGCCCCGGTCCGCGGCGAGCTCGCGGACCGCCCGCACGTGCTCGGGGACACTCGTGGCGGACGACCGCTGCTGGCGCGCTCGCGGCAGCATGCGGATGAACACGAGGGCGGCCGCCAGGGCCACGACGCCGAGCAGCGCCACCGCGGCGCGCCACGAGCTGCTCTCCTCGACCAGGCCGGGGATCAGCCGGCCCGAGATGCCACCGAGGGTGTTGCCGGCGACGTAGACGCCGATCGCGGTGCCGAGCTCCGCCGGATGCACCTCGTCGCCCAGGTGCGCGACCGCCACCGCCACGACGGCTGCGAGCGCGACGCCGACCAGGGCCCGCGCCACGAGCAGCAGCCAGAACACCGGCGCTGCAGCGACGACGAACGTGCACGCGCAGGCGACCAGCAGGCCCGCCCGCATCACCGGCACCCGACCGAAGGACTCCGCCGCCGAGGACAGCGGCAGGATGGCGAGGGCCAAGGCCCCGGTCGCCGCCGACACGGTCAGGCTCGCCGCGGTCGGCCCGACGCGGAACGCGGCACCGATGGAGGGCAGGAGGGCCTGGGTCGAGTAGAGCAGACCGAACGCGGCGAGCGCCGCGAACAGCATC
>JAICWH010000048.1 GCA_025934895.1 Nocardioidaceae bacterium | reverse complement strand
TCAATCCTCACTTGAGGCCTGGCCTTCGCCCGGGTCGGCGGCTCAACCCCCGTGGCCCGTCCAGACCAGCGTCTGGGCGACCTGCCATCGGGCACCGAGAGGCGTTACCCCGGTCTCTGGTCCCTGACCGCAGGGGTGGCGCCCACGCGTCGCCCCCGGCACAATCCCCGTTGTCCTGCCGGGGGCGGCCGCAGGACACCGGCACCGGAGCGATCAGCGGCACTCGGCGACCGCCGCCCGCCGGCTCGGTGCCGAGGATGCTCACCCTGTGTGGCCGGGACCAGCCTGCCGCTCCGTCCGGGCAGGCGACACCGCCACGGTCGTGTCACGGGGCCGGGGTCAGTCCAGGTAGTCCCGCAGCACCTGGGACCGGCTCGGGTGCCGCAGCTTGGACATCGTCTTGGACTCGATCTGGCGGATCCGCTCACGCGTCACGCCGTACACCTTGCCGATCTCGTCGAGTGTCTTGGGCTGACCGTCGGTGAGCCCGAAGCGCATGGACACGACCCCGGCCTCGCGCTCGGAGAGCGTGTCGAGGACCGCGTGGAGCTGCTCCTGGAGCAGCGTGAACGAGACGGCGTCCGCAGGCACGATCGCTTCGGAGTCCTCGATGAGGTCACCGAACTCCGAGTCGCCGTCCTCGCCCAACGGCGTGTGCAGCGAGATCGGCTCACGGCCGTACTTCTGCACCTCGATGACCTTCTCGGGGGTCATGTCGAGTTCCTTGGCGAGCTCTTCGGGGGTCGGCTCGCGGCCGAGGTCCTGGAGCATCTGACGTTGGACGCGTGCCAGCTTGTTGATGACCTCGACCATGTGCACCGGGATCCGGATGGTGCGGGCCTGGTCGGCCATCGCGCGAGTGATGGCCTGTCGGATCCACCAGGTGGCGTAGGTGGAGAACTTGTAACCCTTGGTGTAGTCGAACTTCTCGACCGCCCGGATCAGACCCAGGTTGCCCTCCTGGATCAGGTCGAGGAACAGCATCCCCCGGCCCGTGTAGCGTTTGGCCAGCGAGACGACCAGCCGGAGGTTGGCTTCCAGCAGGTGGTTCTTGGCGCGCCGCCCGTCCTCGGCGATCCACTCGAGCTCCTCCAGCGGCTTCACGGGGATCTTGCCGCCCTTGGCGAGCTTCTCGTCCGAGAAGAGGCCGGCCTCGATGCGCTTGGCGAGCTCGACCTCCATCTCCGCGTTGAGCAGCGGGACCTTGCCGATCTGCTTGAGGTAGTCCTTGACCGGGTCGGCCGTCGCACCCGCGACCATCACCTGCTGCACCGGCTCGTCCGACTCGTCAGAGGACGAGACGACGAAGCCCTTGCTCTCGTCCTCCTCCTCCTTCAGCGTCGGGTCGGTGGCGAGGTCCTTCTCGAAGATCTCGTCGGGCAGGTCGGGCAGGATCTTGGTGCCGTCGGGGCCGACCACCAAGGGGGTGCCGTTGGGCTCGGCCTCGGCGATCGCGTCGTCGGCCGGGGTGCTCGCGCGCCTCGCCGCCTTCTTCGCCGGCGGCTGCTTCGCCGCGGGCTCCTCGCCCGCGGCGGCCTTCTTGGCGGCGGCCTTCTTGGCGCTCGACGTGACGGTCGTGCGAGGACTCGAGACCGCGGCCGCAACCGGCTTCCGCGCCTCGCGCTGGACATCGGCCGGTGTCGTGTCGGCCGGTGTCGTGTCGGCCGGTGTCGTGTCGGCCGGTGTCGTGTCGGCCGGTGTCGTGTCGGCCGGTGCTGCTGCCGGGCCGCCGGCCTGGCTCACGTGCCGGTGGGACGACTGGCTGTCCTCTGCGGAGACCACGACGGCGACCCCTTCCTCACTCAGATGTCTGAGCACTGCCTTGAGGTGCTGCGCCGTAGTCGCAGCGTCGGTTGTTGCGGTGCGTAGTGCGGCTGCGGTGACCTGCCCCGTAGGTCGTCCTGCCTCGACCAGCGCGACGATGTCGGGATGTCCCAGGACATCTGCGGAAAGGTTGCGGGACGAGCTCGAGGACACAAACTACCTCTCGTAGAACAGCTGTCGGGGCGCGGCAAGGCCCGTTCACGTCAAGAGCCGCGTCCCCATTGTGACACGGGCACCCCGGTTTCCAAGCCTCGCCGGCCTGAGCCAGGTCACTCCTCGTCGGCCTTGACGGCGAGCACGGGGCAGGGCGCGTCCAGCAGCACCCGCTGGGCGTTGCTGCCCAGGATCAGCTTGCCGACCGGTGAGCGGCGGCGCAGGCCGATCACGATGAAGTCGGCGTCCACGTCGTTGGCGACGTTGACCAGGTCGTCTGCCGGGTCCATGCCTCGGACGAGCTGACGGATCTCGTGCTCGACCCCCGCGTCGTGGAGCTCGGTCCGGACCGCCTCGAGGTCCTTCTCGGTCTCTACCGCGTCGTCGCCCTCGAACTCGCGGCCGCCGCGGTGGGAGTTCACGACGACCAACCGTGCGTTGCGCAGCTGCGCCTCCTCTGCCGCGCGGCGCAGGGCAGCATGGCCTTCCGGCTTGGGCACGTAGCCCACGACGATGGTGCCCATCAACCGTCCTCCTGCGAAGTCGAACCAGTCGACCCGTCCGCGGGTCGCGGCACGACGCTATCGCAGGCCCTCGGATCGCGCTCCTGTGGACGGCGCCGAGCGCCACGGCTGCCACCGGTGCATGCTGGCCCGATGCGCCTGTCTCCTTCCTGGCCAGCGATGACCGGACCGGCGGCCGACCCGGAAGCCGGACCCGACGCCGGTCAGGACGCCGCGTCGGGCCCGGGATCGGACGCTGCCGCTGACACCGCGCCGAACCCGGGCAAGGACGACTCCGTGGACGCCCGTAGGCGTCTGCTGCTCCGGGAGGAGGTCGGACGGTTCCGGGCCAGGGAGAGCCGACGGGTCTTCGACTCCTCGGTGCACGTCGGTGAGCTCGCCGGTGACCGCACCGGGTTCGTGCTCCGGGCGCAGGACCTGCCGGCCATGGACGCCGCCCTGCGTGCCGACATCGTCTCGCGGCTGGTCGAGCAGAGTCCAGCACAGTGGCGTACGGCGTGGCTGGTCCGGCCCGGCACTCCTGAGCAGCACGACCTCGACCTGCAGTGGCTCTCCGCGTTCCACATCGCCTTCGGCGCCCATGGTCGGCCGCTGGACGCGTGCTACGTCATCACCAGGTCCGGTTGGCGCGACCTGCGCACCGACTCCCACCAGGTCTGGGCCCGGCTCCGTCTCTGAGGCCTCCAGCCCCACCCCCCACTCTGCCGACCCGGCGCATCCGCAGGCCCCCACCCTGCCGACCCGGCGCATCCGCAGGCCCCCACCCTGCCGACCCGGCGCATCCGCAGGCCCCCACCACACACCCCGACGTCCCCCACGCCCCGACCTCCGGCGCGACCTGCGTGAGCGGCCGCAGGGGCGGGATGGCCCTCAGCTCCAGGTGTGCACCGGCTCGTTGGTGTGCATGTGCTCGCGGTACTCGTTGAGCGTGCTGCGCAGTGCGCTGGTCCGGTCGCTGCCGTCGTCGATCCGGGTGTGGAACCGGCTGGCGAACCACGAGGCGCCGTTCTGGCCGACCACGCAGCGCTGCTCGATGATGCCGAGCAGTCGCTCGCGCTCCGCGGGCAGGACCCCCCAGGCTTCGAGGCCCGCCCTGGCCATCGGCAGCAGGCGGCGTACGACGAGCTCGGTGGCGGGCACCTGACCGAGCCCGGGCCAGTACACCTTGGCCTCGATGCCGTGCCTAGCGCCGACGTGGAAGTTCTCCTCCGCGGCGCTGAACGACATCTGCGACCAGAGCGGGCGCTCGTGTTCGGCGAGGGTCCGGACCAGGCCGAAGTAGAAGGCGGCATTGGCCATCGTGTCCGCGACGGTCGGCCCCGCGGGCAGCACTCGGTTCTCGACCCGCAGGTGGGGCACGCCCGCGACGACGTCGTAGACGGGCCGGTTCCAGCGGTAGATGGTGCCGTTGTGCAGCCGCAGCTCGGCAAGCGACGGCGTCCCTCCGGACTCCAGCACGCCGAGGGGGTCCTCGTCGTCGAGCACCGGCAACAACGCCGGAAAGTAGCGGACGTTCTCCTCGAACAGGTCGAAGATCGAGTTGATCCAGCGCTCCCCGAACCACACCCGCGGACGCACGCCCTGCGCCTTGAGCTCCTCGCCGCGGGTGTCGGTGGCCTGCTCGAACAGCGGGATCCGGGTCTCACGCCAGAGCTCGTGACCGAGCAGGAACGGCGAGTTCGCACCGAGGGCCAGCTGGACCCCTGCGACGGCCTGGGAGGCGTTCCAGTAGGCCGCGAACTCCTCGGGACTGACCTGGGTGTGCAGCTGGGTGCTGGTGCACGCCGCCTCGGGGGCAATGGAGTCCGTGGTGGTGCTGAGGCGCTCGGGGCCGGCGATGTCGATCACGATGTCCTCCCCGCGGGCAGCGAGGATCTGGTCGCTGAGCAGCTGGTAGCGAGGATTGGGCGTCAAGGAGGCAGGGGTCATGTGGTCGACCGCCAGGGTCGGCAGGATGCCGATCATCACCATGTGGGCGCCGACCTTCGCCGCCTTGGACTCGGCGTCGTTGAGGCTGGCGCGGACGCCGTCCTCGAACTCGGTGAACCCGCGGTCCTTGAGCCGCTTGGGGGCGACGTTGATCTCGAGGTTGAACGAGCCGAGCTCGGTCTGGAAGTCCGGGTCCGCGATCGCCTCGAGCGCCTCGGTGTTCTTCAGCGCCGGGTCCCCGAGCTCGTCGACGAGGTTGAGCTCGATCTCCAGCCCGGTCATCGGCGACTCGAAGTCGAACCGAGACTCACGCAGCATCCGGGCGAGCACGTCGAGACATCGACGCACCTTCTCGCGGTAGCGCGTGCGGTCCTCCCGGGTGAACTCCTGGTGTGCCACCTTCTCGCCCATGACCGGCAGCCTAGGGCCGAATCCGCCGCCCTGCCCAGGAGACCGGCTTCAGCCGGCGGGGAGCCGGGGGTCCCTCGGCCGCAGCGGCTCCCAGGCCGACGGTGGCAGGGCGCCGGTCAGCACCTCCGCGAGCAGTCCGGCCATGCTGTATCCGGGCTCCGCCTCCTGCGCGCACTCGACCGCGCACCAGGCCAGGGCGCCGCTGCCAGACAGCCACGCAGCGAAGCCGAGCAGCGCCGCAGGGGCTGCCCGCCGCTCCGTGGGGGTACGACGAACCACGTCGCGCCACAGGTCGACGTGCTGTGCGGCCTCCTCGCGTGACATCGAGCCCCAGGCGGCGTCGCGGATCCTCACCGAGAAGGCCATCCCCGCGAGCAGCCGACCCAGCTCATCGGATGTGAGGCGCTCACCATCGACCACGAACCGCTGGACCCGCTCCGCCACCCACGCCTCCTCGGCTCCAACCTGGTGACTCCCGGCGGCCGGCCCGAGGGCGTCACCGCCCGCCTCGAGCCGGGCGAGCCGCGCATCGACGAGCTTCGCGACCTCCTCGATCTCCTGCGGGTCGTTGCCGACCAGGGAGTCCGCGAGCTCCTGCCGGCTGCTGAGCACCACCGTGCCCTCCACGACTGCCTCGGCCATCAAGGGGTGCGAGAGCGCGTCATAGCCGCCGCCGCCCGTCTCGCCGACGGGGTCGAGCACCCAGCAGCGCTCGCCGTCAGCACGGACGACACAGACGACGTCGATGTCGGCGACCAGCAGCTCGATGTCGAGCGCGTCGACCACCGCCCGGGCCGCGGACGCGTCGTCGGTGTAGAGCACGATCGCCACCCGCCGGACGCCACTGCGCTCCGCCACCGTGGTGAGGTAGCTCGCCAGCCCGTCGACCTCGTCGGCGTCCCTGGGGAGGTCCACCCGGGCATGGAAGGGCTGTCGGGCGTCGCCAACGGTGAGCAGGACGACCGAGTCGGCGGGATGGAAGCCGAGCAGGCTGGGGACCAGCCCCAGAAGATCGCCGGGACCGGTGGCGCGGATGGTGTGCCTGGCTGTCATGGGTCGACCCTCGTCGCGCCGCCACGGGGGCGGAACGCGGAGCCGCCGCACTGTGGACCACCGAGCGGGGTCCGGACCGGTGGACGGTATCGGGCTCCCCTGTCGACAGCCGCGGAGGCCGGTGCACCTCTTCAGACCCGTTGAGACAGCAGCGAGCGGCTGGAGGGCCCGGACAGCGTGCCTGGCAAGCAGCTGTCGGTGGGCGGTTGGAGAATGGGCAGGTGCGCTCGGCCCCGACCATCCTCCACGTCGACCTGGACGCGTTCTTCGCCGCCGTGGAGCAGCGCGACAAGCCGTCCCTGCGCGGGAAGCCGGTCGTGGTGGGCGGCGTCGGCGCCCGCGGGGTGGTGGCGACCGCCTCCTACGAGGCGCGGGCGTTCGGCGTGCACTCGGCGATGTCCACGCGCGAGGCACGGGCGCGCTGTCCGCACGCGGCCTACCTCACCGGTCGGTTCGACGCCTACCGGGAGAGCAGCCGGCAGGTGATGGCCCTGCTGCGCGATCTGTCGCCTGTCGTCGAGCCGCTGTCCCTGGACGAGGCGTTCGTCGACCTGACGGCGGGGGCCCTGGACGACCTCTCGGTCGCCGGCGTCACCGAGGTGGCCCGACGGCTCAAGGACGGGGTTCGACAGGTGACCGGGGGGCTGTGCGGCTCCGTGGGGGTCGCGTCGTCGAAGCTGGTCTCGAAGATCGCCAGTGACCTCGACAAGCCCGACGGGCTGGTCGTCGTACCCCCTGGCACCGAGCAGGACCTGCTGCGGCCGATGAGGGTCAGCGTGATCCCGGGAGTGGGTCCGGCGACCGCCGAGCGGCTGCACCGGGTGGGTGTGCACACCGTCGCCGACCTCGAGGCGGTGTCCGCCGACGAGCTGGTCCGGCTCGTCGGGCAGGCGCACGGGACGTCGCTCTTCCGGCTCGCGCGGGCGGACGACGACCGGCCGGTGGTGGCCGAGCGCGAGGCCAAGTCGGTCAGTGTGGAGGGCACCTACGACACCGACCTCGTCGACAGGCGGCTGCTGGAGGGCCTGGTCGACCGGCAGGCGGGACAGGTGACCGAGCGGCTCCGCAAGGCGCGGATGTCGGGGCGCACCGTCACCGTGAAGGTCAGACTGCACGACTTCACCACCCACACCCGCTCCAGCACGCTTCCGGCCCCGACGGACAGCACCCGGGTGGTGACCAGGCTCGCCCGTGCGCTGCTCACCGAGGTGGATACCTCAGGCGGGGTCCGGCTGCTGGGCGTCGGGGTGTCCGGCCTGGCGGACTGGATCCAGGAGGACCTCTTCGAGGAGTACGACGACGGGCCGGCCCCCGTACCGGCCGAGAAGGCGGGTCGTGACCGGCCGGTCACCGACGAGCGGCCGGACCCGCGCGCGGGCGACGAGCGGGCCGCCCAGGCGCTGCTGGCCGTGACCCGAGGCCGTCAGTGGGCGCCGGGGATGGACGTGCAGCACGCCGTGCACGGCCGGGGCTGGGTATGGGGGTCGGGGATCGGCCGGGTGACCGTGCGCTTCGAGACCGCCGAGACCGGGCCGGGACCGATCCGCACGTTCCGAGCCGACGACCCGGACCTCCTCCCCCGTCATCCGGAGAAGACGACCGGCATCGACGTTGCTGCCCCGTAGGCTCCGGACATGCCCGATGCCCTGCGCCAGCCGGTCGACGCAACGAACCCCCCACCGACGTCCCTCCAGCCACCGGTCGCCAAGAAGGTCCCCCACGAGCGCACCCACCACGGGGACACGTTCGTCGACGAGTACGAGTGGCTGCGTGAGGCGGAGTCACCGGAGACGCTGGGCTACCTGGAGGCGGAGAACGCCTACACCGAGGCCCGGACCGCGCACCTCGAGGACCTCCGCCAGCAGATCTTCGAAGAGATCCGGTCGCACACGTTGGAGACCGACCTGTCGGTGCCCTACCGCATGGGTGGGTGGTGGTACTACGGCCGCTCCCACGAGGACAAGCAGTACGGCGCCAGCTGCCGGTGCCCGGTCGCGGACCCCCACAACTGGACGCCGCCCCAGCTCGACCCGGACACGACGGTGCCCGGCGAGCAGGTGATCCTGGACGCCGACGAGCTCGCCCGAGGACACGAGTTCTTCTCCCTCGGCGGCGTGTCCGTGAGCCCGGACGGCCGTCTGCTGGCGTTCAGCACCGACGTCGTCGGCGACGAGCGCTACCTCCTCCAGGTCAAGGACCTCGAGACCGGCGAGGTGCTGCCCGACCAGGTCCCCGGAGTGATGGGAGGCGGCACGTGGGACCGCCGGGGCACCACGGTGTTCTACGCGACCCCGGACGCCGCCTGGCGCCCCGACAAGGTCTGGCGGCACGTGCTCGGCACCCCCGTGGCGGACGACGTGGTCGTGCACCACGAGACCGACGAGCGTTTCTGGGCCGGGATCGGACGCACCCGCAGCGATCGCTTTCTGGTGCGGTCCTCCGGCTCGCGCACCACCTCCGAGTGCGCCGTCCTCGACGCCGACGACCCGACCGGGGAGTTCCGCGTCGTCGCCCCGCGCCGGGACGGCGTCGAGTACTCCGTCGAGCACGCCGTGCTGGCCGGCGAGGACCGGCTGCTCGTGCTGCACAACGACGGTGCCGAGAACTACGCGCTGGCCGTCGCCCCGGTCGATGCCACCAGCGCCGACCAGTGGGAGCCGCTGCTGCCGCACGCGCCCGCCGTGCGGCTCGAGGACGTCGACGCGTTCGCCGGCCACCTGGTGGTCAGCCAGCGCGGCGGAGGCCTCACGCAGCTGCGGATCATCATCCTGGACGACTCGCCGACCGGTCTCGGCGAGGACTTCCTGGTCGACTTCGACGAGGAGGTGCACACGGTCGGGGCCGGCGGCAACCCCGAGTTCGGTCAGCCGACGGTCCGGATCGGCTACGTGACGCTGGCCGACCCCGCCGCGGTCTACGACTACGACGTCGCCAGCCGGGAGCTGACCCTCCTCAAGCGCACGCCGGTCCTGCCGGGTCCCGACGGGACACCCTTCGACCGGTCCCGCTACGTGCAGTCGCGCGAGTGGGCGGTCGCGCCCGACGGCACCCGGGTGCCGATCTCGATCGTGGCGCCGGCGGATGCCCCGCGGGACGGTTCGATGCCGATGGTGCTCTACGGCTACGGCTCCTACGAGGCGTCGATGGACCCGTCCTTCTCGGTCGGGCGGCTCTCGCTGCTGGACCGCGGCATCGGCTATGCCATCGCCCATGTCCGCGGCGGCGGGGAGATGGGCCGGCACTGGTACGACGACGGCAAGCTGCTGCGCAAGAAGAACACCTTCACCGACTTCGCGGCCTGTGCCCGTCACCTGGCGGCGCGGGGCTGGACGTCCGCGGACCGGCTGGCCGCCGAGGGAGGCAGCGCCGGCGGGCTGCTGATGGGCGTGGTGGCCAACACCGACCCGGACGCATTCGCGGCGATCCGGGCGACGGTGCCGTTCGTGGACGCGTTGACCACCATCCTGGACCCGTCGCTGCCACTGACCGTCATCGAGTGGGAGGAGTGGGGCAACCCGCTCGAGGACCCCGAGGTCTACGCGTACATGAAGAGCTACACGCCGTACGAGAACGTGACCGCCCAGCGCTACCCCGCGATCCTGGCCGAGACCTCGCTGCACGACACCCGGGTGCTGTTCGTCGAACCGGCCAAGTGGGTGGCCCGCCTCCGGGACACCGCCGTCCACGGCGAGGACGGCAGCGACGTCCTGCTGCAGACCAAGATGTCGGCCGGCCACGGCGGGGTGAGCGGTCGGCACAACAGCTGGCGGGACCGGGCCTTCGGCCTGGCGTGGCTGGTGGACCGGCTGACCTCGGACGGCCGACCCTGAGAAGTCCCTGAGATATCGCGTCCTCGGCAACTTCGAGTGCTCGTCGTACGTCGTTCCAGGAGCAATCCCCGCGCACGCACGGCACGAACACCACAGCACAAGGCACCAAGCACCATGAGGACACACGCGTTCGTTGGGCACCCGAGGTAGGGTGCCCGATCCGGGAATCTCGAACACCCGTTCGTCGTTGTGGTGGTTACGAGGTCCTACCGCTGGGTAAGACCTTGGCCCATAGGAAGGGACGGCACGCACCGTGGCAACGACTCGCACCGCTTCGCGTGAGGTCGAGGGACGCGACAGCGTCGGCATGTACCTTGACGAGATCGCGCGCACCCCCCTGCTCGACGCGATCACCGAGGTCGAGCTCAGCAAGACCATCGAGGCCGGCCTGCTGGCCGAGCACCTGCTCGCCGAGGGCCGCGTCGGCCGCCGGAAGGGCGGGGCCCCGAAGTTCGCCACCGCCGACGAGCTCGAGTGGCTCGCAGCCGAGGGCCAGCAGGCCATCCAGCGCTTCATCGAGGCCAACCTGCGTCTCGTCGTCTCCATCGCCCGCAAGTACGGTCGCAGCCAGATGCCGATGCTCGACCTCGTGCAGGAGGGCAACACCGGCCTGATCCGCGCGGTGGAGAAGTTCGACTACGCCAAGGGCTACAAGTTCTCCACCTACGCGACCTGGTGGGTCCGCCAGGCCATCACCCGCGGGATCGCCCAGCAGGCCCGCGTGGTCCGACTGCCCGTCCACGTGGTCGAGGAGCTCAACCAGGTGGGGGCCGCGCGCCGGACCCTGGAGCGTCAGCTGGGCCGGGACCCGGAGCCCGAGGAGATCGCGGCGGAGCTCGACATGGAGCTCGAGAGGGTGCTCGACCTGCTGTCCTGGGGCCGCGAGCACGTGAGCCTGGACACACCGGTGGACGAGGACGGCGACACGTCGCTCGGCGACCTCATCGCCCAGGAGACCGCTCCCGGCCCGGACAGCACCTTCCTCGACGTCGAGTCGCGTGACCGGCTCGGTCACCTCGTGGAGCTGCTCGACGACCGGGCCGCCGACATCATCCGGTCCCGCTACGGACTGGTCGACGGACGTCAGCACAAGCTCGCCGACATCGGCGCCAAGCACGGCATCTCGGCCGAGCGGGTCCGCCAGCTCGAGCGCGAGGCCCTCGCGAAGCTGCGCGACCTCGCCGACCCGGACCTGGCAGCCTGACAGGCGCAGCACCCCAGACGCTCGCCCGGGGGTCGCTCTCAGCGACACTCCTAGGCCCCGGGCGAGACCAGCAGCTCGGCGACCTCCGTGACGCGCTCGCGGAGGTCGTCGTGCGTCCCGGTGTTGTCGATGACGTACGTCGCGGCCGCGCGTCGCTGCTCGCGCGACGCCTGCGCCGCCACCCTGGCCCGCGCGTCCTCGCGGGTCCACCCGCGGTCCTGCACCATCCGCTCGACCTGGGTCTCGACCGGCACGTCGACGACGAGCACCGCGTCGAAGGCCGCCGCCTGACCGGTCTCGACCAGGAGCGGGATGTCGTGCACGACCAGCGCGTCCGGGTCGGCCGCCGACTCGAGCTCGGCGGCGCGGGCCCGGATCAGCGGGTGCAGGATGGCCTCGAGACGCTTGCGGGCCAGCTCGTCGGCGAAGACCCGCGCCCCGAGCGCCGGCCGGTCCAGGCGAGCGTCGTCGGCCAGCACGTCGCCGCCGAAGGCGTCCACGACGGCTGCCAGACCCGGCGTCCCCGGCTCGACCACCTCCCTGGCCAGCCGGTCGGAGTCGATCACGACCGCGCCCAGCTCCTCCAGGATGCCGGCGACGGTGCTCTTGCCGGAGGCGACTCCCCCGGTCAGCGCGACCCGCACCACGGGCTCAGGCCCCCACCGGCGCGGCGTCGAACGAGCAGAACGTCCGGCGGTACTGCTGGGGGCTCACCGAGCGCACCTTGGTGAAGTGGTGGCGCAGCATCGCGGCCGTGCCGAACCCGACCTCGCCGGCGATCCAGTCCACGGACCGGTCCGTGGTCTCCAGCAGCTCCTCCGCGCGCAGCACCCGCTGCCGGGTGATCCAGGCGTGCGGCGTCGTGCCGGTCTCCGCACGGAACCGCCGCGCGAAGGTCCGGGGCGACATGTTCGCGGTCTCCGCCAGGGACTCGACGGTGTGCTGGTCGTGGAGGTTCTCGGTCAGCCAGAGCAGCAGCGGGCCCAGCGTCTCCGCGTCGCAGTCCGGCACCGGAGTGCGGATGTACTGCGCCTGGCCGCCCTCCCGCTGCGGTGGGACCACCATCCGCCGGGCGATGGCGCTGGCGGCGGCCGCGCCGTACTCCTCACGCCACAGGTGCAGGCAGGCGTCGATGCCGGCGGCCGTCCCGGCGCTGGTGAGCACCTGGCCGTCGTCGACGTAGAGGACCTCGGGCACCACCCGGGCGGCCGGGAAGCGGGCCGCCAGCCGGTCGCTGTGCCGCCAGTGGGTGGTGCAGGACCGCCCGTCGAGCAGCCCCGCCTCCCCGAGCACGAAGGCGCCGGTGCACAGCGAGAGGATCTTGGCGCCGCGCTTCGAGCCGTCCCGCAGCGCCTCGAGCACCGCCTCGGGGACCGGCCGACCCTCCTCGCACGCGGGTACGGCGATCAGGTCGGCCGCCGCCGCTCGGGACAGGTCCTGCTCGACGACTATCGAGAACCCGCCCTGGGTGAGCACCGGACCGGGCACCGGGGTGCAGAGGGCGAAGTCGATCACCGGCAGGCCGTCGTCAGAGCGATCGGTGCCCCAGGTCTCGTGGAGCACGCCGAGCTCGAAGGGTGCCACACCGTCGTACACGAGCACGGCCACGTCGGTGATCATCACAGCAGGATGCCACACGGATGGCAGCAAATCGATGGAAGGTGACATACCTGCCACTGTTGGCAGGATCTTGGCCGGAGAATGATAACTGCCATGACCTTCCTGCTCCAGCTCCTCGCCGTCAGCGTCGTCGTCCTCCTCGTGGGCCTCGGGGCCTACCTGGTCGACTACGTCCGCGACGACGGCTACCGCCGCACCCCACGTCGTACGCCTCCACCGAGCCACCACACGGACGCGTTCGACCCCCGCTCGCGCCTGACGTGAGCCCCCGCTCGGCGAAGCGACCAACCCAGGCCGTCGACGGACGCAGACGACGAGGGCCCGGCCACCTTCATGGTGACCGGGCCCTTCTCGTGTGATGCGCTACGCCTGTCCGCCGGTGAGCTTCTCGCGGAGCGCCTGGAGCGCCTCGTCGGAGGCCAGCGAGCCGGCCGCCCCCTCACTGCTCGGTGCGCCCGTGCTGCTCCCGCCCGTGCCGCCGGACGAGGGCTGGCCGGAGGAGTAGGACGTCGCCTCGCTCGCCTCGACCTCGGCCTGGGCGGCCTCGGCCTGCTGCTTGACGTGTGCCTCCCAGCGGGCGTGCGCCTTGGCGTACTGCTCCTCCCACGCGGCGCGCTGCTCCTCGAAGCCCTCGAGCCACTCGCCGGTGTCGGGGTCGAAGCCCTCGGGGTAGATGTAGTTCCCCTGCTCGTCGTACGACGCCGTCATCCCGTAGAGCGTCGGGTCGAACTCCTCGCCCTCGGCCGCGGTGGCCGTCTCGTTGGCCTGCTTGAGCGACAGTGAGATCCGCCGACGCTCGAGGTCGATGTCGATGATCTTGACCATCACGTCGTCGTTGACCTGGACCACCTGCTCGGGGATCTCGACGTGCCGCTCGGCGAGCTCGGAGATGTGCACCAGCCCCTCGATGCCCTCCTCGACGCGGACGAAGGAGCCGAACGGCACCAGCTTGGTGACCTTGCCGGGGACGATCTGGCCGATCTGGTGGGTCCGGGCGAAGTGCTGCCAGGGGTCCTCCTGGGTGGCCTTCAGCGACAGGGAGACCCGCTCGCGCTCCATGTCGACGTCGAGCACCTCGACGGTGACCTCGTCGCCGACGGTGACCACCTCGCTCGGGTGGTCGATGTGCTTCCACGACAGCTCCGAGACGTGCACCAGGCCGTCGACCCCACCGAGGTCGACGAAGGCACCGAAGTTGACGATCGAGGACACGACGCCCTTGCGGATCTGACCCTTCTGCAGCTGGGTCAAGAAGCCGTGGCGGACCTCGGACTGGGTCTGCTCGAGCCAGGCACGACGGGAGAGCACCACGTTGTTGCGGTTCTTGTCGAGCTCGATGATCTTCGCCTCGAGCTCCTTGCCCACGTAGGGCTGCAGGTCGCGGACCCGCCGCATCTCCACGAGGGAGGCGGGCAGGAAGCCGCGCAGGCCGATGTCCAGGATCAGCCCACCCTTGACCACCTCGATGACGGTGCCGGTGACGACGCCGTCCTCCTCCTTGACCTGCTCGATGGTGCCCCAGGCGCGTTCGTACTGCGCGCGCTTCTTGGACAGGATCAGCCGGCCTTCCTTGTCCTCCTTCTGGAGGACGAGGGCCTCGACCTTGTCGCCGACCGAGACGACCTCGGACGGGTCGACGTCGTGCTTGATGGAGAGCTCACGCGAGGGAATGACACCCTCGGTCTTGTAGCCGATGTCCAGCAGGACCTCGTCGCGGTCCACCTTGACGATGGTGCCCTCGACGATGTCGCCGTCGTTGAAGTACTTGATGGTCGCGTCGATCGCGGCGAGGAAGTCCTCCTCGGAGCCGATGTCGTTGACCGCGACCTGCGGCGCTGCTGGGAGAGTGGGGGTGATGGTCATAGGGCTGGTGGTTTTCCCTCGTGGTGGATGAAGTCGTCCGGACGCGCGGGAAGCCTTGGTTCACTACCAGTGGTCTGGGGCGCCGACGGCGGTGAGGTCATCGGCTGATAGCGAGCGAGAATCTGCTACGTCTGAGACTCAGGCAGACTCCTTGCGCATCTCACAGGATACGCGGCTGCCGGCGCCCGAGTCCAACCCGGCGCCGGGCGGCCCCTATCGTAGACCGCATGCACCCGGCCCGCCGTACGGTGTCCGAGGCGGAGACCCAGCGGGCCAACCGGCGCGAGTGGGACCGCTACGCCGACGACTACCAGGCCACCCATGGGGAGTTCCTGGGCGACGTGGACTTCGTGTGGTGCCCCGAAGGGGTCGACGAGGCCGAGGCGAGGCTGCTGGGGGACGTCGCGGGCTGCAGCGTCCTGGAGGTCGGCTGCGGCGCCGCGCAGTGCGCCCGGTGGCTGGGCACCCGCGGAGCGCGACCCGTCGGCCTCGACATCTCCGAGCGGCAGCTCCAGCACGCGCGCCGCATCGACGAGGACACCGGCCACCGGGTCCCCGTGGCGGCGGGTACGGCGACCGCTCTCCCGTTCGCCGACGCGAGCTTCGACGCGGTGTTCTCGGCGTTCGGCGCGCTGCAGTTCGTGCTGGACGCGGGGCGGGCGGTCGACGAGGCGGCGCGGGTCCTGAGGCCTGGCGGCACCTTCGCGTTCTCGGTCACCCACCCGGTCCGCTGGTGCCTGCCCGACGACCCGACCCGTGGGGGGCTCGTGGTGACGAGCTCGTACTGGGACCGCACGCCGTACCTCGAGGAGGACGACGCCGGCCACGTCACCTACGTCGAGCACCACCGCACCCTCGGGGACTGGGTGGCCCTGCTCGCCCGCGCGGGCTTCACGCTGGCCGACATCGTCGAGCCCGAGTGGCCGGAGGGACACGAGCGCGTCTGGGGAGGCTGGGGGCCCGAGCGGGGCCGGCTGCTGCCCGGGACGGCCATCTTCGTCGCGCACAGAGGGTCTGCGCTCCCGCGGGCGGCCGAGCGCCTACGCTGCCTCAGGTGAAGGGACGCACGACAAGCCGACAGACGCTGCGAGGCGGAGCGCTGATCGCCGTCGCGATGGCGGTCATGAACGTCACGACCTACGGGTTCACGATCCTCGCTGCGCGGTTGCTCGGGCCTGCGGAATACGGCGCCCTGGCGGCGGTGATGGGCGTCCTGCTGGTCGTCAACGTGCTGTCCCTCGGCCTGCAGGCCACCGGCGCCCGCCGGGTCAGCGCCTCCCCGGGGGACCTGGCCGACATCGAGCACGAGGTGATGGCCACCAGCTATGTCTCCGCCCTGTTGCTGGGGGTGCTGCTGCTGGGCGCCACTCCGCTGATCACCCGGACGCTCAACCTGGACTCCTGGGTGGCCGCCGCGCTCATCGCGGTCACGGTCGTGCCCCTGTCGGTGATGGGCGGGCAGGCGGGCATCCTGCAGGGCGAGCGCCGCTGGGGCCCGCTCGCCAGCATCTACCTCGCCGTCGGTGTCGGCCGGCTCGGCTTCGGCGCGGTCGCCCTCGTGCTCGAGCCGCACACGCTCGGCGCGATGATCGGAGTGTCGGTGGGCGCGTTCCTCCCGGTGGTGGTGGGCTGGCTGGCGCTGCGGCACCCGGACCGTCGACGTGCCGGCCGTCCGGGCCGCACAGCCGCGTCCGCCGCCACCCGACGGTGGGCGCCCGGTGGTGTGCTGCGGGAGACGATGCACAACTCGCACGCGCTGCTGGCCTTCTTCGCGCTCTCCAACACCGACGTGATCGTCGCGCGCAGCACCCTGCCCGCACACCAGGCGGGCCTGTACGCCGGTGGGCTGATCCTGACCAAGGCGGTGCTGTTCCTGCCCCAGTTCGTGGTCGTGGTCGCGTTCCCGTCGATGTCGCGCCAGGGCAGCGGGCGACGGATGCACATGCTCGGCCTCGCGATGGTCCTCGCGATCGGCGTGGTGACCGTGCTGGGGGTGGCGGTGCTGTCCTCGCTCGCGGTCGTCTTCATCGGCGGCCCGGAGTACGCCGCCCTGCAGGGTCGGCTCTGGGTGTTCGCAGCGCTGGGAACCCTGCTGGCGATCCTGCAGTTGATGATCTACGACGTGGTCGCCCGTCAGCACCAGCGGATGGTGTTCGTGGTGTGGGCGGCGATGGCGGTGCTGCTCGTCGCCGCGCCCTTCCTCAACTCGGTGAGCGGACTTCTCGTCACGGTGGTGTCGATCGACGCGGCGCTCTTCGTCGCCCTGCTGCTGGCCAGCCTGCGGACCTCGAGACCGGTGGAGACCCAGATGGTCGCCGAGGCGCCCGTCCCCTGACGTCGAGACCCTGCCCACGCCTGCCGACCCGGCGCGTCCGCAGGCGGATGCGCCGGGTCGACGGGGATTGCGGCTGCGGATGCGCCGGGTCGACGGGGATTGCGGCTGCGGATGCGCCGGGTCGACGGGGATTGCGGCTGCGGATGCGCCGGGTCGGCGGGGGGTTGCACCTGCGGGGTGACCGTCAGTGAGCGGCCTCGTGCCAGCTGGAGCCGGTCCCGACGGACACGTCGAGGGGCACGGTGAGGTCGGCGGCGTCGGCCATCTGCTCGCGCACCAGGCGCTCGAGTTCCTCGGCCTCCCCCGGTGCCACCTCGAAGACCAGCTCGTCGTGCACCTGCAGCAGCATGCGGGACCGGAGCGAGGACGCGACGAGCGCGTCGTCGACGTTGAGCATGGCGACCTTGATGATGTCGGCAGCCGAGCCCTGGATGGGCGCGTTGAGGGCCATCCGCTCCGCCATCTCGCGACGCTGCCGGTTGTCGCTGGTCAGGTCGGGTAGGTAGCGCCGCCGGCCCAGGATCGTCTCGGTGAAGCCGGTGCGCCGCGCCTGGTCCACGACACCGGCGAGATAGTCACGGATGCCTCCGAATGTCTCGAAGTACTCGTCCATCAGCCCGCGGGCCTCGGCCGGGTCGATCGCGAGCTGCTGCCCCAGACCGTAGGCCGACAGTCCGTAGGCCAGCCCGTAGTTCATCGCCTTGATCTTCGCCCGCATCTGGGGTGTCACCTCGGACGCGTCGACCCCGAAGACCCGGGACGCCGTGACGGAGTGGAAGTCGCGCCCGGACCGGAACGCCTCGATGAGCAGGGCGTCCTCGGACAGGTGCGCCATGATCCGCATCTCGATCTGGCTGTAGTCGGCCGTCATCAGCGACTCGTGCTCGGGACCGACGACGAAGGCCTCGCGGATCCGCCGCCCCTCCTCGGTGCGCACCGGGATGTTCTGCAGGTTCGGGTCGGTCGAGGAGAGCCGCCCGGTGGCCGCGATCAGCTGGTTGAACGTGGTGTGGATGCGACCGTCGGAGGCGACCGTCTTGAGCAGGCCCTCGACCGTCTGACGGAGCCGCGAGACGTCACGGTGCCGCAGCAGCGCGTCCAGGAACGGGTGCGGCGCCTTGACGTTGAGCGCCTGCAGAGAGTCCGCGTCGGTGGTGTAGCCGGTCTTGGTGCGTTTGGTCTTCGGCATCCCCAGCTCGTCGAACAGCACCACCTGCAACTGCTTGGGTGAACCGAGGTTGATCTCCTTGCCGATGGCCGCATAGGCCTCCTTCGCCGCCCGCATCACCCCGTCCGCGAACTCCGACTCCAGCGCCTCGAGGTGCTCGATGTCCACGGCCACCCCGATCCGCTCCATCTCGGTGAGCACCATCACCAGCGGGAGCTCGACGTCGGCGAGCAGCCGGGTGCCGCCGCGGTCCTCCAGCTCCTGGTCCAGCGCCTCGGCCAGGTCGAGGACCGCGCGGGCCGACAGCATCGCCGCATCCGCCGGCCCCCGGCCTGCTGCCCCCTCGCCTGCTGCGTCGCCGTCGGCGAGACCGTCGAGAGGCAGCTGGCCCTGATCGGGGTCGGCGGCGCCGGTGTCACCCGCCTTGAGCTCGCGTTTGAGGTAGCGCAGGGTGAGGTCGGCGAGGTCGTAGGAACGCTGGTCCGGACGCGCCAGGTAGGCCGAGAGGGCGGTGTCACGCTCGAGACCCGCGAGTCGCCATCCGCGGGCGAGCAGCGCGAGCATCGGGCCCTTCGCGTCGTGCAGCACCTTGGGTACCGATGCGTCCGCGAGCCAGTGCGCGAGCACGGCGTCGTCCTCCGGTGTGACATCGTCGAGCTCCAGCCACGCGGCCGCACCGTCGACGGCCGCGAGCGCGAGGGCGGACAGGTCGCCGGTCCCCGAGCCCCAGGTGCCCTGCACGTGCACCCCCACCCGGCCGGGGCTCGAGGCGTGCTCGTTGAGCCAGTCCCCCACCGCGCCCTCGGCGAGACGGGTGCCGTGCAGCTCGAAGCCGCTCTCGTCGATCTCCTCCTCGGACTCGAGGGTCGCGAAGAGCCGGTCCCGGAGCACCCGGAACTCCAGGCTGTCGAAGAGGGTGTGCACCTGCTGGCGGTCCCAGGGCTTGGCCACCAGGTCGGCCGGGGTGGCCGTCAGGTCCAGGTCACAGACCAGGGCGTTGAGCCGGCGGTTGCGGATCACGTCTGCGAGGTGCTCACGGAAGGACTCCCCCGCCTTGCCCTTGATGGCGTCGGCGTTCGTGATCACGTTGTCCAGACCGTCGTACATGGTGATCCACTTGGCGGCCGTCTTGGGGCCGACCCCCGGGACCCCCGGCAGGTTGTCGGAGGTCTCGCCGACCAGGGCGGCCACCTCCGGGTAACGCTCCGGCGACACGCCGTAGCGCTGCTGCACCGCTTCGGGGGTGATCCGGGCCATCTCGGACACGCCGCGTGCGGGATAGAGGATGGTCGAGCGGTCGGTCACGAGCTGGAAGGCGTCGCGGTCCCCGGTGCAGACCAGCACCTCGAAGCCCTCAGCGAGAGCCTGGGTGGTGAGCGTCCCGATCACGTCGTCGGCCTCGTAGCCGTCCTTCTCGACCATGTCGATGTGCAGTGCGGCCAGCACCTCCTTGATCAGCGAGACCTGGCCGGAGAACTCGTGCGGTGACGTGGACCGGTTGGCCTTGTAGTCGGCGTAGTCCTCGGAGCGGAAGGTGTGCCGCGACACGTCGAAGGCGACCCCGACGTGCGTCGGCTGCTCGTCGCGAAGCACGTTGATGAGCATCGAGGTGAAGCCGTAGACGGCATTCGTGTGCTGCCCGGTGGTCGTCGAGAAGTTGTCCACAGGGAGCGCGAAGAACGCGCGGTAGGCCAGCGAGTGGCCGTCGAGCAGAAGCAGCCGTGGCCGGTCGGGCGTGGGTCGGGCGGACGAGTCAGGCACGTCAGTCACCCTAGTCGGCCCCACCCCCTGGACCGCTTCACCGTCGGCTACGAGGGCCGGGCCTGCGACCGTCGCAGAGAGCGCCGCTGGACCAGGACCTGGCCGACGCTGCGGTGGCTGCGGGTGCCCAGCCGTGCGACGGCCGGCGGCTCGACGGGCATCTTGGCGCGGAGCGCGGCGACGGTGGCCCCGCGGATCACCGCGATCTGGGCGAACCCCAGACGTGCCATGAACCGGTTCGCGTCGCGGGAGGTAACCGCGGCGGCGGCCAGCACGTGCGGGGTGTTCTCCTCCTCGGCCCAGGTGACCGCCGCCTCGATGAGCGCCCGACCGACGCCGTGCCGACGGAAGCTGTTCATGACCTGCAGGTGCCCGACGTAGACGGCAGTGTCGCCGTGGATGGGCGTCAGCGGTCCGCGCGTGAGGTGGACGGCACCGGCGACCTGGTCGTCGATGCAGCCGACGAGCAGCCGCTGGTCCGGGGCGGCGGCGATCCGCTCCACCGACTCGGCGGCCCGCTGCAGGTCGGGGGGCGACCCCTCGTGGTCGGTGCCTCGGCCGCTGGTCCCCCACACCTCGACCAGAGACGCGACGTCGTCGCTGGACGCGTCGCGGACGTGCACAGGGCTGCGGAACACGGGAGCGCACCTTCCGGAAGTGATGCTGTCGACGGTCACGGACCTCCACGGCCGGGTCCAGGTAGCCATGCGCCCCCCGAGCTGTCGACCCGGACCGAGATGAGAGGTTACGCCTACGGTCGGCCCCCTGGATAGGTGGGTGAGTACGGCGGTGGACAACCGCCGGCCGGCAGAGGACAAGCGAGGAGCATCGTGTTCGCAGGCATCGGAACCGTCGTCAACATGACGACCGTGCTGTTGGGCACGGCAGTCGGTGTCGCCGTCGGTCACCGGTTCGGCGAGCGGACCCGCGACGTGGTCACCGACGCACTCGGACTGGTGACCCTGCTCATCGCGGGAACCGCGGCCGCCAGCATCAGCGACGCGGCCTGGTCCCGCTCGGTCGGAGCAAGCGCTCCGATGCTGATCGTGCTGAGCTCACTGGTCGTCGGAGGCATCGCCGGATCCGTCCTCGGCATCGAGCAGCGCCTCGAGGGCTTCGGCGGTTGGCTGCAGGAGCGCCTGCAGGGCCGCAGCGACACGGCCGTGGCGGGGATCGCCGTTGGGGGGATCGCCGGACCGGGTCCGGGCGCGCAGCGACGCCGGTTCATCGAGGGCTTCGTGACCGCCTCGTTGGTGTTCTGCGTCGGACCCCTCACCATCCTCGGGTCGATCAGCGACGGCCTCGGTCGAGGTGCGGACCAGCTGTTCCTGAAGTCGGCGCTGGACGGCTTCGCGGCCATCGCCTTCGCGGCGTCCTTCGGGTGGGGGGTGGCGGCGAGCGTCGTCGCCCTGCTCGTGGTCCAGGGGTCGCTGACCGTCCTCGGGGCGGTGCTCGGCGACATTCTGCCGGCTGCTGAGATCGCCGCCCTCACCGCGACGGGCGGCCTGATGCTGGTCGGCGTCGCACTGCGGCTGCTCCGGATCAAGCCGCTCCCCGTCGGTGACCTGCTGCCCGGGCTCGTGGTCGCACCCGCGCTCACCGCCCTCATCGCGACGCTGCGCTGAGGCGTCGTACCGGTCGCTGCATCCGCGGACTGCCCGCCAGGACCGTTGCTGTTTCGTTGCCTCGAAGTCCCCCGTTTGCGCCGACCACGACCTACTGTGGCTCGATGGCGCATCGCTGAGGTGCACGGACGGGTGTTCCGTAACACCCGAGAATCACGCTGTCGCTATAGTCCGGCCTCAGCAGTGCCGAAGACGAGGCGACAGGAGTCCCATGCACGCCCGGCCAAGAAGCGTCCTCGCCGTCATCCTCGCGATGCTCGCCGTCGTGATCGCGAGCCTCCTCGTCGCCGGAGGGACCGCCGCATCCGCCTCGACGGTGCGGGCCGCGGCCTCGGACGCCTGCACGAAGCCACCGCCGCGCAAGGACGAGACGATCCACGTGCAGGGGTGCCTGAGCGACCTGCGCGAGAAGCCGCCGGCTCCCGTGCCGGACGTGAGCTTCGACATCCAGGACGAGGCGGGCAAGGTCGTCGGCTCCGGCAAGAGCAACGCGTCCGGTGTGTTCGACATCCCGCTGCCCGGCAAGGCGATCGACAACCTCGGCAAGACGTTCACCATCAAGATCGACAAGAGCACGCTGCCCAAGGGGGCGGCCCTGCGCAACTCCAAGCAGGTGTCGCTGAAGGTCACGCTCAAGCTGGACTCCGACGTCTACGTGACCTTCCCGATCGGCGACGCGGAGGGGGCCGGCACCGGCAAGGGCGTGCAGGCGCTCCAGCTGGCCGTGGGCGGTCTCGTCTTCGCCCTGCTGCTGGCGATGGCGTCGCTCGGCCTGTCGATGATCTTCGGCACGACGGGTCTGACGAACTTCGCGCACGGTGAGCTGGTCACCTTCGGGGCGCTGGCGGCCTTCGGCATCGACTCGCTGCCCGGCGAGATCAGGGTCGCCGGGACCGATGTCACGATCGCGGTGGCCATCGTGTTCGCGACCGTGGCGTCGGCAGCGTTCGGCTGGCTGAACGACTGGGCCCTGTGGCGACCGTTGCGGAAGCGGGGCACCGGGCTGGTCGCGATGATGGTGGTCAGCATCGGGCTGTCGGTCCTGCTCCGGAACCTCTACCAGTACTTCGCGGGTGCGGACACCCATCAGTACTCCCAGTTCTCCAGCCCGTCGCCCTACCACTGGGGGCCCGTCCTGGTGACCCCCAAGGACATCTTCGTCGTCCTGCTCTCCTCCGCGGTGCTGGTCCTGGTGACCATGGCTCTCCAGCGCACCAGGCTGGGCAAGGCCACCCGCGCAGTGGCTGACAACACCGCGCTGGCTGCAGCGACCGGGATCAACGTGGACCGGGTCATCTCGGTCGTGTGGATCGTCGGCGCGATGCTGGCGGGCCTGTCCGGGGTGCTGCTCGGTATGACGCAGGGCTTCGACTACCAGATCGGGTTCAAGATCCTGCTTCTCGTGTTCGCGGCCACGGTCCTCGGCGGACTCGGCACCGTGTGGGGAGCGATCGTCGGCGCCCTGGTCATCGGCCTGTTCGTCGAGGTCTCCACCTTGATCATCCCGGCCGAGCTCAAGTTCGTCGGAGCTCTCGTCGTGCTCATCGTCGTCCTGCTCATCAGGCCGCAGGGCCTGCTCGGCAAGGCCCAACGGGTCGGTTAGGGGGAGGATCAGGTGGACTGGCAGTCGATCTTCAGCGAGGCCCTCCAGCAGGGTCTCGGTCCAGTGGCGGCGGTGTACTGCCTGGCCGCTATCGGGCTCAACGTGCACTTCGGCTACACCGGGCTGCTGAACTTCGGACAGGCAGGTTTCATGGCCGTCGGCGGCTACGCGGTCTCGTCGTTCGTGGCCACGTGGGGGCTCCCCTTCTGGCTGGGCAGCCTGGCGGGCCTGTTCGCGGCGGGGGTGCTGGCCCTGCTGCTGGGCGTCCCGACGCTCCGGTTGCGCGCGGACTACCTGGCGATCGTGACCATCGCGGCCGCCGAGATCATCCGCCAGACGATCGGCTCGGTGACGTTGCTGACGTACTTCGGTGGGCAGGACGGCCTACAGGGCTTCAGCTCCAGCTTCGCGAACCTGAACCCCTTCAGCGGCCCCGTCGGGATCCCCGGCGTGGTGACCTGGCGACCCTACGACTTCTGGACGTTGCTCGTCTGCTGGGTGCTCGCCGCACTGTGCTGCCTGATGGTGTGGGCCCTGATGCGCAGCCCCTGGGGCCGCGTGCTGAAGGGCATCCGTGAGGACGAGGACGCGGTCCGCAGCCTCGGCAAGAACGTCTACGCCTACAAGATGCAGTCGCTGATGATCGGCGGGCTGATCGGCGGGCTGGCCGGCATCATGTCGGCCCTCCAGCACTCCGCCATCAACCCGTCCTTCTTCGCCACCGACACCACCTTCTTCGCCTACACCGTGCTGCTGGTCGGCGGCGCGGCCCGGGTCCTCGGCCCGGTGGCGGGCACCATCGTCTTCTGGTTCCTGATCAGCTTCCTGGACCTGTTCTTCGGACAGGCGACCTCGGGCACCAACCCGCTGATCCCGGACTGGCTGATGAACAGCAACCAGGCGAGCCTGGTGCGCTTCATCTTCATGGGCGCTGCACTGATGCTGCTGATGGTCTATCGCCCGCAGGGCATCTTCGGGGACCGCAGGGAGCTGGCTATCGATGCCCGCTGACGAGGTGACCGACCCGGTGACGGCCAAGCAGGTCCGCTCGAGCGCTGGCGCGACCGCGATGCCGCCGGAGACGGCCCCGGCGCGGCCGCAGGTCGACGTGTCGGCGGCTCGTGCGGCACTGAGGGACGTGCCGCACGAGCCGGGTGCCCCCAAGCCCGACCCGATCGTGGTCGTGGACGGCGTACGCCGGACCTTCGGAGGTCTCACCGCCGTCGACGTCGCCCACCTCGAGATCCAGCGCGGCGTGATCACCGGCCTGATCGGCCCCAACGGGGCCGGGAAGACCACCTTCTTCAACCTGATGACGGGCTTCGACCGGCCCGACGAGGGTGACTGGTCGTTCAACGGCACCAGCTTGAAAGGCATCCCGGCCTACCGGGTCGCCCGGCGCGGGATGGTGCGGACGTTCCAGCTGACCAAGGTGCTCTCGAAGCTGACCGTGCTCGAGAACATGCGCGTGGGAGCGACCGGTCAGCACGGCGAACGCCTTCTCCGGGCCATGTTCGCCCCGTTCTGGCGCAAGCAGGAGACGAGCAACACCACGAAGGCGGATGCCCTGCTGGAGCGGTTCCTGCTGATCAAGAAACGCGAGGACTTCGCCGGCTCGCTGTCCGGTGGGCAGCGCAAGCTGCTGGAGATGGCCCGGGCACTGATGGCCGACCCCGAGCTGGTGATGCTCGACGAGCCGATGGCAGGGGTCAACCCGGCGCTCAAGCAGTCCCTGCTCGGGCACGTGAAGTCGCTGCGCGATGACGGCCGCACCGTCCTCTTCGTGGAGCACGACATGGACATGGTGCGCGACATCTCCGACTGGGTGATCGTGATGGCGCAGGGGAAGGTGATCGCGGAAGGACCTCCGGACTCGGTGATGGGGGACCAGCGTGTGATCGACGCCTACCTGGGCTCGCACCACGACCAGGACATCAGCGAGGACATGGAGGACAAGATCATCGCCCAGGCACAGGCCGAGATCGACGACGACAACAGCTCAACGGCGCCGGCCGATGTCGAGGGTGAGCACCGTGCCTGAGGTCACCACCGGGTCCGGAGCCCGCACCGAGCACCTGGAGGCGGCCGAAGGTGCCGTGCTGCGGGCCGATGACCTGGTGGCCGGCTATCTCCCCGGCGTGAACATCCTCAACGGCGCGGACCTCTACTGCCGGGAGAACGAGCTGGTCGGCATCATCGGTCCCAACGGGGCCGGCAAGTCCACCCTCCTCAAGGCCCTCTTCGGCCTGGTGCGGATCGGGTCCGGGACAGTTCAGCTCAAAGGCACCGACATCACCAACGAGCGTGCCGACACGCTGGTAAGCAAGGGGATCGGCTTCGTGCCTCAGTCGAACAACGTCTTCCCGTCGCTGACCATCCAGGAGAACCTGGAGATGGGCGTCTACCAGCGGCCCAAGTCCTTCAAGAAGCGCTTCGAGTTCGTCGGCGAGCTCTTTCCGGCCCTGATCGACCGCCGCAACCAGCGCGCGGGATCCCTGTCCGGAGGTGAGCGGCAGATGGTCGCCATGGGGCGGGCCCTCATGATGGAGCCGTCCGTGCTGCTGCTGGACGAGCCGTCCGCGGGGCTGTCCCCGGTCCTGCAGGACGAGGTCTTCGTGCAGACCCGTCGGATCAACCGGGCCGGCGTGTCGGTCATCATGGTGGAGCAGAACGCCAAGCGCTGCCTGCAGATCTGTGACCGCGGCTACGTCCTGGACCAGGGACGCAACGCCTACACCGCCAGTGGCCGCGACCTGATCAACGACCCCAAGGTGATCGAGCTCTACCTCGGCACTCTCGCCGAGCACAACTGACGACACCGGGGCGCACCGCCGGTGCTGTCGGTCCCGTCGACACGGGAAGGGCCCGACCTGGTGGTCGGGCCCTCCCTGTGTCTGGTGCGCGGGTGGTCAGATCACGCCGGTGACGTACTTGACGTTGTGGTACTGGTTCTTCGCGTCGTACTGGAAGATGCCGATGGTCGCCTTGACCGGGCTACCGGTGTCACCCAGGTCGCACGGGCCCGAGACACCCTGGTAGTCGATGTCCTTGCCCTGCTTGATCAGCGCGGCGCAATCCTTGAAGGTGGAGCACTCGGTGCCGTCCTTGGAAACCTTGATGATGTCCGGGGCGAACGTCGTCGGGTCGTCGGTCTTGGCCTCGGTGGCGGCCAGTGCCGTGAGCATCGTGGCGTCATAGGACTCGGGACCATAGGTGAAGTCCTTGAGCTTGGGGTCGGTCTTCAGCATCCGCTGCTTGAAGTTTCCGGTGAGCTCTGCGCCCGGGTAGCTGGCCTTGACCCCGGTCAGGGTCCCCTTGGGGAAGGTCTTCGAGTAGTCGGCGGTGTTCCCGTCGACGAAGTAGACCTGCTGGTTCTTCGGGCCGATCCCCTTGGCGATCATCGTGGGAATGATCTTGGTGGTCTCGTTGAAGGCGATGAGCACAATGGCGTCCGGCTTCTTCGCAGCGACCGCGTTCACCTCCGCAGTGAAGTTGGTTGCGTCCGCGGAGTAGAGCTTGGTGAGCGCCACCGTTCCGCCCCCCGCCTTGACGCCCTTGGCCACCTCGCGCGCCAGCGCCTCGCCGTAGGCGTCCTGGCGAGCCAGGATCGCGACGTTGTTCTTGCCGTCCTCGATGATCGTGTTCGACAGCACGGCACCCTGCAGCACATCGGAGGGGGCGGTGCGGAAGTACAGGTTCTTCGGGTCCGTCTTCTTGTCGTCCAGCACGGTCGAGGTGTTGGCGGGTGAGAACTGCACGACGCCGGCGCCGGTGATCTTGTCGATGACGCTCAGAGACACCGACGAGGACGCGGCTCCCAGCACGACGTCGGCGTTGGCCGACAGGAGCTTGTCCGTCTGCGCGCCGGCAATGTCCGGAGTGCCGTCACCGGAGTCGGCCTTGACCTGTTTGACCGGCTTGCCGAGGACGCCGCCTGCGGCGTTGATGTCGTTGACCGCCGTCTGGACGCCCGCGAACTCCGGCGGGCCGAGGAAGGCCAGGTCACCGGTCTGCGGGAGCAGTGTGCCGACGGTCAAGGTGCCGTCACCCTTGCCGGCGGGCGC
>JAICWH010000133.1 GCA_025934895.1 Nocardioidaceae bacterium | reverse complement strand
GTCATTCTGGGTCGATGTTTAGCAGGCGCCGCTCCGTCTGCGAGCGGTAGCCACCCATTTGACGAACCGCGATCGGGATGCTGGGCTCCGTGGCTGACTCCGACAAAACCTCGTTTGCCGGAACCCGCTTGGGTGTGGTTGCGGGACGCCGACATGGTGGGTGGCCGTGACAGCGTCGTGCCGACGCGTCCGCGATCTCTGTCTTCGCCGCCAGCCGTTGGCGCTGGATGGCGCGGTAGACCGTGGAGCGGCCGACACCATAGAGCTCGGCCCTCGCGAGCCAGTTCGCCGCACAACTGGGGCTGGACCAGGTGGTGCAGGACGCCGTCCGCGGCTCGTACGAGCGCTGGGACGGGCGCGGCCGGCCCGGCGACCTGTCCGGCGCACAGATCCCGCTGGCCGCCGGGATCTGCCAGCTCGCCGAGTACGTCGAGGTCGCCCACCGAACAGGCGGTGCTGCGGCAGCGGTCCGGCTCACGGAGGGACGCAGCGGGCGACAGTTCGATCCCGAGCTGGCCGCGCTGATCGCGCACGAGGGCCAGCGGCTGCTCGACGACCTGGACGCGCAGCGAACCTGGGAGACCGTGATCGAGGCGGAGCCGCCGTTGGGGCCACGGCTGCGCGGCCGGACGTGGACGAGGCCCTGGCCGCGGTCGCCGACTTCGGCGACCTCCAGAGTCCCTACACACTCGGCCACTCGAAGGCCGTCGCTCGGCTCGCCGGCGACGCCGGGCGGGCTTTCGCCCTGGATGATGAGACGGTCTCGCTGCTGCGACGGGCCGCACTTCTGCGCGACCTCGGCCGCCTGGGTGTGTCCAACGCGATCTGGGACAAACAGGGCTCGTTCGGGGCCGGAGAGTGGGAGCGATCCGTTTCTACTCCTATCTGACCGAGCGCATCTTGAGCCAGTCGACGGCACCGGCGCCGTACGCTCTCGTCGCGGTCCAGCACCGTGAGCGCCTCGACGGGAGCGGCTACCCGCGCGGCCTGGAGCGTGCCCGCGCGGGTCCTAGGTGCGGCCGATGCGTACCAGACCTGGCGCGAGCCTCGGTCCCACCGCCCGGAGATGACCGCCGAGGCTGCTGTGCAGCGATTGCGTCGCGAGGCCCGCTCCGGCGGCTTGGACGCCGAGGCCGCCGAGGCAGTGCTGGTGGCCGCGGGGCACCCTCGGGAGCGGCGCCACAGCCGCCCCGCCGGGCTCTCGCCGCGGGAGATCGAGGTGCTGCGACTCATCGCGCGCGGCCTGTCCAGCAGGGAGATCGCCGCACGACTGAGCCTCTCGCCGAAGACCGTGCGCAACCACACCGAGCGCATCTACGCCAAGACTGGTGCCGGCAACCGGGTCACCGCCAGCCTCTTCGCCGTCGAGCACGGCCTGTTCCCGCTCGAGTAGGAGCTGCTGCTCCGACACCCCTATGCCTTGTGACCTCGGTCGGCCACGATGGCTGCCTGTCCGGCGGCTCGCGCCGGTAGCTCGATCCCGCCACGGCAACGGGTCCACGGCCGAACATCTCATACCGTGACGTCAGGGGTCGTAGCGACACCTGGCGCCTGTGGTCACCGCCGAGTCGAGGTGGGCGGCGAGCCTGGGGGCTTGAGATTCGAGTTTGCGGATTGCCGATCGGATTGCGCGAGTGACGTTGACCCGTGCCCGTTCCGCCTCGTCGGCGAATCGCCGTTGACGGCCACTAAGTCCGAGCGCACCCGATAGTTCGGCGAGGAGAAACTCGCGTTCCTCTTCCAAACGATCGGTCCTGGCTGCGTCGTTCCAGTCACGGGCCTCGTCGAGTTCGGCGTCGATAGCAGCCAGGCGACTGCGATACGACGCGAGTGCTGCCTTGTCGAGTACCTCATCGGCAGCTCGAGGGGAGGGCGCCCCGTCAGGTCGCAGGTCGCCCCTGGCAGCACCTGCGGTAAGCGCTACCAGATCGGCGGCAAGCATGTCCTTACCTGGGTTAGAGATCAGGACGGCGAGGTATCCGAGTCCGAGGCTGCGGGGCAGTTGCGCGACCTCGGCGCGGTTCCGGATGGTGATGACCGGTCCGTCTGGGTACTGGAAGATGGCCGCAGGGTTCAGCGAAGCCAACGCCGACTCAGAGGCCGCCAGCATCCTCATGCATCCTGCGAGACGGTGCGCCCGCACCGCAGTCTCGAGATGGGCGCGGGCCTCGTCCGGCTTGTCGAGCAGGGAAGCGAGCCGGCCGAGCTGATGGGAGGCCGAGCCCAGGCAGGCGACGGCGCCGGCAGCGACGACGAACCGGCTTGCGAGCGGCAACAAGGCCTTGTACAGCACGGCTGCGGCATCGGCGTCCTCCAGCAGCACGGCGTCCTCTGCCAGGAGCGCGATCGTCCAGGTGTAGAGCAGGTCGTGGGTGAGGGTGTCGATGGCGGGCATCAGACTTCGGAACCGTCTTCGTGCCGCGTTGATGTCGCCCCGTGCCGCAACCATCTGCACGACTGCGGCGTCGTGGGCCAGGGGGAACGGGGAGGTCGCGGCGAGGTCGCGGGCGATGTGCTCCATCAACGTTGCGTCGTCCTCGGACAGGTCGGCACACCGCCAGACTGCGAAGAGTTGGCCCCAGCCGACGGCATCGGCGTCGGGAAGTTCCGCACGCAGGGCGAGCGCCCGAGCCTCATGCAGAAGTCGGAGCCCCTCGGCGCAATCCCCCAGCAGCGTAGTGAGGGTGGCTCGCCGCGAGAGGGCAAGATGGCGGAGCCGGGGCTGGCGTTCGCGCCGTGCGATCCGCTCCAGCGACGCCACGGCGGACTCCGAGGTGGCCGTGTCGCCGACCTCGAGGGCGAAGGACGTGACCCAGATGGCTGCCGTGGCCTCGTCGGCCGGGTCCACCGCGAGCTCCGCGAGGCGGCGGGCGGTCTCCAGGGCGGTTGTTGGTTCGTGCTGCCCCCAGGCCACCGCGAGCTGTGCGGTTAACGCCGCGGAGAGGGCCGTCGCGCGCTCGCGTTCGGGAACGGCGGCACCGAGCGCGAGCGCCACCTCCTCCGCATGTTCAGCGGTGGCCCGGGCCGTCTCCCGGTCGACCGGCGCGGTGACCCCGGCGAGCCGGGACAGGATCGCGGCACGGGTCGGCGATGTACGCCCTTCCCAGCGCTCCTCGGCTCTCCGCAAGAGGTCGATGACGTCGTGATCGACCGAGTTGAACGGCAGGTGGGACGCCGACTGCAGCGCAGCGCGACCGAGGAGGTCGGCGTCCCCCAGCGAATCCGCGACGGAGACCGCCATGGCGGCCGTCTTGCGAGCAGAGGTTGTCTGGCCCGCGCTGAACTGTGCAGCAGCCAGGCGCACGAGGAGATCGCAGCGCTCTGCGGCGTCCGCAGCAGGGATCCTGCCGTGGGAGATCAGCGCGTTCTCGAGTGCCCTCGCCGCCTCGGCGTGCGCGTGCGCGGCAGTTGCGCGATCGGCAACCTGGCGACACAGCCTGGCCGCCTCGACGGCGCCGCCGGCAGGCCAGGCGGCCAGGAAATGATGCGCCAGGCGGTCCGGCTCCGCCCCGGCGGCGGCCAGAGCATGGCCGACCCGCAGGTGGAGGTCAGCGAGCTTCGCAGGGGGGATTCCGTCGTGGAGTGCCTCCCGGACCAGCGAATGAGTGAACGTGTAGCCTCCGGGAACGGCCAGGTCGGGGCGCAGCAGACCTGCTTCGGTCGCGGCGTCGAGCACCGGACGCACCTGCTGGGAAGGTGCGTCGAGCACGACGCTCAGGGCGTCCACTTGGACTTCCGGGCCGAGCACGGCAGCCGCGTTGAGCACGTCGGGCACCTCGCTCGTCCCGGTTGCGGACGCGGCCTGGCGACGCAGGGCGTTGCGGAGCCCGAGTGGCAGCCCGGTGTCCGCGGGCGAGCCGCCTGCTGCAAGTCGGCGCGCGACGTGGGTCACGAAGAGTGGATTGCCCTGAGTCCGTTCGAGAACCGCGTTGACGAGGCCGGGCGCCGTCGTCACTCGATGGGCCTCCAGAACGGTGGTGATCCCGGCCTCCGATAGAGGTCCGGGCGCAACCAGCGCTCCGACCGACTCGAGCCGGGTGACGGACGCGGACAGGTCCGGGTCCGCGTCGACCTCGGCGGGGCGGTAGGTGGCGATGAGCAGCAGACGGGCGTGCCGACCGAAGCGCGCCACGAACTCGAGGAGCTGGGCCGTCGCCGGTCCCGCCGCATGGAGGTCCTCAAGCACTACGATCACCGGCGCGCGCGCGGCCATGGTGACCAACAGGTCGACGACCGCGTCGTAGAGGACGAACCGGTCACGCGCGGATGCCCCCGTCCCGGACGGTCCCAGTGGGCCGAGGTCGTCGCGCCGGGCCGTGACCTCCGCGCTCGCTGCGCGAGCCGCGGATCGGAGCACCTGGAGCCACGGCCAGTACGACGGCGCGCCGCCGCCCTCCCAACCGGCACCCCACAGCCAGGTCGCGCCCGCCGCGGCCGCGTACGGACGGAACGCGTCAACGAGCGTGCTCTTCCCGATGCCGGCATCACCCGAAACGAGCACCAACCGGCCCACACCGCCGATCACATCGTCCAGCGCGCCACGTAGGGCGGCCAGTTCCGTGTCGCGGCCAACAGGGTCCATCTCGCCTCCTGGGGAGTCCGGCCCGAGATCGTTCAAACGAATTGAACAGGCTTCGTACGTCCGCTGCACGCCTGAGGGGTTGACAGTTCCACCGACTAAGGAGGTTCCCCTTGGACCAGCAGACCCCCACACCGACCCTCGAGGAGCAGGCGGCCGCCTTCACCGGTCGCGTCCTCGGCGACACGGCTGCCGCCGCGGCGGTGGTGATGGCAGCCCTCGGCGACCGGCTCGGCCTCTTCAAGCGGCTCGCAAGCGACGGCCCGGCGACCAGCGTCGCGCTCGCTGGGCGCACCTCACTCGACGAGCGCTACGTTCGCGAGTGGCTTCACGGCATGCACGCCGCTGGCTACCTGGCCTACGAGCCGACCACGAAGACGTTCGCAATCCCGAACGCCCATGTCCCGACTCTGGCGACCGAACCGGGGCCGGCCTTCTTCGGCGGAGTCCACCAAGAGCTCCTCGGAGCGGTCCAGCGGTACGACGACATCCTCGCCTCGTTCCGCTCCGGCGGCGGCGTTCACCACGACCACCTGCACCCCGATGTCGGCCTGGGGACCGCACGGTTCACCGCTGCCTGGCACGAGCACCTTCTCGTTCCCGCATGGCTCCCCCTGGTACCGGTCACGCGGGCCCTTCTCAAGGACGGGGCCGACGTCGCCGACGTCGGCTGCGGCGCCGGGCTGGCCTGCATCAACCTCGCCCGCCACTTCCCGGCCTCGCGGTTCGTGGGTTATGACATCTCCCCAGCCTCCGTGGATGCCGCCCGACTGAATGCCAAGGAAGCCCGCGTCGAGGACCGGGTGAGCTTCGAGGTGCTGGACGCGAGCGAGGGCCTGCCCCAGATGTTCGACGTGATCACCACCTTCGACGTCGTGCATGACGCCGTGGCGCCCCGCGCGCTGCTCGGCTCGATCCGTGAGGCGCTTCGTGAGGGTGGCCGCTACCTGTGCCTGGACATCAACTGCTCCGCGGAGACCACTGAGAACGTCGGGCCGATCTCCACCCTGCTGTACGGCTTCAGCCTGCTCTACTGCATGACCACCTCTCTCGCCGAGGGCGGTGCCGGGCTCGGGACGCTCGGACTCCCCGAGCCGGTGCTGCGCGAACTGGCCGCGGAGGCCGGGTTCTCCGCCGTACGGCGAGTGGAGATGGACAACCCGTTCAACTCGCTCTACGAGGTCACTCGATGAACACGCTGGGCTGCTTGGACGACAAGGTCGTCGTCGTCACCGGGGCATCGGAGGGACTCGGGGTCGCTGTCGCGCGGGCAGCCGCGCAGTCCGGCGCACGAGTCACTGTGACCGCTAGAAGGGAGGCGCTGGTCCAGGACGTCGCTGCCGGTATCCAGGCCGCCGGCGGCACCGCTGTCGCGACCGCCGCCGACATCACCGACGAAGAGGGGCGGCACCAGATTGTCACCTCAGCCCTCGAGGCCTTCGGCCGGATCGACGTGCTGATCAACAACGCCGGGAGCGCCGTCTCCGGCCCGGCGGAGAGTGAATCAGCAACGGCCATCGAACAGGTGATCTGCACCAACCTCGTGGCCCCCTATCGGCTCGCCCAGCTGGTCGGGGCGGACATGCTGGCCCGCGGGAACGGGGCGATCGTGAACGTCTCGTCCATCTCGGCGCTGGCCTCCTTCGACAGGTTCGGGCTCGGCGCGTACGCCGCAAGCAAGGCCGCCCTGCACGGGCTCACCAGGGAATTGGCCGCCCAATGGGGCCGGCGCGGGGTGCGGGTCAACGCTGTCGCACCCGGCTGGTTCCCCGGCGGCACCAACGGCTACCTCCAGGACGCAGAGCCGCGAGAGTGGGTCTCCTCGCACACCGCACTCGGCCGGCCCGGCGACCCGGAGGAACTCGCGAACGCCGTGGTCTTCCTCGCCTCGGACTCGAGCAGCTACATCACCGGCCAGGTTCTGGTCGTCGACGGCGGGTGGACGACCCACTGAACCGATGGCATGCGGCCATGGCTTCAGGGAAGAGGGCGAGAGGCTTCCGGTCGTCGCCTGGAGACATCCCGTCGTGGGCATGATCCGCTGCTGCTCGACCGGCGAAGTGCTCGAACCAGTCGAGACTGGGTGGGGCCGGGGACGTCTAGCCGTGGCAACGCACCGGACGCGTTCCCGTTGGACGCCTCGGCGTCGTGGACTACCTTGAGCATGGGCGTACGTTCCCGAACCAGCGCGCCAACGCCGGTCCTGATCAGAACTATCGGATTTCAGATCATCTTCGGGAAGGTGCGCTCCTTCACGTCACCCGGGCCGAGGGGCCATCCACAGGTCTTAATCATTGCTCACGAAGTCGACCCACGGCGTGCCCTGATCAACGGCGAACCGGCGCATTGCAGCACTGAACGCGTCGGTGATCTTGCCCAGCTGCGCGGTCGAGGCGATCGGCAACGCGAGCTGGCGATGCACGTAGCCGACGATCCCCTCGGCGTATTGCAACCAAGGGAAGTAGACGTTCAGATGCATCCGGTCGATGCGCTCGACCTCAAAAGAGGGTGTGCTCGGCGAGGACATCGGACGCAGCGCGCGGTGGCGTCATAACAAGGCTCCGGTCAGACGGACGGCTCTCGTTGAGCCAACCACCGCCAGCAGGCGGTCACAACACGGGAGTCCATGGCCCCGTCACCCGCCGACCGGAGCCGCCCCGACCACCATGACCACGACATGACTCGTCGGGCGGGGGCGAAGCCCCCGCTAGGACTACACGATGCCCTTCGGGAGCCGCCCACGTCGGATGCGGGTCCGGGGCGCCCACCGTGGACGTTGCCAGAGCCCGAACCAGGGCCATGCGTGGTAGGCGCGCCGATGCCCCAGCGACCGTCCCCATCCTGTGAGCGTCAAGCTCCGTGGAGAGGTCTGCCGGAGGCGGTGCGCCTCGTCATTCACCGACCGTCGCCCCGCCCAGGCCATCACCTGACGCTCGGACCCTCGAGCCAGCCGAGACACGGTCGTGGCATCACGCAGCGCCACCCGCAGCCGCGGCACGACACTGCCCGTTACAGGCGAGAGCTGCATCCTGCGGCCACCGGGGGGTTGGAACTTGATGGTCATCTCGGCCCGCGAGATCCGTGGGCGCGCCGGCTGCCACTCGACTCGAAAGGTGACGTCACGGTCACGGAACCTCACCAGTGAGGCCGTGGCCAAGATCACGTACCCGCCGTCCTCCGTGGCGCCGGACCGGACAGACCAATCCTCAGCTCGCAGGACCGCCTCCAGGTCCGTCGCTGCTGGGCAAGGAGTCGTGGGCTGGGACGACCCGTCCCGCGATTCGCTCACGCCCTCACCGTAGCGAGGCTGAGCTCGCGACAACAAGGTCCGCGCAGCCCGAAGGCGCGGACGAGGGTGGGGGAGTCGCGTACCTCGGGCGTCCGCTAGGGCGGCGCCTGGCGAGGTCCGCGCTTGCCGACACGAAGCTGCCCCCAGCGAAACAGCGGTGGGCGAGGCTGCGGTGGCGGTGGCCCGCAGATGGAACGGATTGCGGTGACTGCGCGACACAACTGACTTTCTCGCGGTCAGGGGCGTCCCTTCACCGAATGGGCATCCGGTTCGGTGATCGGCCGTGCGACTCTGGATGCCCAGTCGGGTCCCTGGTGGTTCACCGCTTGTCGTTCGGCTTGCGGGGGCCGGCAACTCTTCATCAGCGATCCAGGGCAGCCTGGAGATGATCATTGGCTTCTCGCCACAGCCTTACCATCGAGTCGCCGCCATGCCCGTCCCCCTCGTCAACGATGAGCCTCGAGCCTGGCCAGCGACGACGTAGCTCCCACGCGGTGAGAAGAGGGGAGGAGATGTCCCGCCGGCCGTGGATCAGGACGCCAGGAATGCCTTGTAGGAGCTCCATGCGCTCGAGGACGGGCGGGTCGCAGAAGCCGTCGTGGGACCAGTAGTGCGCGGTGAGGCGCACGAAGGCCAGCCGGAAGCGGTCGTCGCCCCACCGTGGATCTCGGGTGAAGCCGCCGGCGCCGATCGCGATGTGGGTGTCTTCCCACAGGGCCCATTCCCGGGAGGCCACGTCGCGCACCGCCGGGTCGGGCGACTCCATCAGCGAGGCGTATGCCTCGACCAGTCGCCCGCGTCCGCGTTCGTAGCCGACTCCGGACCGCTCGGCATAGCCAGCGAATCGGTCCCACGCCTCGGGGAACACGGCGCCGACGCCCTCGGTGATCCAGTCGACCTCCCGGCGGCTGGTCGTGGTCACGGCGACCAGGACGATGCCCAGCACGTGCTCGGGATGAGCCTGCGCGTAGGCCAGGGCCAGCGTCGACCCCCAGGACACGCCGTTGATGAGCCATACGTCGATGCCGAGGTGGTCGCGCAGCCGCTCGATGTCCTCGATGAGATGGGACGTGGTGTTGGTGCTGAGGGATGTCGACACCTCCGACGCATGCGGAGTCGAGCGGCCACAGCCCCGCTGCTCGAAACCGACCAGGCGGGTGCACGTCAGGTCGAAGCGGTTCCAGTAGAGACTCGTTCCCAGGCCGCCACCGGGGCCGCCGTGGACGTACAGCGCCGGGATCCCATCGGGCGGTCCCCACTCCTCCCAGTAGATCTGCTGACCGTCACCGACTTCCAGCATCCCGTGGGCCCGCGGCTCGTCATCGTGGAGCATGCACCATGAAACCACTCGACGACGACAAGGCAACGACCGCCACTGAGCGACGCGCGCCCCGACGAGCCGCGTCACACCATCGGTAAGCACCCCTCATTCGTCGCACCGGAAGAGCCTGTTGCACGAACGTTGGGATCGCGACGGGGCGAGGATGTGACGCGCGGTGTGGCGCCATCGGCGCTGCAGGACGGTGATCACGTGCGGTGTCCCTCGTGGTCGTTGCTTTGGCGCGATGACGCCCGTGGGGCCGCGAAAGCCGCCGCGAGAAGGCTGCGCGGCCCGTTCGGGCTCTTTCAGGCGATGGCCGGGGCCCCTATCCGGCTGTATGGCGCCGCTGAGGGGTCGGCGAGGACACGGCGGTAGAGCTTGAGCATGTTGTGGGTGCCGCAGATCAGCTTCCACTCGGAGTCTGCTGCGGCCTTGCCTCGCCGGCTGAACTCTCGGATGCCGCGGGCTTGCTTGATCTGTCCGAAGACCGGCTCGATGATCTGCTGACGCCGCCGGTACAGGGCGTTGCCCTTCTTGGTCGACACCTTCCGGTCCATTCGGTCCACCAGCGTCGCATCCTGCTTCAACGGCCCCCGCCGCCCGGTCCGCGGCGTGGGGTTGTTTCTCATGTTCCGCGTCGCGACGCAACAGTCAGGAT
>JAICWH010000242.1 GCA_025934895.1 Nocardioidaceae bacterium | reverse complement strand
GATGAACGGCCACGGGTTGGAGAAGACGTCGTCGCCGAAGTTCGTCGTGCCCATGGTCAGGCTGCACGAGTCGGGGCCAGCGTCCAGGACCTTCAGCCGGTCCTCGAGGGGGTCGTGGACGGACCCGCCGGTCGAGAGCTGGACGACGAGGTCCGTCGCCTCGTGCAGCGCCTCCACCGTCGCGGTGAGCCGACCGGGGTCCAGGGTGGGGCGGTGCTGGTCGTCGCGGACGTGCACGTGGATCATCGCGGCCCCGGCCGCCTCGCACCGCTGCGCCGTCTCGACGAGCTCCTCGAGCGTGGTGGGCAGCTGCGGGCAGTCCTGCTTGGACGTCTCCGCGCCGGTGGGCGCGACCGTGACCAGCAGCCTGTCCGGAGGCGGGGTCATGGCGGCATCGTGTCAGACTGCCGGCGCACCCGACCAGGAGGTCATCTCGATGCGAGCGGTGGTCCAGCGGGTCCTCGAGGCGAGCGTCGCCGTCGACGGGGAGGTCGTCGCAGCGGTCGCCGGCCCCGGCCTGCTCGTGCTGCTCGGGGTCACTCACGACGATGGCCCGGCGCAGGTGCGGTGGACGGCCCGCAAGGTCTGGGACCTGCGGATCCTGCGGGACGAGCGGTCCGCCTCGGACGTGGCCGGGCCGATCCTGGTGGTCAGCCAGTTCACCTTGTACGGCGACGCGCGCAAGGGACGACGCCCCACCTGGAACGCGGCGGCTCCCGGTGCGGTGTCCGAGCCGCTGTATGAGGCGGTGTGCTCGGAGCTGGAGCGACTGGGTGCGACGGTGGCCCGTGGGCGTTTCGGAGCCGACATGCAGGTCGCGCTGGTCAACGACGGGCCCGTGACGATGATCCTCGAGGCGCCGACGTCCTGAGCCGGCGAAACCCCACGTGCGCCGCTGCGGTCCGCCTAGACTCCCCTCAGGTAGCGGCTCGACCCCGGATCGAGGCAGTGCGATGGAATCCCGGTCCGGCGTCGCCGAGCTCGACATCCTGGTCGTCTGCGTCGGCAACGTCTGTCGCTCCGCCCTGGCTGGGCGGCTCCTGTCACTGCGGCTCCGCCAGCTGCTCGGTGCGGGAGCCGATGCCGTCCAGGTGTCGTCGGCCGGAGTGCTGGCCCTGGTCGGGAGCCCGATGGACCGGCTCGCCGGCGCACAGCTGCGCCGCCTCGGCGGCGACCCGGACGGCTTCGTCTCGACCCAGTGGGACGCCTCGATGAGCTCGCGGGCCGACCTGGTGCTGACCGCGACCCGCGACCTGCGGGCCCGGGTGCTCGAGGAGACGCCGAGGGCGCACCGCCGCACCTTCACCATCCCCGAGTTCGCTGCCCTGGCGACGTCCGACGTCGTGCGTCAGCGCCGGGTGGCCGGCGTCGCCGACCTGGTGGCGAGGGCAGCGTCCTGGCGCGGGTCCGCCGGGCCCGACCAGTTCGACGTGCCCGACCCCTTCGGCCAGTCGGAGCAGCTGCACCGCGAGGTCGCCGACCTGCTCGACCGGGACTGCTCCACGATCGCCCGGGCGCTGGCCGGGGCGCTGCTGGGCGACGTCAGCGCGCACCCGTGACCGAGCCGCTGGTCGTCGTCGGGGGCGGAGGGATGGGGCGGTGCGTCCTGGATGTGATCGACGCGGTCAACCGGTCCGCGCAGCACGCCTCGGGTCAGGCCGCCTGGAAGGTGCTCGGCGTGCTCGACGACTCGACGCCCGACCTCGACCTGCTGGCCGCCCGCGACGTGCGGCACCTCGGGCCGGTGAGCCACCTGGCGGAGCTGCCCGGCGACGTCGGCTACGTG
>JAICWH010000227.1 GCA_025934895.1 Nocardioidaceae bacterium | reverse complement strand
GGCGGCCGCGGCGTAGTTCGGTTCCACGACCGTCGTCCGCGACTCGGGGAGGTCGACCTCCAGGCCGTGGTCACCGTAGGCCAGCCGCACTCGCACCGTGCTCTCGGTCATCGAGGCTCCTCCGCGTCTGGTTGGTGATGCTCTGCATCGTCGTACCCCCGGGTCGGCCCGTCAATCCGGTCTGGTCAGCAGACCGTCCTGGCCTATCATGGGCACATGGCCCTCGGCACCGACTACGCCAACCAGGACTGCTCGCTCGCGAAGGCGCTGGAGTTGGTCGGTGAGCGCTGGACGCTGCTGATCCTGCGCGACTGCTTCTTCGGCGTCCGACGCTTCTCCGACTTCCTGACCCATCTGGACATGTCCAAGGCGGTGCTCTCCCAGCGGCTCTCCCGGCTGGTGGAGTCCGGGCTGCTCGAGCGGGCGCGGTCGGGCGGACGCGAGGAGTACGTCCTGACCGAGAGCGGCCGGGCGCTCTGGCCCGCACTGTACGCGCTGACACAGTGGGGCGACGCCCAGACGTCCCCCGGCGGCCCGCGCAGGATCTTCGCGCACGCGCAGTGCGGGACGGATCTCGTGGTCACCGGCAGCTGCCCGGCCTGCGGCCGCGTCCCGCCACCCGAGGAGCTCGAGATGCGCCCCGGTCCGGGGTCCAGCGCACAGCCCCGGGCGCATCCGATGTCGGTGGCCCTGCGCAGTCCGCGCCGGGTCCTCGAACCGTTGCGGCCCTGACCCACCCCGAGGCCGGAGACACTGATGGATCACCGACATCGTGCCGTCCCGCAGCAGGCCCGGGCGGGCGATGGTGCACACCCTGGTGGACACCCTCAACCAGTAGACGAGCCCGTGCAGCGGCTCGCGGGCCGGCCGGTGGTCCGCACCAGGCCGGCTGGCGGCTGAGAGCGGTCGAGCTCAGCCGGTCGGCAGCTCGAAGACCAGCAGCGTGCTGGTCGCGGTGGCGACCAGGGCACCGAGCGCGTCGCGGACCTCGCCCTCGGCGAACGCGATCCGCCGGCCCGCCTTCGTGACCTTGCCGACGGCCGTCAGCGTCCCTGAGGCCTTCGTCACCGCCTTCATGAAGCTGACCTTGATCTCCACCGACGTATAGCCCACGCCTGCCGGCAGCGTCGTGTGCACGGCGCACCCGACCACCGAGTCCAGCAGGGTGCACATGGTCCCGCCGTGGACCCCGCCGATCGGGTTGTACTGCGACTCGTCCGGTGTCAGCGCGAAGGTCGCGGTTCCCTTGCCCACGGCGATGAAGTCCATGTTCATCAGGGCGCCGATCGGCGGGGACGGGATCCGGCCGTCGAGGAGGGCCCGCAGGAAGGTCAGCCCGTCGAGCCCCGCCGCCCGTGCGGACGACACGCTCGGGTCGTGCCACTCGACGGTGCGGGAGCGGGTGGGACCCCAGTCGAGTGAGTCGGGTGCGTCAGGCGACGGGACAGGTACGTCGGTCATCTCAGGCCCCCGCCGAGCCGGCCGGGACCTGTCGAGCCGAGGGCACACTCGCCGCCTTGGTGTCGACCCGGGTGCGAGGCCTGGCCACCAGCACGACGAGCGCGCCGGCGACGGAGACCGCGGCCGACACGATCACCGCGGTGTTCCAGCCGGCGACGAGGTCGGCGGTGGGTGACGCGGGCCCAGGTCTCGCCGCGATCACGGCTACCACGCTCACGCCGATCGCGGAGCCGACGTAGCGCGCGGTGTTGTTGGCGCCGCTGCCCATTCCCCCGCGTCCGGGTGGAACGCTCGCCACCGCCTCGCGGGCCAGGGCGGCGTTGAGCACTCCGGAGAACACCCCGGCCAGCAGCAGCCCCGGCAGGAACCGCGTCCAGCCCGAGCCGGCCGAGACTCCGGTCAGGAGCAGCTGGCCGGCGGCCACCCCCAGGAGCCCGATCGCCAGAAGGGCACGCCCGGAGATGCGAGCGGGGAGCCGTCGTACCGACAGAGCGGCCACGACGCTGGTCGCGGACCAGGCGAGCAGCAGCAGGGCCGAGCTGACGGGGGAGACACCCAGCGCGGCCCCGAGGAAGCCCGACATGTAGGAGAGCACGGCGATCACCCCGGCACCGTTGGCGAAGGCCGCGGCGGTCGCGGCGACGAAGGCCGGGTGCCGCACGAGGGACAGGTCGAGCATCGGCGAGGAGGTGGTGGCCTCCACGGCGACGTAGGCCCCCAAGAGGATGACCGTGGCACCCCCCAGCGCCAGCACCGGCGGCTGCGTCCAGCCGTTCCTGCCGTCGACCAGGGCGACGAGAAGACAGCTGACTCCGGCCCCGAGGAGCAGCGCGCCCCACGGGTCGACACCACGTTTCTCGTCAGCGCGGGACTCCTCCAGCAGGCGCCGTGCCGCAGCGGCAACCAGGATCGCGGCGATCGCGGCCACCCAGTAGGCGTCCCGCCAGCTCATCACCGACGCCAGCACGGATGACAGCAGCGGCCCGAGCGCGATGCCCGCGCCCACGCTCGCCCCCCACATCCCACCGGCGCGGGCCCGGGCCGGTCCGGGCGGGAAGGTGTGCGCGATGATGCCCAGGCTGGAGGCGATCACAGCCGCGGCGCCGAGGCCCTGCACGATCCGCGCGAGGACGAACACCTCCACGCCACTCACCAACCCACAGGAGACCGACCCGGCTGCCAGCACGACCATGCCGGCCACGAATGTGCGTCGACGCCCGAAGTCGTCCGCGAGGGTCCCGGTCGACAGCAGCGCCGCACCGAGGCCGATGCTCATCGAGCTGAGGATCCAGGTCCGGCCCGACACCCCGGCGCCGAGCGCGGAGGCGGTCGTGTTCAGCGTGGACAGCGGCGTGGTGAACACGACGAGGGACAGCAGCGTTCCGAGGCTGGCGACGCTGAGAGCGCCCTCCGCGGTGTGCTGCTGCCGGTGCCGGGCTGATGTCACGAAGGTTCTCCAGGTTCACGTCGAGAGGTTCACGTCGAGAGGTTCACGTCGAGAGGTTCACGTCGAGAGATTTACGTCGAGAGGTTTAGATCGACAGGTTTAGATCGACAGGTTTACGTCGAGCCTGAGAGTAGCAGAAAACGGTCTGTTGACCAGACCAAGCCCAGTGCGTTGTCGAGTCGGCGCATCCGCAGGCCCCCCGGGTGCCGAGCCGGCGCATCCGCAGGCTCCCCGGGTGCCGAGCGGGCGCATCCGCAGCGGCGTCTGGCATTGAAGACCACGAGCCGTACACCACCGACTCGATCGCCCGACCTTCTTGGGCGATCGCGGCGGCTGGACAGGGCCGACTCCGCACTGGTCGTGCCCTGCGGATGCGCCGGCTCGACAGGTTCCAGGCCTGCAGACGCGCCGGCTCGACAGGTTCCAGGCCTGCAGACGCGCCGGCTCG
>JAICWH010000050.1 GCA_025934895.1 Nocardioidaceae bacterium | reverse complement strand
GTCCTCGCCGACGACGTGGACACCTACTTCGAGTGGACCCCCGCGTCCGTCCTCGACGCCACGACACAGAGCTCCCACGCGGTGCCCTGACCGGGCGCGGTCACCAGCGCGGCGGTCCCGCCCAGAGCGGCCATCCGGCCGCGGACCGACTCGCTCACCCCGAGCCGCCCCTCGTCGCGGGCCTGCTCCAGGCGGCCGACGGGAATCCCGGGGCCCTCGTCGCGGACCGTGAGGACCACCGTGTCCCCTACCAGCTCCACAAGCACCCACGCACGCGCGTCCGGGCCCACGTGCCGCGCCACGTTGTCCAGGCACGCGCGGGCCACCGCCGTCAGCTCCCGGACCAGGTGCTCAGCCAGCAGGACCTGGCCGGCCGGACCGGAGACGGTGACCGTCCGCGACGCCAGCCGGGACAGCGACGCGACGAGGTCGCGCTCGCCCGCGGCCCCCGCCGCGACCGCGGACCGCGCCGGCAGGACGTCGCCCTGCACCAGGGCGCGCAGTGCGGCCTCCTGGTCACCGGCGAGCCGCCCGAGCTCCGCGGCCTCGCCACCGAGCTCGAGCCCGCGACGCTGCATGAGCGCCAGCACCTGGAGCACCCCGTCGTGGACCGCGCGAGCCAGCCGGGCCCGCTCGGAGAGGACCGCGGCGATCCGCTCCGCCTCCGCTCGGGCCTCGGTCGCCTCACGGATCAGGCTGCTCGAGTAGCCCACGATGCCGGCGGCGAGCAGCAGCAGGAAGATGTTGCCCCACGTGGTGCCGTTGGGCGACGTGTGCACCGACAGGTCGAGCAGGGTCATCACCAGCGCCGCTCCCAGCCCCCAGCCCCACCCACGCGCGACGGCCCAGGCCAGCACGGCGGTGATCACCCAGAACGACGGCATCGTGGAGGCGTGCCGCTCCAGCATGGCGTCGCTCTGCACGTACGGCGTGGAGAGCAGGGCGAGGGCCGCGACCAGGAAGTCCACGACGAGCAGCGGCAGACCACGGCGACCTGGAGCGTCGTAGAGCCAGGCGGCCGTTCCGGTCCAGGCGACGATGACGCCGAGGACCACCCACCCGACGACGGGGTGGTCGAGCTCCCGCCAGCGCGAGACGCCCAGCGCCACCACGTAGACCGCGACCACGACGCGCAGCACCGCCAGGGCCCGGAACAGAGTCGTCTCGACCTGGTCCGCCACCGGATCGTGCAGACCTCCGCGCGCGGACGGTCGCGGCATCCTCAGGACGCTTTGAGCTCGGTGTCCCCCGGTGACTCGGGCGGGGCGCCCATCATGTCGGGGCTGGGCTCCTTGCGGGCCTCCTTGTCGAGCGCCTTGGCTCGGGCGGCGTAGATGTCGACGTACTCCTGGCCGGAGAGCCGCATGATCTCGTACATGATCTCGTCGGTGATCGAGCGGAGGATGAACCGGTCGTTCTCCAGGCCCTCGTAGCGGGAGAAGTCCAGCGGTGCACCGAAGCGGACGACGGGCCGGGTGATCGCCCCGAACTTCTTCCCGGGCGGCGCCACCACGTCGGTGCCCACCACCGCGACCGGGATCACCGGCACCTTCATCTCCAGCGCGAGCCGGGCCACCCCGGTCTTGCCGCGGTAGAGCCGCCCGTCGTGCGAGCGGGTGCCCTCGGGGTAGATCCCGAACAGCTCGCCCTGGCCGAGGATCTTCTTGGCCGCAGAGAGCGCCCCTTCGGCGGCGTCGGCGCCCGAGCGGTCGATCGGCACCTGCCCGGCCCCGGAGAAGAACTTCTTCTGGAACCAGCCCTTGATGCCCGGGGACGTGAAGTACTCGGCCTTGGCCACGAACGTCACCCGGCGCTGCAGGGTCAGCGGCATGAAGAGCCAGTCGGCGTAGGAGAGGTGGTTGCTGGCCAGGATCGCGGCGCCCTCGCTCGGGACGTGGTCCGCACCCTCGGTCTGCGGGCGGAAGACGAGCTTGAGGACCGGGCCCAGGACGACCCACTTCAGCAGCCAGTAGAACAAGGCGACCTCTTCGGGCGAGTAGGTGAGGCGGGAGGGGTGAGCCAAACCCTAGCCCTCGTCACCCCTGCGTGCGACGATTCGTACGTCGGTCATCTCGACGGTTCGCCCACTCACAGGAGCATGTCGTGTCCCTTGCACCGACCGTGGAGCCGTACCACGCGGAGGCGGTTCCCGCGCCCCTGGACGGCCGGCGGGTCGGGGTCCTGCTCATCCACGGGTTCACCGCGTCACCGGCCTCGATGGTGCCGTGGGGCCGCTACCTCGCCGGCCAGGGGTTCGGGGTCGCCGTACCCCTGCTGCCCGGGCACGGCACGACCTGGCAGGACATGAACCGCACGGGCTGGGCCGACTGGTGCGGCGAGGTGGAGCGGGCCTTCGAGAAGCTCCGCGCCGACTCCGACCAGGTCGTGGTCGGCGGGCTGTCCATGGGCGGCGGACTGGCGCTGCGGCTCGCCGCCGACCGGGGCCGTGAGGTCGCCGGCGTGGTCCTGGTGAACCCCGCGGTCAACCTGGACCGCAAGGACCTCCTCGCGCTGCCGCTGCTCAAGCACCTCCTCGGGTCGTTTCCCGGCATCACCAACGACATCAAGAAGCCGGGGGTCGAGGAGCACGGCTACCGCCGCACCCCGCTGCGTGCGGCCCACTCGATGCGCACCGGGTGGCGAACCCTGCGCGAGGACCTGCCGAAGGTCACCCAGCCCCTGCTGGTCTTCCGGTCCACGGTCGACCACGTCGTCGACCCGTCCTCAGGGGCGCTGATCCGGGCTCGGGTCTCCTCACGGGACCTGACCGAGCGGATTCTTGAGAACAGCTACCACGTGGCTACGCTCGACAACGACGCCCCGATCGTCTTCGAGGAGTCTGCCCAGTTCGTACGACGAGTGACGGGACCATGACCTCCTCAGACGACGTGCCCCGCGACGGCTCCAGGGACGACCCGGCCAACGGCACGCCTGCGGGGCCGACCGGTCCCGGCTCCCCGTTCGACGCCTCGTTCGACGAGGAGGCCGCCTGGCGGCTGATCGTCGAGAACTACGGCGAGCGGGCCGTGCTGGACGGCACCCCCGGCCCGCCGTCGGCGGGTCTGGTCCCGCGCGAGGACGCCGTGACCCCGCCACCTCCGGAGCAGCCGCCCGCACCGGTCGAGCCGCCGCCGATCTTCGACCGCTCCTACCTCGAGGCGGTCGACCCCTTCGAACCACCCGGGTCCCAACCACTCGACGTGGAACGGGCCGCCGCAGCCGTGCCCGACGAGCCGCGCCGGCGGCGCACCGACGAGCACGACCACTACGTCCCTCCCGAGCCGCCCCCCATCCCCCGGGGGACTCCGGCCCGGCGGATCGCCTGGGGCGGGTTGTTCGGGTCCCCGCTTGCGATGGTGCTGGCCGTGGTGTTCGGCTGGGCGTTCCCGACCTGGTTCTCGATGCTGCTGGTCGCGGCGTTCGTCGGCGGGTTCGTCTTCCTGATCGCGACGATGCCTCGAGACGGCGGCGACGGGTGGGGCGACGGCGCGGTTGTGTAGGGTCCGAACGGCTCGCCGCCGCGCGGGGGCGGCGGTCGTCCCGACCCGATTGGAGACCACGTGCACGCCAGCGAGACCGTCGAGGTCACCGGCCACCTGATCGACACCGGGATCCTGTCCCGAGTGCTCGACGACATCCGGGAGTACGGCGGCGACTGGGTCATCGACCGCTTCGACGTCGGCCACGAGGCAGCCGACCTGTCGTCGGCGACCATCACCGTCACCCATCAGGACGTGGAGGCGCTGGACCGGCTGCTGATGCGGCTGCAGACCCGAGGGGTCAACCAGGTACAGGCCGGCGAGCCCGACCTCGCACCGTGCGAGGTCGACGGCGTGTTCCCCGACCACTTCTACTCGACGACCAACCTCGCGACCAGGGTCCGGATAGCCGGTCGGTGGGTCGACGTGGAGAACCCGGAGATGGACTGCGGGCTGGTCGTCGACGACTCCGGAGAGCGACCGCGGGTCTACACGCTGCCGATGTCGGACGTGAAGGCCGGCATGCAGGTCGTGTGCGGCGTGTCCGGGATCCGGGTCGACGTGCCGATCATGACCAAGGCCGAGGGCTCCTTCGGGTTCATGGAGTCCGACGTGTCCAGCGAGAAGCCGCAGGCCGTCCTGGTGCGCCAGGTCGCCGACGGCATGCGGGAGGCGAAGACGGCGGGCAAGAAGGTGCTGTGGGTGGGCGGGCCGGGCGTCGTACACACGGGAGCGGCTCCGGCCATGGTCGCCCTCGTGAACGCCGGGTTCGTCGACGTCCTGTTCGCCGGCAACGCACTGGCCACCCACGACATCGAGTCCTCGCTGTTCGGCACCTCGCTCGGCGTCGACCTCGCCCAGGGGCGCGGCGTCGAGCACGGCCACGAGCACCACATCCGCGCGCTGAACACCATCCGCAAGGCAGGCTCCATCCGGGCCGCCGTCGACTCCGGGGTGCTGACCGGCGGGATCATGCACGCGATGGTGACCGGCGGCAAGTCCTACGTGCTGGTCGGCTCCGTCCGCGACGACGGGCCGCTGCCCGACGTCTACACCGACGTCCTGGAGGGGCAGCGGGCGATGCGGGCCCACCTGACCGGCGTCGGGTTCTGCCTGATGGTGGCGACCATGCTGCACTCGGTGGCGACCGGCAACATCCTGCCTGCATCGGTGCCGCTGGTGTGCGTGGACATCAACCCGGCGACCGTCACCAAGCTCGCCGACCGGGGGTCCTCGCAGGCCCGCGGGATCGTCACCGACGTCGGGCTGTTCCTCGAGCAGCTGGCCGGTGAGCTGGTCGACGGCTACCGCACGGCGCGCAGCTGAGTCCGGCCAGCTGAGTCCGGCCAGCTGAGTCCGGCCAGCCACGGCCTCAGGGCCGGCGAGCCAGGTCGGCCGCACCGATCATGCCGGCCTTGTTGCCCAGCAGGGCGGCGCGGACCTGCAGCTCCGGGCGGTAGTGCCGCCCGGTGAGGTGGGCGCGGAAGTGCGCCCGCACGGAGTCCAGGAGCAGGTCTCCCGCCTCGGACACGCCGCCGCCGATGACGACGACGGCCGGGTCCAGGATCGCGACCAGGCTGGCGATGCCCTCGCCCAGCCAGCGACCGAGGGAGGCGAGCTGCTCACGTGCGAACTCGTCGCCGTCCCGGGCGGCCTCGGTGATCAACGGCCCGGTGATCGCCTTGACGTCCCCACCGGCCCGGTCCAGCAGGGTTCGGGCGATCAGCGAGCCCTGCCGCGCCTGCATCCGGGTGTCGCGCACCAGCGCGGTGCCGCTGGCGTACTGCTCCCAGCAGCCGCGGTTGCCGCACCCGCAGATGCGGCCCCCCGGCACCACGCGCATGTGTCCGATCTCCGCGGCCACGCCGAAGGCACCGCGGTGCAGCTCGCCGTTGAGCACCATCCCGCCACCGACCCCGGTGCCGACCGTGACGAGCAGGCTGTCCGAGACGTCGTAGCCGGCCCCGAAGGTGAACTCCCCCCACGCGGCGGCGTTCGCGTCGTTCTCGATGACCACCGGCAGGTGGATGCGCTCCTCGAGGTCCGCCCGGAGCGGCTCGTCGCGCCAGGCGAGGTTCGGGGCGAACATCACCGTCGAGCGCCGGGAGTCGACGAAACCGGCCGCTCCGACGCCCACCGCCACGATGTCGTGGTGGGCACGGAGCTCGGCGACCAGGTCCTCGATGCTCTTCTCGATGGCGTCGGTGTCGGTCGCGGGTGACTCCCGGCGAGCGGTCGCCAGAATGGCACCCTTCTCGTCGACGACCCCACCCGCGATCTTGGTGCCACCAACGTCGATGCCAACCGTGAGACCCATCTAGTCGTCCTCCCACTCGTCGTCGAGGTCGATCTTCTGCACCGGGTCCCGCCTTCCGGCGCCCCGGTCGGGCACCGGCGTGGCGAGCACGGCTCCCACCGCGTGCAGGAGAGACGTCGCTGCCGCGGTCAGATGTCCCCGGACCTCCGGCGAGGTGCCGCGGACCGCCGCGATGACCTGGCAGAGGGGACAGTACCGGCAGTCGGGCCCTCCCGTCGCGAGGTGCTCGTTGATGCGGTGGGCGGCGGCCGCAACCCCGGCCGCCGCCGAGGCGGTGGCGTCCGTGGCGTCGCCGGCGCCGTCCCTGGCCCAGTCCTGGAGGGCCTGCAACAGCTTGACCGCCTCCTCGCCCACGCTTCCGGTCCGCTCGCCGCCGTCCTGGTCGCTCATGTCGGGTCCTGGTCTGCGCGGAACCGCACCTTGAGCGCCCCGTCGTCGATGCGCGCCCCGACGACCGACTGCTTGCCGAGCGGGCCGGGGAGCGCGATCAGCCTGCGGTAGGAGCCCACGGTCACCACCAGCTCGTCTCCGTGTCGGGTGAGGTCTAGGTCGGACTTCGCCACGAACGGTAGTGCGAGACGCAGCGTCGTACCGGTGCGGGTGCGGGTGAACGTCATCGGGCTGGGGCCCCTCGGCGGAGCGAGCGGGTCGTCGTCGCCGTACGCCGCCCGGGCCAGGTCGTGCAGGGCCACGACGCCCACCGGCTCGGCGGGCTGGTAGGACGAGCGCCACACGGGCAGCCCCGTGAACGAGTGCTCGACCTCGACCAGGACGCCGGCCTGGGCCGCGGCCCAGGTGCGACGCCAGGGGTCGGCACCGTCGGTGGGGAACACCCGGTTGGCGACCACCCCGTCGACTCGGTAGCCGAACAGCGACAGGGTGGTCAGGGATCGCCGGGCCTCGGCCACCACCACGGTCTCCGGGGTGAGCACCAGCCGGACGCTGGCGTCGTCACCGGTGAGGATCTGACGCACCTCCCGCAGGTCGCCGTGCAGCCGCTCCACGGCGTCGAAGACGGTGTCGTGCGGCATCGGCACCCCGGACGCCTTGGCGAGCACCGGCCGCAGTGCCTTGACCAGCCGGCGCTCGGCCGGCAGTACCCGGTCCATGTACCACCCCAGCGCCTCCGGCAGCGCGAGCAGCCGGAGCGTCTCGGCGGTCGGGGCACAGTCCACCACCACGACGTCCCACTCACCCGAGCGGACCTGGGTGCGGAGCTCGAGCAGTGCCAGCACCTCCTCGGCGCCCGGGACGACGGTCAGCTCCTCGGCGGTGATCGGGTCGGACCCGCCGGCCTCCAGGACCATCCGCAGGTAGCCCGCGATCTCGGTCCACGAGCGCTCGAACCGTTGCTGGGCGTCGACCTGAGCGACGTACAGGCAGGGGCTCACCGACGTCGGCTCGGAGCCGATCGGCACGCCGAAGGCGTCGGCGAGGGAGTGCGCCGCGTCAGTGGACAGCACCAGGGTCCGATATCCGTCCGCGGCCGCTCGCGCCGCCGTGCCGGCAGCCGCCGTCGTCTTCCCGACGCCACCCTTGCCGGTGAAGAGGATGACCCTCAAGGCCGGTCGATCGACTCGACGCGCTTCTTGAGCCCCTTGAGCGCCGTGTCGATGATGACCTTCTCCGCCTTGCGCTTGAGCATCCCGATCATCGGGATGCTGATGTCCACAGCGAGCCGGTAGGTGACCTCGGTGCTGCCGTCCGGGCGGGCGTCGAGCTCGTAGGCACCGTCCATCGCCTTGAGCATCCTCCCCTCGACCAGCGTCCAGCTGACCGACTGGTCGGCGTCCCAGTGGTAGCGCAAGGTGTAGGCGTCCTTGATGGGGCTGGCGTCCAGCTCGAAGTAGACCTGCTCGGGGCGACCCGATCCCGTGCCGTTGCCGGGCAGCGGCTCCGCCTTCTTCACACCCTGCGCCCACACCGGGTAGGACGCGAAGTCGGAGATGACCGCCATCACCGACGCCGGGTCGGCGGAGATCACGATGCTCGAGGTGGTCTGCTCTGCCATCGCTTCGTGTCCTTCCCCGCTGCGGCTGCCCGGCGCCGCGACCGAGCACGGCCCCGGAGTCGCTGAGCGTATCGGACGACCGCGGTAGCGTCGCGCTCGACGAGACCGGCCCAGCAGAAGGTGGTCGATTGAGACAGTTCGAGAGCCCCGCAGGCTATGTGCTGCCCCGGCACGGCAACCTCACCGACGACGTGGTGCGCAACGGGACCGAGCACGCCGACACCGTCGCCTTCGGCATCCCGCGGGACGACGACTGGGTCGACGTCACGGCCGGTGAGTTCCTCGCCCGGGTGCGTGAGGTCGCCGGTGGGCTCGCCGCCGCCGGGATCGAGCCCGGCGACCGGGTGGCCCTCCTGTCCCGCACCCGCTACGAGTGGACGTTGCTCGACTACGCCGTCTGGTTCGCCGGCGGGGTGTCGGTGCCCGTCTACGAGACCGCCTCCGCGGAGCAGATCGAGTGGATCCTCACGGACTCCGGCGCGACGGCCGTGGTGGTGGAGACCATCGAGCACCTGGCCCGTCTGGACCGGGTGCGGCATCGCCTCGAGACCCTCGACCACGTCTGGTGCCTGGCGCAGGACGGCGTCGAGATGCTCGCGTCGGCCGGCGTCGCCTATCCCCAGGACGACCTGGAGCGGTTGCGAACCCGTGCCGGGCCGGACTCGCTGGCCACCCTGGTCTACACGTCCGGGACCACGGGACGCCCCAAGGGATGCATGCTCACGCACGGCAACTTCATGTTCGAGCTCGGGGCGGCGACCGACGAGCTCGAGGAGCTGTTCGCGGGCGAGGACGCGTCGACCCTGCTGGTCCTCCCGCTCGCGCACGTGTTCGCCCGGGTCGTCGCCGTCGGGGCGGTGCGGTCCCGGGTGCGGTTGGGTCACTGCTCCGACGTACGCCGGCTGCTCGCGGACATGTCGACCTTCCGGCCGACGTTCATGCTGGCGGTGCCCCGGGTCTTCGAGAAGATCTTCAACCTCACCAGCCAGGGGGCCGTGGCGGACGGTCGTGGCAGGCTCTTCGACCGGGCCGCGGAGACGGCGATCGCCTACAGCCGGCTCCTCGACCAGCCGGCTCCATCCGCAGCACGGCGGGTCCCGCGGCTGCTGCTGCGGGCCCAGCACGCCCTGTTCGAGCGGCTCGTCTACGGGCGGCTGCGGGAGGCCTGGGGTGGACGCTGCTCCTACGCCGTCTCCGGCGGAGCCCCGCTCGGAGACCGGCTGGGGCACTTCTACCGAGGCATCGGCCTCCCGGTGCTGGAGGGCTACGGCCTCACCGAGACGACGGCGGCGGTCACCGTGAACCGCCCGGACGCCGTGAAGGTCGGAACCGTCGGACGCCCCCTCGCCGGCACTGCGGTGCGGGTCGCCGAGGACGGCGAGCTGCACGTGCGCGGCCGGCAGGTCTGCGGTGGCTACTGGCGCGACGACGAGGCGACCGCACACGTCCTGGAGCCCGACGGGTGGCTGCGGACCGGGGATCTCGGCGAGATCGACGACGAGGGCTTCGTGCGGGTCACCGGCCGCCGCACGGAGATCCTGGTGACCACCGGCGGCAAGAACGTGGCCCCCGCCGTGCTGGAGGACCGGATCCGTGCGCACCCGTTGGTCAGCCAGTGCATGGTCGTCGGTGACGGGCGGCCGTTCGTCTCCGCCTTGGTCACGATCGATGACGAGGCCCTCGCGCCCTGGGCGCAGCGGCGCGCGAAGCCGTCGTCCGTGGCCGGGCTGGTCGACGACCCGGACCTGCGCGCGGAGGTCCAGTCCGCGATCGAGGCGGCCAACCGGGCGGTCTCCCGGGCCGAGTCCGTGCGTCGGTTCGTCATCCTGCCGGTCGACTGGACCGAGGACGGCGGCCAGCTCACGCCGAGCCTCAAGGTCAAGCGCAACGTGGTGCTCGCGCAGTTCCGGCGGGACGTGGACGACCTCTACTCCAGGTGAGGGGGCCGCCACCCCGCTCGAGGGATCTTGACGCTCGGGTGGGGATAGCCGGAGGAACCGCGTTCACACCGGGTTCCGGCACGTCAGGGACCCCACCTGGCGCGCGCTGCCGCTCGGCAGACGTCGGCGAGCCCCGGCTCTATAGTGTAGAAATCTTTACGGCGGCCTGACGCCCATCAGGCCCAGCCTTGTCGGTGGTGGAGGTGCATGGGGGTTGGCCTCTCGCGAACAGGTAGCGGTCTGGACCCGCGCCCTCGGCATCGCGGGCGTCCTGGTCATCTGGCTGGCGACAGGTCCTGGCGCTCGCATGACCGGTCGCGCGTCGACGACCCCGGCCGTGGTGGCCGTGGTCGCAGTGGGCGCGACCTCGGCTGTCCTCACCCACCTCACCCGCCGAGCCACGCTGGCGGTGCTGACCTCGGAGACGCTGGTCGTGGCTCAGGTCAGCGGCGCGACCTTCCCGGGGTCGAGCATCGCGCTGCCCTACCTCGTGGTCCTGGCACTCCTCGCCGGACTGCTCAGCAGGCTCCCGGGCGTGCTGGCCGCGATGGCCGCGCAGGTCGCCGGCCTGCTCGTCGTACCGCTGGTGGTCGACGGCGTCGGCGCAACCGTCCAGCAGGCCGGCGACCTCGCTCCCTGGCTCCTCACCAGCGCCGGCAGCGGCCTGCTGGGTCTCTGGGCGCGCAGCAACGGACTGTCCGGCATGTCGGACACGGTCGACAGCCACTACGAGTCGGCGCGACAGCTGCTGACCCAGCTGCGAGCCGTGACGCGGCGCCTGTCGGCGGGGCTGGACAGCGAAGGGATGGCAGCCGCGCTGATGGCCACCATCCACGAGCGGCTCGACGGCAGCCTCGCCGCCGTGTTCGTCAAGACCGAGGGGTCACCCCTGCTGCCGCTGGCCTACCTCGGGCTCGGTGCCCAGCAGCTGCTCGTGCCCAAGGACATCCTGGTCGAGCGCTGCTGGGAGCGGCACGAGCCCGTCCAGGGGATCGTGCCTGCCGGCGAGCCGGAGGCGCGGCACCGGGTGGTCCTGCCGCTGAGGGTCGGCAACCGGATGATCGGGGTGGCCGTCTCCTCCTCGACGCAGGCAGCCACGACCGAGATGGTGACCGAGCTGATGGGCGAGGTCGACGCGCACAGCGTGCGGCTGGACACGGCGCTGGTCTTCGACGAGATCCGGACCCTGGCAACGGCCGACGAGCGGCAGCGGCTGGCGCGGGAGATCCACGACGGCGTGGCCCAGGAGATCGCGTCGCTGGGCTACGCCGTGGACGACATGGCGGCGTCGGTCGCGGACCCCGCCGTGGCCGGCGCACTCCACCGGCTGCGCACCGACCTGTCCCGGGTGGTGGCCGACCTGCGGCTGTCCATCTTCGACCTACGCAGCGACGTGACGGCCACGAGCGGCCTCGGTGCGGCACTCTCCGACTACGTGCGGGCTGTCGGCGCCAGGTCGCACCTGACCGTCCACCTGACACTGCGGGAGGCGCCGTACCGGCTCGCGCCTGCGGTCGAGGCGGAGCTGCTGCGGATCGCCCAGGAGGCGATCACCAACGCCCGGAAGCACGCGCACGCCCAGAACCTGTGGGTCGACTGCTGGACGGACCCGCCCCAAGCCACGTTGGTGATCCGTGACGACGGTGCGGGCATCAGCGTTCAGCGCAGGGACTCCTTCGGCATCTCGATCATGCGGGAGCGCGCCGAGCGGATCCACGCCACGCTGGAGATCCACTCGAGCCCGACAGCGGACCCTCGCGGCGGCACCAAGGTGGAGGTCAGGGTCGCGGACCGCAGCGCTCCCGCCCAGGAAAGCGTGCGAGCCCGATGACCGCCTCCCGCACCCGCGTGCTTCTTGTCGACGACCACGAGCTGATCCGTGAGGGTCTCGTCCGCGCCTTCGAGAGGTCCGAGGACTTCGAAGTGGCAGGCCAGGCAGCATCGCGGAGCGAGGCGCTCAGGATGTTCGCCGACCTCCTTCCGGACGTGGTCGTCACCGACGTCCGGCTGCCGGACGGCACCGGGCTCGACGTGGTCCGCGAGATCAGGTCCCAGGGTCACGACACCGGGGTGGTCGTGCTGACGATGTACGCCGGCGACGAGCAGCTGTTCGCCGCCCTGGAGGCCGGAGCCTCGGCGTTCGTCGCCAAGGACGCCCCCTCGGACGAGGTCGTCGCCGCCGCACGCCACGCACTGGTCTCACCGCGCTCCTTCGCGGCAGCCGACCTCGCCGGCGCCATGCGCCGCCGGATGACCCCCACCGGCCCGCAGCTGACCCAGCGCGAGGCCGAGGTCCTGAGCCTGCTGGCGCGCGGGTTCTCGGTCTCCGCGATCGGGCGGGCGATCTTCGTCAGCGACTCGACCGCCAAGACCCACATCTCGAAGATCTACGAGAAGCTCGGTGCCTCCAACCGGGCCGACGCCATCATGAAAGCGGTGCGCTCGGGACTGCTCGCCGACGACCTTCGTGAGTGAAGCCACCCCGCACACCGCGCCTGTCGGCTCGCTCACGTCCGGGTCACCCGATGCCGATGCTCCCTGCGGGAGACGGGCCCGGTGCTGCCAGGACCGGCATACCCCCTCCCCCGACCTGCCGGTGCGCCACAGTTCACGAAGGATGACAATGACTCGAACGGTCGTCGGACAGACTCGGCCACGTCGCATCGACGGTGTGCTGCACGAAGTCGTTCGCCGAGCGGCACGGCATGGTGCTGGTCACCGGCCCCCACCGGCTGGCAAGTCCACCACGCCTCCAGGATCACCAACAGCACGAGCAGCCCTCAGCGCCATAGGGAAGCGAGCCGGTCGGCCGCTGCCGACCAGGTCCACCTGACCACCGCGTCCCCGGCTACCCGTCGCCGCCGCTGCCCGAGGAGCTCGACCAGGGCCGTGGCCACGTCGCCGTCCCGGTCCAGGACCCGCGCCCGGGCCGGGTCCAGGACGGTCTCCGGGGCCCCGCCCGAGCGACCCACCACGACGGGCAGTCCGCAGGCCTGCGCCTCGAGCAGCACGATGCCCCAGGCCTCCGGCTGCAGGCCCCACCACCGGGTGCGGCACGGCATCGCGAACACGTCGCCGGCGTCGGTGTACCCAGGCACGTCGGCCCAGTCCACGCTCCCGGTGAGCAGCACGGAGGCGCGCACGCCGAGCTCGTCGACGAGCGCCTCCAGACGTGGCCGGGCCGGGCCGTCGCCGACCAGGAGCAGCAGCGCGTCCGGCATCGACCGCAGCACCTCGGGCCAGCACCGCACCAGCGTGTCCTGGCCCTTGCGGCGCACCATCCGCGCCGTGCAGACGACCACCGGCGTGTCCGCTCCGATCCCGAGCCGGCTGCGGATCCCGGCCCCTCCGCAGCCGGGGAAGAACCGGTCGGGGTGCACGCCGGGCGAAAGCCGGACCATTCGCGAGCGTGCCTCGGGTGAGAGCGCCGGGGCGATGCGGTCCCGGCACCAGTCGCTCACGTAGGTCAGCACGTCCACCGAGTCCCCGATCCGGCGGAGCAGCCGACGGCTGCCCGGAACCCGCGCCCACCACACCTCGTGCCCGTGCGTGAGCCCCACGATCCGCCGGGCCCCGGCTCGGCGGAGTGCCGGCGCCAGCAGCCCCAGCGGAGCACTCGCGCCGAGCAGCACCCGGTCGCACGAGCCATCCCGCAGGGCCCTCCCGACCCTGCGGGCCACGGCAGGCGTCGGGAGCAGGATCCGGCGCGGGTCCCGGTGCACCGGGAACGGCAGCGACGCGTCGTACTCCGTGTCGCCCGGCATGGCGGCCGTGTAGACGACCACCTCGTCGGCCGGCAGCCGCTCGCAGAGCGCGAGCACGAAGGACTCGATCCCGCCCCGGCGGGTCGGGAAGTCGTTGGTCACGACGAGCAGCCGGCTCACCGGGCGAGCCGGCGCAGCTCACTGCGCCACGCCCGGGTGAACGCCTCCTCATCGGTGCCGAGGACGGAGCCGAAGGCCCGGGTGGTCGACGAGGCCCGGTCGGCGGCGCGGTAGAACGCGACCAGCCGGCGCTCGCCGTAGGTCCGGCCCAGCAGCCGGCACGCCAGCCACGCGGACTCGTACGATGCCCCGAGCGCCTTCTGGTGCGGGCCGAAGTCGGCGGTGCCGGGCAGGTGCGAGGGCGGCCCGTGCCTGCGGACGGAGGCCAGGACCTGGCTCGCCATCAGCTTCACGGGGAGCCCCGCATGGTCGAGCGCGACGTAGTCGGCGAAGCCCTCCATCAGCCAGGTCGGCATCGAGGACCGCGCTGCGCCGGTGGCGACGTGGGTGGCTTCGTGGCTCATCACGATCTGGGCTCCGCGGGGTCCGAGCGGGTCGAACACCGGCGCGTTGACGAAGATGTGCACCGGCGCGTCGGGGTTCACCGACCCGTCCGCTGTGGTGGTGACGGCTGCGATCTCGGCGTAGGCCGATGGCTGGGACCCGAGGACCCGCGCCAGACCTCCTGGGACACCGCGGCCATCCTCGCCTCCGGGCACCTCGACGACGAGGCGACCGGACCATCCGGGCAGCACGGCGAGCACGTCGGCCACCGCCTGGTCGGCGAGCCCGGAGTAGCGGAACGTCCTGTCGGCGGCGCTGGTGACGACCAGCGACCGCGGGGTCCGCCGCACTGCGACCGGCTCCAGCAGCCACATCGGAGTCGGGCCGCCGTCGTCGCGACGTGCCGTCACGAACCGGGCCTGCGAACCGGACCGCGAGAAGGTGACCGGGACGACCAGGTGGCTGTCATGCGCGTCGAACCCGCTCAGCCGCCACCGCACCCGCACGTCGCCCACCCACTGGTGAGCGGCGCGGACCACGTCGGACCGGTCCCGGACGTAGCGCAGTGAGAGGTCGGTGACCCCGAGGGTGCGGACGTTGCTCCGGAGGATGCGGAGCTCCTGCCGGGCGCGTTGGTCGACACCGAGCGCCATCACCTCCTGCCGGCTACCGTCCTGAAGCCGGCTGCCGAGCAGGTTCAGCAGGCGGGCCGCGGCCTTGACCCGCACCGCATCGGGCGGCTGCCGCAGGTCGGGGCCGGGCGTCGCCCGAGGTGTCGGGCCCAGCGTCGCATCGCCGGGCGCGGCTGCCGGGAGCCGCTGCCCGAGCAGTCCCGCACCGGCGGCCACGCAGCAGGCGAGAGCGATAACCAGGGCGGCAGCCCAGGGACGTGGCCAGGATCGCCGCCAGAGACGAGGCGGGTCAGCCAGGGCGGACGGCCCCGGCGTAGGGCATCGTGTTCACACCCGTGATCTTAACGCCGACACTCGGGTTCTCCGCGTTGACGATCTGGCCGTTGCCGATGTACATCCCGACGTGGCTGACCGGGCTGTAGTAGAAGACCAGGTCCCCGGGGCGGAGCTGGGACTGGGAGACCGGCGTGCCGGAGCCCATCTGGGCGCTCGCCGAGTGCGGCAGGCCCACCCCGGCCTGCGCCCAGGCCATCATCGTCAGCCCGGAGCAGTCGAAGGCACTCGGCCCGGCCGCGCCGTAGACATACGCGTCACCGACCTTGCTCATCGCATAGCGGACCGCGGCTGCGGCGCGGCCCGACGACGGAGCCGCAGCGGGGGCTGGGGTTGAGGCTGGGGCTGGGGTTGAGGCTGGGGTTGAGGCTGGGGCTGGGGCTGCGCCACGAGCACTGGCCGTGGCGCCGGAAGAAGACGCCGCGGCCGCCGCCGCGGCCGCGGCGGCCCGGTCCTGCGCCCGACTGGCCCGCGCCGCGGCGCGGTCCTTGAGCGTTCCGAGCAGCTGCTTGGCCTCGGCCGCGGCCTTGTCGACCTGCGCCTTCTCCTCGCCGAGCCGGCGCTTCGTCCCCGCGATCCGGGCCAGCTCCCGGGCCGAGGCCGTCCTGCGCGACTCGAGCCGCTTCGCCTGCACGGCGAAGTCGGCCATCATCTGGGTCTGCTGGTCGTTGTAGGCCGACACCGTGGTGAGCCGGTCGATGACCGCGTCCGGGCTGTCGGCCAGGAGCACCTGAGCGGTCGAGGACAGCGCCTGGCCCTGGTACTGCGCCACGACGTCGGCCGCCACCCGGGCACGCACCGCGTTGACCTTGGCCTGCTGTCGCCTCAGCTGAGCGCTGATCGCCGCCTGCCTGCTCTGCGCCTGCCGCAGCTCCAGCCGGGCGTTGTTGTAGCTCTCGGAGGCGTTCTCAGCCTGGTGGTAGAGCCGGTCCACCCGACTCTGGACCGTGCCGATGTCCGGCTGGGCGGAGGTCGGGGCTGCGATCATCGAGCCGCCGAGGGTGATCACACACAGGGTCACAAGGAAGCGCGCACGGCGCTTCGGGCCGTCAGTCACGAGCGGGCCGGCTCCTCTTTGTCTGACGTCTACCGGGTTAGCTGACGGGTGCGGGCGGCAAAGAACCCTACGCATGGGTGGAGGCGGCGGTGGTGGCATCCTCCGAGCACGCGATTAACCCCAGGAACATGGTTCCCCGGCTCCAGTGACGACGACCCCCGGTCCTCGCCTGGACTCAACGCGGCGCCCGAGCCGACCCGTGTGGTCGACTTGTGCAGGCACCAGCCACCCAGGCTAAACGTCGCCGGCTCCAGGCGCAAACCGTGGCTCATGCCGAGGCCACGTCCGGGCCGGACGTCGGGGCGACCATCCGCAGCGGCGGCACCAGCCCGGAGTCGGCCAGCACCTCGAGTGCGCGCTGCTCGTCAGCGTCGAACCCGAGCTCGGGAGGTGGTCCCAGCAAGACCGTCACCACGCAGTCGTGGCAGGCCAGCCCGCGCACCAGGCAGGTGTCGCAGTCGATGTGCACGCTCATGGTCTCCTCCAGCTGATGTGGTCGTGGACGAGACCCTGCCAGGGGGCGCCGACAATGGGCGCCGTACCGCTGGCACCCGGCGCGACGACGCGTTCTCAGACCCGGGACAGCAGCCGGCTCAGCGCGGGCGACGCGGCCACCCGGGCCCCGTCCCTGGCGACGTCGCGAGCGACCTCCTGGTCGCTGGAGACAACCACGACGGGACGTCCACGAGGCTCGGCCGCCACCAGCTCGCGGATCACGTCGTCCGCGATGACCCCAGGCGGGCTGAACAGCACCCGGACGCCGCGGGGCCGGTTCACCAGCGGCCGGTCGACGGAGTCGGCGGCATCGAAGACCACCGTGACCTCGGCACCGCTGCGCGCCACCAACGGCGCGAGGCCGCCGAGCAGCCGGTCGCGCTGTCTCTCCAGCGACAGCTCGGGCCACGCCGTCTTGGTCACGTTGTAGCCGTCGACGACCAGGTGCACCCTCGGCAGCCCCAGCAGCTGGTCGAGGAAGACCGGGTCCTCCGAGGACAGGGATCCCTGTCCCGACGAACCGTCGCTGCCCTGCTCGGCGACGTGCGCCTCCACCGCGTCGGCCGGCGACCCCTCGACCGCCGGCAGGGCGAGCTCTCGCCGCAGCCCCTGGGTCGTCTCCAGCAACGTGTCCAGCAGCAGGCGGGCTCGCATCGTCTCGGTGTCCCGCTCCGCGCGCTCCGCCCGGCGGAGGCCCCGGAGGTCTCGCTCGAGGACCTCGGTCCGGGCCCGCAGCCGGCGCAGCTCCGCCTCCTGCTCCCCCGCCTGCGCGGCTGCCGAGGACGTCACCTCCTGCAGCCCAGCGGCCGCACGCTCCGCAGCCTCCTCGGCGGCCCGGACCCGCGCCCGCGCGTCCCCGAGCCGGTGCCGGAGGTCGACGTTCTCGGCCTTCAGGGCAGCCAGCTGGTCACGGTGCCGGCGACGTGTGCTCTTGAGCTCCTCGGTCGCCGACTCGAGCTGGCGCCGCAGTCGCTCGACCCGCTCGGAGCCCTCGCGGCCGGTCGCGGCACGCCGCTGCGACTCGGCGGCCTCGGAGGCGGTCGCGACCACGGCGACCCAGCCCTCGGGCCGCAGCAGGTAGGCGAGCGCCGCCACGTCGACCGGGTCCGCGGTCCGCGTCGGCCGCGCCTGGTCGAGCGCCTGGCAGAGCTCCGGCAGCTGGGTCCGCACCTGGGTGGCCACGTGCCGTCGGAAGTCCTGGTCGAGGTCGAGCACGGCGGCGATCTGCGGCGCCGCCAGCCGGGCTCGCCGTGCCGGTGCGAACGAGGCCACCCTCCGTAGCGACGCCGGGAGGTGGTCGGTCTCCAACCGGCCGAGTGCGTCCGCGGCGAGGGACACCACGCGCGCCCGCACGACGTCGGCGAGCGGTGCGGTCAGGTCGACCTGGTCGACCTCCTCGGGTGCGGTCACGGCGTGAACGGCTCGGTCTCTGCGCGCGAGACGAGCTCGACCGCATCCGAGCGGCCGCACCAGCGACACGTCACGGCCGACACGTCTTCGTGGTCTGTCGTCGAGTCCTCGACCCGGTGGTCCCCCGCGAGGTCGAAGTGCCAGAACTCCGTCGTACGTCGGGTCCGGATGACGTCGAAGCGAGTCAGGTTGCCGCACGCCCCGCACCGCCAGCGGGTGCTCGTGCCGGGGAGGGGCACAGCCATGGGGCGGGAACCTCCTGCTGGTGGTCGGACGGTGGCTCGGACCGGGGAAGCGGCGGGTCGGCTCGGACGCGGCTGGAGACCTCGCACCGGCTACGCCTTCCAGCGTATGCCGCGTGGCGCGCCGGTTTCCGTCGGTGGCCGCCTCTAGCGTCAGCGACATGACCGGTCCGGTGACGAGCGAGGCGACGAGCACCCCGACGCGCCCGTCCTCGCGCTGGGAGGCGCAGCGGAGCTTCGACGAGCTCGGCCGGCCGCTGCGAGAGGTGACGTTCTGCGTCGTCGACCTCGAGACGACCGGTGGCTCGGCTGCCGCCGGCTCGATGATCACCGAGGTCGGCGCGGTCAAGGTGCGAGGCGGCGAGGTGCTCGGGGAGTTCCAGACCCTGGTGAACCCCCACCAGGCAATCCCGGCGTTCATCGCGGTGCTCACCGGGATCACGGACTCGATGGTGGCGACCGCCCCGCGGATCGAGCAGGTGCTCCCCCAGTTCCTGGAGTTCGCCCAGGGTTGCGTCCTCGTCGCCCACCACGCCCCGTTCGACGTCGGCTTCCTCCAGCACTTCGCCAGGGAGCAGGACCGACCCTGGCCGCGGTTCGAGGTCCTCGACACGGCGAAGCTCGCCCGCCGGGTGATCACCCGCGACGACGCGCCCAACTGCAAGCTCAGCAGCCTGGCGGTGGTCTTCGACGCCGGCACCACGCCGAACCACCGGGCCCTCTCGGACGCCCGGGCGACCGTCGACGTCCTGCACGGGCTCATCGGCCGGCTCGGCAATCTCGGCGTGCACACCCTCGAGGAGCTGCAGACCTTCAGCTCACGGGTCACCTCCGCACAGCGCCGCAAACGACACCTCGCCGAGGGGCTCCCGCACGCACCGGGGGTCTACCTGTTCCGCGACGACCGCGGGCGGGTGCTCTACGTCGGCACGTCGAAGGACCTCAGAAGCAGGGTCCGCACCTACTTCACCGCCTCGGAGACCCGGACCCGGATGGGCGAGATGGTCGGGCTCGCGGCCTCCGTCGACGGCATCGAGTGCTCCACCCCGCTCGAGGCCGAGGTGCGCGAGCTCCGGTTGATCGCCGAGCACAAGCCGAAGTACAACCGCCGCTCGCGCTTCCCCGAGCGGGTGCACTGGATCAAGCTTACGCGGGAGCCGTGGCCCCGGCTCTCACTGGTGCGGCACGTGATCGACGACGGCGCGGACTACGTCGGCCCCTTCTCCTCGCGCCGCACCGCCGAGCGGTCGGTCGCCGCGCTGCACGAGGCCTTCCCCATCCGGCAGTGCACACCGCGGATGCCCAAGGTGCCCTCCATGAGCGCCTGCGCACTGGCTGAGATGGGCAGGTGCCTCTCACCGTGCGACGGCAGTGTCACGCCGGAGGACTATGCAGCGGTCGTCACCGAGCTGCGCGGCTCGCTGCACCAGCAGCCCGACACCGTCGTCGCCTCGGTGTCCCGCCGGATGGCGGCCCTCGCCGCGGCCAGTCGCTTCGAGGACGCCGGATCCTGGCGGGACCGCCTGAGCGCCTTCCTGCGCGGGGCCGCCCGCACGCAGCGGCTGCGAGCCCTGACCCGCTGCCCCGAGCTGGTCGCGGCACGACGCGAGGACGGACGTTGGGCGGTGCACGTGGTGCGCCACGGCCGGCTCGCCGGGGCCGGGGTGATCCCGGCGGGGGCGCACGCCGGTGACTGGGTCACCCGGCTGAGAGCCGGCTCCGACACGGTCCTCGCCGGCCCGGGTCCCGCCCCGGCCACCACGGTCGACGAGAGCGAGAAGATCCTGCGGTGGCTGGAGTCGGACGGGGTCCGGCTGGTGCACGTCGAGGGCGAGTGGAGCTGCCCCGTCGGAGGGGCCACCAAGCACCTCCGCGTCTACGACGCGGTCCAGGCCTCCCGCGAGTCGCTCGTCGCTTTCGACGAGAGGCGCTCGTCCCGCACCCTGCACCATCCGGTCCGCTAGCGTTCGCAGCATGATCACCGCCATCGTCTTCGTGAAAGCCGACGTCGCCCGCATCCCTGAGGTCGCCGAGGAGATCGCCGCGATCGAGGGGGTCAGCGAGGTCTATTCCGTCACCGGTCAGATCGACCTCATCGCACTCGTGCGGGTCGGCAGCCACGACGACGTCGCGTCGGTGGTCGCCGACCAGCTCAACAAGGTGTCCGGGGTGGTGTCCACGGAGACGCACATCGCGTTCCGCGCGTACTCCCGGCACGATCTCGAGTCGGCCTTCTCGCTGGGGCTCGACTGACATCCCCTCCCGACGGGCGTCGTTCCGAGCGCGACCGGGCCATGACGCCGACCCGAGGAGCCGACCCGAGGGGCCGTCAGGCCGACCGGCTGGCCTCGACCCAGCGTTCCAGGACGGTGCGGGCGTGGCCCTCGTCGACTGACGCGCGGGCTCGGTCGATGCCGGCCGCCAGCCGGTCTAGAGGGTCCCCGGGCTCGTTGGCGTGCACGGCGAGCGCAGCGCCCGCGTTGAGCAGCACCGCATCACGAACCGGACCCTCCTCGCCCGCCACCAGGCGGCGCACCACGTCTGCGTTGTAGGTCACGTCGCGACCGCGGAGGCCCTCGGACGTGCCACCACCCAGCCCGAACCGATCGGGGTCGACGACGAGCTCCGACACGGACCCGCCGGTGACCGTCCACACCCGGGAGGTCGTGGTGGTCGTCAGCTCGTCGAGGCCGTCGTCGCCCCGGAACACCCAGGCGTCCACACCGCGGCGGGCGAACACGCCCGCCATCAGGGGCGCCATCCGCAGGTCCGCGCAGCCGATCGCCTGCGCGTCCGGCTTGGCGGGGTGGGCAAGCGGGCCCAGGAAGTTGAAGGTGGTCCCGACCCCCAGCTCCCGACGGGGCACGGCGGCGTGCCGCAGCGCCGGGTGGAACGCCGACGCGAAGCAGAAGGTGATGCCCACCTCCTCGCCGATCCGGGAGACCGTGGCCGCCGGCAGGTCGAGCCGGATGCCCAGGGCCTCCAGGACGTCGGCGGAGCCGGCCGGGGACGACGCCGACCGGCTCCCGTGCTTGACAACCGGCGCTCCGGCGCCGGCGGCGACGATCGCGGCCATCGTGGAGATGTTCACCGACATCGAGCGGTCCGCCCCCGTGCCGACCACGTCGAGGACGCGTCGGTGGACCACCATCGGCACCGAGTGGGCGAACATGCCGTCCACCAGGCCCTCGATCTCCTCGACGGTCTCCCCCTTGGCCCGTAGCGCGACCGCGAACCCGGCGATCTGGGCCGGCGACGCCTCGCCGGCCAGGATCTCCGACATCGCCCAGGCGGTCTGCCCGGCGCTCAGGTCGGCACCACCGATGAGGGCGCTGAGCACCTCCGGCCAGGAGTGCGCCATGCTCATCTGACTGCTCGCCTGACTGCTCACCGACGGATCGCCCGGGCTCAGTGACCCACGGCGGGGGCCTCGGCGGAGACCCGGGCCCCCCGAAGCAGCCGCACCACGGTCTCGGCGAGCTGGATCGGGTCGATGGGGTGCGGCACCGCACCGTCGGCCCGGGACCAGGTGGCCAGCCACGCGTCCTGCGGGCGGCCGGTCAGCACGAGGATGGGCGGGCACCGGTAGATCTCGTCCTTCATCTGCTTGGCGATCCCCATCCCGCCCGCAGGCACCGCCTCCCCGTCCAGGATCGCGAGGTCGATGACGCCGGAGTCCATCTGCTGCAGAACCACGGGCTCGGTCGCCACCTCGACGTACTCCGCCTCGGGAAGGTCGGGGTGCGGCCGGCGGCCCAGCGCGAGGATCACCTCGGAACGGGTGTCCGCGTCGTCGCTGTAGACGAGGATCTGCAGACGCGTGTCCGATGCCGGGCTGGTCACGTCGGGGACTCTACCGGTCCACCGTCCAGGTGTACGGCGAGGTGGCCGGCCCGGCCGTCACCGAAGGATGCCAGGACACAGGGGGTCGGGGTGCCCTGCTTGCGGCACGGCAGACATAATGACCGCGTGGCCTCATCTGCATCCGTGATCCCCGCCTCCCGCCTGCACGGGTCCCACGACCGGCCGAGCATGGTCAGCGTCGGGACGATCGTGTGGCTGTCCAGCGAGCTGATGTTCTTCGCCGCGCTGTTCGCGAGCTACTTCACGATCCGCTCGGTGTCGCCACAGCTGTGGGCGCAGGAGACCGTCAAGCTCAACGTGCCGTTCGCGTCGGTCAACACGACCGTCCTGGTGCTCTCCTCGCTGACCTGCCAGCTGGGTGTCTTCGCGGCCGAGCGAGGCCAGGTGGGCCGCACCGGTTCGGTGTTCAACGTGAGGGGCTGGGGCCTGCGCGAGTGGTTCGTGCTGACCTACCTGATGGGGTCGTTCTTCGTCGCCGGCCAGACCACCGAGTACGTCTCGCTCATCCACGACCACGTGACGATCCCGTCCTCTGCCTACGGCTCGGTGTTCTACCTGACCACCGGCTTCCACGGGCTGCACGTCTCGGGCGGCCTGGTCGCCTTCCTGCTGGTCCTGGGGCGCACGTTCATCGCCAAGAAGTTCACCCACGAGCAGGCTGTCAGCGCGATCGTCGTGTCCTACTACTGGCATTTCGTCGACGTCGTGTGGATCGGCCTGTTCTTCACCATCTACGTCATCCAGTGACCGCAGCCCGCCGCCGGAAGCCCCAGGACAGCGAAGGACAGCCCGTGCGACTCCTCACCGCCCGCCTCTCAACCAAGCGGCGCAGCCCGATCGCCGGTCTTGTGGTCGTGCTGCTCGGGCTGCTGCTGACCGGGGGCGGCTACGCGCTGCTGTCCCCGGCCTCCGCGCAGAGCGGGACCGCCTCCCAGTCCACGGTCCAGCAGGGCCGCCAGCTGTTCCTGGTCGGCTGTTCCTCCTGCCACGGCGAGCACGGCGAGGGCATCGTGACCAAGCGCGGGACGCAGTACGGTCCCCCGCTCGCCGGTGTGGGGGCTGCGGCCGTGGACTTCCAGGTCGGAACCGGCCGGATGCCGATGGCCCGCCCGGGAGCGCAGGCGCAGAAGAAGAAGGTCCTCTACAACGACCAGGAGATCAGCGCGCTCGCGGCCTACGTGGCGTCCCTGGCGCCGGGTCCGGCCATCCCGGACCCCTCGACGTACAACACCACGAACGTCGACACCCAGTCGATCGTCAGGGGCGGCGAGTTCTTCCGGACCAACTGCACCGCCTGCCACAACTTCGCGGCAGCCGGCGGAGCGCTGCCGGGCGGCAAGTACGCCCCCTCGCTGCACGGCGTCAGCAACAAGCACATCTACGAGGCGCTGCTGACCGGCCCGCAGCAGATGCCCGTGTTCTCCGACGGCGTTCTCCAGCCGAGCGAGAAGCGCGACATCATCGCCTACCTCAACAGTGTGATGGCCAACCCGGACTACGGCGGCGCGGAGCTCGGCTCCGCCGGCCCGGTCAGTGAGGGCTTGTTCGCCTGGCTCATCGGCATCGGGGCCTGCGTCGGTTTCGCGATCTGGATCGCGTCGCACTCGACCCGTTCGACCCGCTCGACCCGCTCCAGGAAGGGAGCAAGCGCATGACCGGCGACCACGAGGACGCCGTCCGGGGGAACCAGGACGCAGTCGTCGCCCAGCCTCAGCCAGGCCACGGCCTCGAGCCGGCCGGGCACGCCGACGGGCCGGTCGACCCGTTCGCCGACCCGGGTCTCGAGGAGCACGAGCCCAGGCCCACCGACGTGGACGAGCACGCGGCCCGACGCGCCGAGCGGCAGATCGCTGCGTGCTTCATGCTCTCCGCGTTCTTCGTGGTGCTGTTCTGCATCTCGTTCTTCGTGTTCAAGATCGGGAACAACCCGACCACCATCCTGGGCGGCTATGGCGCCTCCAACGTGACCCTGGGCCTCTTTCTGGGTCTGGCGCTGCTGCTCATCGGGATCGGGGCCATCCAATGGGCCCGCAAGCTGATGAGTGACGTCGAGGTCGTGGAGATGCGGCACCCGACCGCATCGAGCGAGGCCGACCGGGTCGCCACTGTGGAGGCCCTCCAGCAGGGCGTCAGCGACTCCGGGATCGCCCGCCGCCCGCTGATCCGCAACTCCCTGGTCGGCGCGCTGGCCATGCTCGGCCTGCCTGTCATCCTCGGCCTGCGCGACCTCGGACCGCTTCCGGGCAACAAGCTGTCGGTGACCGTGTGGCGCAAGGGCATGCGGGTCGTGAACGACGTGGCCGGCACCCCGATCAAGCCGGAGGAGGTCGAGATCGGCCAGCTGATCAACAGCCAGCCGGAGATCCTGTTCGAGAAGGACGCGAACGGTCAGCCGAAGTACGCAGGCACCGAGCTCCTGAACGCGAAGACCAAGGCCTCGACGATCGTCGTACGTATGAAGCCCGAGGACATCACCCCCACCCCGGGCCGGGAGAACTGGGGGGTCAGCGGCATCCTGTGCTTCTCCAAGATCTGCACCCATGTGGGCTGCCCGATCTCACTGTGGGAGCAGCAGACCCACCATCTGCTGTGCCCGTGCCACCAGTCGACCTTCGACTTGGGCAACAACGGTAAAGTCATATTCGGACCGGCCGGACGACCTCTGCCTCAGCTCCCGCTGATGGTGGACAGCGAGGGCTACCTCGCTGCCCAGAGCGACTTCACGGAGCCGGTGGGACCGAGCTTCTGGGAACGCGGGGAACGGTGATGAGCACAGCAACCACGAACGGCAAGAAGGCAGCTCAGGTCCACAGGCCGAGCAAGGTGGGTCAGCTGGCCACGTGGGTGGATGACCGCACCGGCATCGCGGGGGTCGCGAAGAAGCAGGTCCGCAAGGTCTTCCCCGACCACTGGTCGTTCATGCTGGGTGAGATCGCGCTGTGGAGCTTCGTGGTCCTGCTGCTCACCGGCACGTTCCTCACGCTCTGGTTCAAGCCGAGCATGGGTGAGGTCGTCTACAACGGCTCCTACGACCAGCTCCGTGGAGTGTCGATGTCCGAGGCCTACGCCTCGGCGCTGCACCTGTCCTTCGACGTACGCGGTGGCCTGCTGATGCGGCAGATCCACCACTGGGCAGCGATGCTGTTCATCGCCGCGATGTTCGTGCACATGATGCGCATCTACTTCACAGGGGCCTTCCGCAAGCCCCGCGAGCTCAACTGGGTGATCGGCTGCCTGCTGCTGCTGCTCGGCAGCCTCGAGGGCTTCACCGGCTACTCGCTGCCCGACGACCTGCTGTCCGGCACCGGGCTGCGGGCCGCCGGCGGGTTCATCCTGGCCATCCCCGTCGTCGGCACCTACATCTCGTTCTTCCTGTTCGGCGGTGAGTTCCCGGGCGACGCGATCATCCCCCGGCTCTACACCGCCCACGTGCTGCTGATCCCGGCCGTGCTCCTGGCGCTGATCGGGCTGCACATGCTGTTGCTCGTCTACCAGAAGCACACCCAGTACGCCGGCCCCGGCCGCACCAACGACAACGTCGTCGGCTACCCGATGATGCCGGTCTACGCAGCCAAGGCCGGTGGCTTCTTCTTCATCGTCTTCGGCGTGTCGGCGCTGATGGGCGGCCTGATGTCGATCAACCCGGTCTGGCGCTACGGGCCCTACGACCCCTCCCAGGTGACTGCGGGCTCCCAGCCCGACTGGTACATGGGGTGGCCGGACGGTGCCCTGCGGATCATGCCCGGCTGGGAGACGCACGCGTTCGGCTTCACGCTGAGCTGGAACATCTTCCTGCCGATCATCGTGCTGCCGGGTCTGATGTTCACGATCCTGCTCATGCTCCCCTTCATCGAGAACTGGATCACCGGAGACAAGCGGGACCATCACCTGCTGCAGCGCCCACGCAACGCGCCGACCCGCACGGCCACCATGGTCGCGCTGATGACCTTCATCGGGTTGCTGTGGGCGGCCGGCGGCAACGACATCATGGCGATCAAGTTCAACCTGAACCTGAACTACATCACCTACTTCATCCGTGTGATGGTGTTCGTCGGGCCGGTGGTGGCGTTCCTGATCACCCGTCGCTGGTGCATCTCGCTGCAGCGTGCCGACCGTGACCGGCTGCTGCACGGCTACGAGAGCGGCGTCATCATGCGCTCGCCCGAGGGCGCCTACGCGGAGAAGCACCTGCCGATCTCCACGGGTGAGACCTTCGCCCTCACGAGCCGGGAGCACGACGACATCCCGGCCATGCCGAGCGACGCGGATGAGAACGGCGTCGCCAACCACAAGGTGTGGCTGACCCGGTTGCGGGTGCGGCTGGCGAGGTTCTGGTACAGCGGCAACATCGAGACACCCAGCCGCGAGGAGCTCGAAGCGGCCAGGCACCACGCCGACGACGAGCTCGCCGAGCAGGAGCTGGCCGAGTACCACGACAGCCACGTCCAGCACGACCGGCATGGCATCGAGACAGGCGAGGTCGGCAAGCACTGACCCGCCGTGCGGTCGCACGACGAAGCCCCGCACGATCGTGCGGGGCTTCGTCGTTGGTCATGGCTTAAGGCCTGCAGGATGTCGGTTGCCGCCTCATCCTGGGGCAGCAGTCCAGGTGACATGGCCAGATCGGTTCCGGCCCCGGAAATTCCTTGGGGATTTGTTGTCCGGGGTGGCGGGTTCGGGGTGGTTGTCGGGGGTTTCTGTCGGTGGTCGCTGGCAGGGTTGACTCATGACCGAGACGTTGTTCCCGACGCCGGGCGGCCCGTGCGGTGCCGTGGACCTGTCCCCGGTTCCGGGGCGGCCGGAGGCGTCGGGGTCCGGGGAGGGTCGGCAGTCGGGGGCGGCGAGTCCGGTGGGGCTGCCGGAGCTGGATAGTCGGGGGC
>JAICWH010000105.1 GCA_025934895.1 Nocardioidaceae bacterium | reverse complement strand
TCATTGCGACTATGGACCCTGACATGGAACGCTCGGTCGGACACCGACGCAGCTGTGTCGACGACCGTCTGTGGAGGATGCGCTCATGACCGTCGTTGCCGTGTCCCCCAGACGGGCGGGCATCGGACCCTTGGCCCGGCTACCGCTGGCGTCGATGTTTCCGCTGGAGATTCGCGGTTTCGCAATCGGCGTGACGGTGTTCGTGCTCCCGCGGACCAACGCATGGGGCGTCTTCGACACCTCAAGAGCGCCGGCATGCGAGCACGTCAGGGCGCTCGACCGCATCCCCCAGTCGGTCCGCGACTCCGCCGGGCCCGACCTCGGCGAGATCCGTGACCCCGACGTGGCCCGGCTGGTGATCGGTCTCAAGCGGCGGTCTCCGGTGGGACACGCGCCGCCGGGCAGTGTCAGCGGACGTCTGTTGTCGGAGTCTCCCGTCCCTGTGGCAGCGATGCAGCTTCGCGAGGAGGAGGACAGCTGACTCTCGACCTGGCAGGCAGTCATCTCGGGCACGGCTCGACGTTCTGGCTGGTGCTCGCAGCCGCGGCGTTGGTCGCCGGTTTCGCCAAGACCGCCGTCGGCGGGCTGGGCACGGTCGCGGTTGCTCTCGTGGCCGCCGTCATGCCGGCGCGGGACTCGACCGCGGCTCTGTTGTTGCTGCTGCTCGTCGGTGACGTGCTGGCGGTGTCGTTCTACCGTCGCGACTGCGACTGGTCCCTGTTGCGCCACCTGGTCCCCGCCGTCCTACCGGGGGTGGCCCTGGGCTCGGTGGTGCTCGGGGTCCTCGACGATGCCACCATGCGCATCGGCCTCGGAGTGCTGCTCGTGTTGCTTGTGCTCGCCCAGCTCTGGACTGGTCGCCGCGACGCTGTGACCACGGGCGGCAACAGCGTCGGCTGGTCGCGGCGCGCCACCGCCGGGGTCGGGCTTGCAGCCGGGTTCACGACCATGCTGGCGAACGCTGCCGGGCCGGTGATGACTCTCTATCTGCTGGCCCAGGGCGTGGACAAGCGGAGGTTCCTCGGCACCGGCGCATGGTTCTTCCTCGGGGTCAACCTGTCCAAGCTGCCGTTCAGCGTCGGGCTCGGGCTCATCGACGGGGACATGCTGCGGACCACTGCGATGTTGGCGCCGGTGGTGTTGCTCGGCGGTCTGGTCGGCCTCTTCGTCGTACGCCGCATCGGGCAGCGCTCCTTCGACGCGGCCGTGCTGTCGGCCTCCCTGGTCAGCGCCGTCGCGCTCCTGCTCCGCTGAGCGCTGTCGCCCTGCTCATGTCGGTGTGGACACAGGTTGCCTCGGGACCGTGCCGGCCGGGGGCCGTGGGCGGTTCACAGCGCTCACCACCGACGTCTGGATGGGGACGAGACGGTCCGAGCTGGGGACATGGAGGTCGGCGGCAAGGGGCGACATCCAGCGGTTGTCTGACGGTCAGCGGCCGGCGAGGAAACCTCGGCGACGCCGACCCCGCACCCGCCTCGAACGCCGGGCCGCACTCCGCGCCATCTGCGCCGCACCCACGAAACCGGCGTCGGCACCCAACGCGGCCGCCAGGATCGGCGGCTCGACCCGGTGTCCCCGCCCCGTCAGGGTCTGCGAGAACGCTGTGCGCGTGGGCGCCAGTAGCAGCTCACCAGCCTCCGAGACCCCGCCACCCACGACGATGCAGCTGGGGTCGAAGGCAGCGGTCATCCCCGCCAGCCCGGTTCCCAGCCACCGCCCGATGTCGTCGAGCAGCTCGATCGACAGAGGGTCGCCGTCGCGGGCGGCCTGGGTGATCAGCGGGCCGGTGAGCTCGTCCGCCTCTCCGTGCACGATCTCTCGAAGCCGGTGCGCCACCGGAGAGTTCCGGTCGACCAGCTCCCGCGCCTCCCGCACCAGCGCGTTGCCCGAGGCGTACTGCTCCCAGCAGCCGCGGTTGCCGCACGAGCACCGATGTCCGCCCGGCACGACCTGGATATGACCGAACTCGCCCGCCATGCCGTTCGCACCGCGGTAGACCCGGTTGTCGATCACCAGCGCCCCACCGATGCCGGTGCCGAGGGTGATGCACAGCACGAGCCGGTGCCCCCGCCCCGCTCCGAAGTAGCACTCCGCGATCGCCGCTGCGTTGGCGTCGTTGTCCACCACGATTGGCAGCCTGATCCGGCCCTTGAGAGCGTCCCGGAGCGGCGTGTCCCGCCAGGCGAGGTGAGGAGAGAACAAGACGCTGGACCGGGTGGCGTCGACGAAGCCGGCAGCACCGATCCCCACGGCGCCGATGTCGTGGCCGGCCGCAAGGGACAGCACCATCGCCACGATCGTGTCCTCGACCTCCGTGACGCTCTGTCCGGGGGTCAAGCGTCGCTTGCGTTCCAGGATGCGCCCTGCGGAGTCCACGACGCCCCCGAGCACCTTGGTGCCGCCGATGTCGATGCCGATCGTCAGCGGGTCCCAGCGGGCGATCATCCCTCGCCGAGGGGGCACGTCGGACATGACCCGACCCTACTGTCGCGCCGTCCCGCCGCTCGCATGCCCCGCGGGTTTCCTGGCACCGCCTGGGCTGCGCTGCCCACGGCAGACGCCACGTCCTACGGGAACCGCACGGCCCGGCCGACGACGGGACGCCGCACCAGAGGCAGGCCGAGGAGCGTGTCCCAGCGAGCGGTGGTGGGCTCGATCACCAGGTCACGGCTCACTCTCCCCCTGCGATGGTGGTCATCTCGACCGGTTGCCCGGACAGCCGGGACTGCTCACACGCCTCGGCCACCCGGAACGCCTCGAGCGCGTCCGCCATCGTGCACGGGCTGGCGCCCCGGCCGGCGGCCAGGTCACAGAACGCGGTCAGCTCGGCCCGGTAGGCGGGCCGGAACCGCTCCATGAACGACCACTTCTGCGGACCACGGGGGAAGTCGACGCCTTCCTCGGCCGAGCGGACCGCGAGCGAGTCGTCGTACCCGACGCCGATGGTGCCCTCGGAGCCCATCACCTCCAGGCGTACGTCGTGACCACCGCCGTTGTAGCGGGTCGCGGTGGCCACCACGAGCGTGTCGTCGTCCAGGGTGAGGACGGCCGCCGCGGTGTCCACGTCCCCGCCCTCGGTGAAGAAGTCCGCGCCCTTGTTGGCGCCGGTGCCGAAGACCCGGGTCACCTCACGGCCGGTCACGAACCTGATGATGTCGAAGTCGTGGACGCTGCAGTCCCGGAACAGTCCACCACTGGTGGGGATGTAGGCCGCAGGAGGTGGTGACTGGTCGTGGGTCGAAGCCCGCAGGGTGTGCACGAAGCCGAGCTCACCGGTCTCCACGGCCTGCTTGGCACGGCGGTAGCCGGCGTCGAACCGGCGCTGGAAGCCGACGTGCACCTGGACCCCCGACTGCTCCACCAGCTCGACCAGCTCGATGGTCTCGGCCAAGGTGGTCGCGAGGGGCTTCTCGCAGAACGTCGGCAGGCCCACGGCCACGGCTGCTCGCAACGTCGCCGCATGGCCCGTAGTGGAGGTGGTGATGACCAGCGCGTCGACGCGCGACAGCAGGTCGTCCAGGCTCGCCGCGAGGTCGTAGCCGTTGGCCCCGGCCAGCTGCGCCGCCGCCTCGGGTATCGCGTCGGCCACCACCACGGCGTCGACGTCCGCCAGCCCGGCCAAGGTGGAGGCGTGGAAAGCGCCGATCCGTCCGGCGCCCGCCAGTCCTACTCTCATGTGTCGATGTCCCTTGCTCTCGTTCCGTCGCTGACGTGCGTCCGGGTCGCGGCAACGCGACGTCGACAACGATGCCTTGTTGACCAAGACGCGTCAACGTATTGTTCTAACATTCTGCCTAGAGCATGGCATGAGTAGAATCTGTAACATCAGTTCATGGGAGCTCAGCAGGTCAACATCGTGGTAGACCGGTCCTCCCCGGTGCCGCTCTACCATCAGCTCGCTGAACAGCTCAGCCGTGCGATCACCAGTGGCCGGCTCCAGCCTGGCGACGCGTTCGAGAACGAGATCGCCGTCGCGGAGCGGCTGCGCATCTCCAGACCCACGGTGCGTCGGGCCTACCAGGAGCTCGTCGACCAAGGCCTCCTCGTGCGGCGTCGTGGGCTGGGCACCACGGTCGCCAACCGCAAGGTGCACCGCAAGTTCGAGCTCACCAGCCTGTACGACGACCTGGAACGGGCCGGGCGGGAGCCCCGCACCCGGGTCCTCGACATGGAGCTGGTGACCGACGAGGTCGCCGCGGCCGCCCTCGACCTCGCCCCGGAGACCCCGCTGCTGCACATGGCCCGGATCCGTTGCGCGGGCGAGACGCCTCTGGCCCTGTTGAGGAACTGGCTTCCGCCCGTGCATTCAGATCTGACGCGTGAGGAGCTCGAGCGGCACGGGCTCTATGCGGCGCTCCGGGACCGCGGGGTCAAGCCGGTGGTCGCGCAGCAGAGCATCGGGGCCAGGATGCCGACCACCCTGGAGCGCCGGAGCCTCGCGATCAAGGGCCCACAGCCGGTGCTGACGATGACCAGGATGGCCTTCGACGCAGGCGGCAACGCGGTTGAGTACGGAGACCACTGCTACCGGGCCGAGGACTACACGATCGACCTGATGGTCGACGAGCGCTGAGCCGACTCGAGCCGGGCACCGGTCAGCGGGCCGTCTCGGTGGCTCGTGACTCCCGGATGACGGTCACCTTGACCTGGCCGGGGTAGGTGAGCTCCTGCTCGATCTGCTTCGCGATGTCGCGGGCCAGCACCTGGGCCTCGATGTCGTCGATCACGTCCGGGGCCACCATCACCCGCACCTCCCGGCCGGCCTGCATGGCGAACACCTTCTCCACGCCCGGCTTGGCCAGTGCGATCTCCTCGAGACGATGCAGCCGCTCGACGTAGACCTCGAGCGACTCCCGCCGCGCGCCGGGCCGGCCGCCGCTGATCGCGTCTGCCGCCTGCGTGAGATAGGCCTCCACGGTGCGCGGCTCGACCTCGTTGTGGTGCGCCGCGATGGCGTGTACGACGTCCTCGTGCTCGCCGTAGGCGCGGGCCAGGTCGGCCCCGACCAGGGCATGGGACCCCTCGACCTCGTGGGTGAGGGCCTTCCCGATGTCGTGCAGGAAGGCGGCCCGCACGCAGATCGTGCGGTCGACCCCGAGCTCGTCGGCGAGCAACCCGGCGGCGTGGCCCGACTCGACGAGGTGGCGCAGGACGTTCTGGCCGTAGGAGGTCCGGTAGCGCAGCCGGCCCAGCGTCGCGACGAGGTGCGGGTGCAGATCGGTGATGCCCATCTCCAGGGCGGCGTCCTCACCGGCGCGCACGCACAGCCCGTCCACCGCCACGACGTTGCGCTCGTAGACCTCCTCGATGCGGCTGGGATGGATCCGGCCGTCCACCACCAGCTCCTCGAGACACAGCCGCGCCACCTCCCGCCGGATCGGGTCGAAGCAGCTGAGCAGGACCGCACCGGGCGTGTCGTCGACCACCAGGTTGACGCCGGTGACCTGCTCGAACGACCGGATGTTGCGTCCCTCCCGCCCGATGATGCGGCCCTTGAGGTCGTCGCTGGGCAGCTGCACCAGCGCGACGACACTCTCGCCGGTCTGGTCCGAGGCCAGCCGCTGGATGACGGTCGCCAGGATCCGTCTGGCCCGGAGCTCGGCCTCCTCCTCGGCGGCCCGCTCGATTGCTCGCGCGTTGAGCGCGGCCTGTCGCTTGGCGTCGTGCTCGATGCTCTGCACGATCTCGGCGCGGGCCTCCTCGGCGGTGAGGCCGGCGACCCGCTCGAGCGCCACCCGGTGCTCACTCTCGACCGCGGCGACCCTGCGGCTGCGCTCGGCGAGGCCCTGGCTGTCGTGGTCGAGGCGACGTTCCCGCTCGGTGACCCGCTGCTCGCGGTGCTCGATGTCGCGTCGTTGCTCGTGCAGGTCCTGCTGCTGGTCCACCGCGGACCTCCGGGATCGTCGACCCACCACCCAGACACCGACCACGGCCGCGAGGGCGAGCACAGCGGCGACCAGCGCCACCAGGAGAAGCTCGCCGATGCCGACGGCGACGAGCTGCCCGGGCGAACCCGCCTGCAGCGCCATCGTCGGCCTCCTGTCCTAGTCTGCCGCACAACCCCCAGGAGAGCGGCGGGTCCACGTGCCCCGAGGCTAGGTCGCCGGACCAGACCGGTCAAGAAACCTCACCCGCGACTCCGCCCCGCCGGGGCCGCGGCCTCCTCGGCCGGACCGGCCCGGGGTCGCTCAGCCGGCCTCCGCAGCCACCCGATCGAGAAGGATGTCGAGACTGCTGTGGTCCAGGTCGACGGTGGGGAAGCCGGCGAGAGTGCTGATCGGGAAGCTCCCGACCACTCGCAGCACCTCGGGGTTCCCGAGCATGCCCGCGAGCCGGCCGTCCTCGGTGCTGCCCAGCACCTCACGCAGTGCGGCGGAGCCCGCCTGATCGGCCAGCCACTCCTCGAGCGAGGACATCCGGCCCAGGGGCGGCGCGACCCTGGGGGCGTCCACGTGGACCGTGGTGGCGAGCCTGATGTCGCGGGAGGATGCCCCCACGGCGATCTCGAAGTCGCCGGGCTCGAGCACCCAGTCGCCGACCCGCTCGGACCAGTAGGACAGGTCGCGAGCGTCCAGGTGGAACACGGTCCGCTGGGTCGTCCCCGGCTCCAGGTCGAGCTTGACGAACCCCCTCAGCTCGCGCGGCGGCCGCGACACTGTCGCTTCCACGTCCCCGACCTGGAGCTGGGGGACCTCTTTCCCAGTGCGGTCGCCCGAGTTCGTGACCGAGCACGTCACCGTCAGCGCCAAGGTGCCCTCGACCTGGCTGCCGGAGACGGCGACCTCCAGGTCGGCGTAGTCGAAGGTCGTGTAGGCCAGGCCGTGACCGAACGGGAAGCTCACCGGCTGGTCGAGAGCGTCGTGGCCCCGATACCCCACGAACACCCCTTCGCCGTAGCGCACGTGACCGGAGTCGCCGGGGAAGTTGAGGAACGAGGGGAGTGCTGGTAGTCAGCTCTCGTCGGCACCGTCGTCGAGCTGGCCGCTCACGTCGAGGTCGTCGGGCTCGTACCCCAGCCGGTCGAGCTCCTCGCGGACCACCCGGAAGCAGAGACCGGAAGGGTAGCCCTTGCGGGCGAGCATCCCGGTCAGCCGGCGTGTCGCCGTGTCCCGCCGGAGGCCGGCGGTGCTGCGCAGCCGACGTCGGACCAGGAGCCGCGCGGCCTCGACCTCTTCCTCGGGGTCCACCTCGTCGAGCGCTGTCCGGGCGACCTCCTCCTCGACGCCCTTGCGGCGCAGTTCCTGGGCCAGTGCCCGGCGGGCGAGGCTCTTGCCGGGCTGCCGCGACTGGACCCACGCGCGGGCGAAGGCCGCGTCGTCGACCAGCCCGACGTCGGTGAAACGATCCAGCAGCCGCTCGGCGATCTCGTCCGGAACCCGGCGCTTGGCCAGCCTGCTCCTCAGCTCGGCCCGGCTCCGGGGCTGCCCGGTGAGCTGGTCGAGCAGGATCTTGCGTGCCACGGCCTCCGGGTCGGCCTCCGGGTCGGCGTCCGGCCCAGGATCCGAGCCGACGCCCCACCCGGCACGGTGTGCTTCCTGCGAGCGCGCGCCCGACCCGGACGGGTCGCCTGTATGCACGACGACCTAGAAGTCGATGTCGGTGGGCTCCGGGGGAAGACCCGCCACCGGCCCAGCGACGGGCCCAGCGACGGGCCCAGCGATGGGCCCAGCGACGGGCCCGTCCACCGGCCCGTCCACCTGCGGGCCGACCCCGAGCTTCTCGAGGATCCGCTTCTCGATCTCGTTGGCCAGGTCCGGGTTGTCGCGCAGGAAGTTGCGGGAGTTCTCCTTGCCCTGGCCGAGCTGGTCGCCCTCGTAGGTGTACCAGGCGCCTGCCTTGCGGATCAGGCCCGCCTCGACGCCCACGTCGATCAGGCCGCCCTCGCGACTGATGCCCTGGCCATACATGATGTCGAACTCTGCCTGCTTGAACGGCGGCGCGACCTTGTTCTTCACCACCTTGATGCGGGTCCGGTTGCCGACCATCTCCTGGCCGTCCTTGAGCGTCTCGATGCGACGCACGTCGAGCCGCACCGATGCGTAGAACTTCAGCGCCCGACCGCCGGTTGTGGTCTCCGGAGAGCCGAACATCACGCCGATCTTCTCGCGCAGCTGGTTGATGAAGATCATCGTGGTGCCGGCCCCGTTGAGGGCACCGGTCATCTTGCGCAGCGCCTGGCTCATCAGCCTGGCCTGCAGGCCGACGTGGCTGTCACCCATCTCGCCCTCGATCTCCGCACGGGGCACCAGTGCGGCGACGGAGTCGATGACGATCAGGTCCAGGGCACCCGAGCGGACCAGCATGTCCGCGATCTCCAGCGCCTGCTCACCGGAGTCGGGCTGCGAGACCAGCAGGGCGTCGGTGTCCACACCGAGCGCCTTGGCGTAGTCGGGGTCCAGCGCGTGCTCGGCGTCGATGAACGCCACGATGCCGCCACCGCGCTGGGCGTTGGCCACCGCGTGCAGTGCCACCGTGGTCTTGCCTGAGGACTCGGGACCGTAGATCTCCACCACGCGTCCGCGCGGCAGGCCGCCGATGCCGAGCGCCACGTCGAGCGCGATGGCTCCCGTCGGGATCACCTCGAGCGCTGCGCGCGTCTCCTCGCCCAGTCGCATGACCGAGCCTTTGCCGAACTGTCGTTCGATGTTGGCGAGTGCGGCGTCGAGCGCCTTGTCGCGGTCTCCTCCACTGCCTGATCTCGCTGCCATGGTCGTCCGTCCGTCTGTCCGCCTCGAGGGGGAGCCTTGAGTCTTCTTCATCGCCAACGACACTAGAGAGATCCTCCGACAGTCTGCGAGCCCGATGTCGTGACCTGGGGATATCACCCTGTGAGCCATCGACGGTTCCGTCGTAGCCGACGATATCCCGAACAGGTGTTCGACCGGGAGCAACACGCCGGACGGGCCGGCGGGCTGCCGAGGCGCCCTCAGGTCACAGCCTCGTCCTGGCCCCGGCCCGCACCGTGACCAGGACCCTCACGTGAGCCCCGGCACGTGGTAGCCCAGCCGCAGCCCGTCGGCCCATCCGGCGCAGCCACAGCCCTCACCCGGCCTGGGCAGCCGCGCGACGCTGTCGGCCAGGATTGCCTTGAGGCGGTCGATGTTGCGCGCGAACGTCGCGAACACCTCCTGCTGGCCCACCCCCTCACCGGACCTCACACCGGCATCCATGTCGGTGACGAGCCCGACGGCTGCATAGCACATCAGCATCTCGCGGGCGAGCACCGCCTCCGGATGGCCGGTCATGTTGACGAGCGACCAGCCCTGTGCCGCGTAGTGGCGCGACTCGGCACGCGTGGAGAAGCGCGGACCCTCCACCACGACCATCGTCCCGCCCGCCGCGACCCCGTCGTTCGCGGCGACCACGTCAGAGAGCACCGGGCAGTACGGGTCCGCGAACGGCACATGGGCGGCCCCCTTCTCCATGTAGGACTGCACCCGCCCCTGCGTGCGGTCCACGAGCTGGTCGGGCACCACCAGGTCCCCGGGCGCCACGTCGTCACGCAGGCCGCCCACGGCGCAGGGCGCCAACACCTGACGGACCCCGAGCGAACGCAGCGCCCACAGGTTCGCGCGGTAGTTGACCTTGTGGGGCGGCAGCTCGTGCCGTCTGCCGTGCCGCGGCAGGAACGCGACCGCCGTACCCTCCACCGTTCCGACCGCGACGGGCGCCGACGGGTCGCCGTAGGGGGTGTCCACGTCGACCTCCTCGGTGCCGTCGAGGAACTCGTAGAAGCCGCTGCCGCCGATGACCGCCACCTGCGCTGTGGGTCCGCCCATGCGTCGAGTCTGTCACCCGCTGCATCCCCGCGGCCGACCCTCGGGCGCGGCTAGAGTCTGCGCCATGCAACGGGCCAGGCAACGAGCCAGGCAACGGGCCATGCAACGGGCCAGGCAACGGGCCAGGCAACGCGCCATCGGGCTGCTGCTGCTCGGCGGGTTCCTCGCGGGCTGCAGCGCCTCGCCCCAGGTGGACGAGCCGACCGGCACCAGGTCGTCCGGGACGGCGCCCGGCTGCGACCTGGTCCAGCCGTCGAAGGTCGTGGGCCTGCTGGGCGAGACGTTCGAGGCCAGGGCGACCGGGAGCGTGGCGGCGCTGAGGGACGCGCACACACGCGCGACCTGCCGGACCACCGTGCCCGGACACCCGGAACGCTACGTGAGCGTCGTCGCGGACTACCACCCCCAGCCGTTCCGACTCCCCGCCCACGGCTGCAACGAGGGCTGGGTGTACGCCGGGACGCCGGGCAAGTACACCCCGGCCTGCCAGGACACCGTGCACGGGCACGGCAGGACCCAGCTGTTCGTGCGCTGGCAGCCCTACCTGATGCATCTCACGATCGGCCGCTCGGACCGCAACTGGGGCGGTGACCCCGAGGCGGCGCTGGCGATGAGCCGGGCACTCGCCCAGAAGCTGGGCGTCAAGGAGGCGGCCGGCGACGGCTGAGTCAGGTGGTGCCCGGCTCCAGGCGGGCGCCTCCGCCGAGGTCCTGCTCCACCACGCTGTCCCTGCCGACGATCGTCACCTGGTCCGGGTCTCTCGTGGCGTCCGCGTCGGCCCGGCCGACCACGGCACCGGCCGCGACCAGGGACCCCTCGTCGAGGATCGTCCAGTCCACGCGGGCGCCGCTGCCGATCACGGAGTCGCTGAAGATCACGCTGTTGCTCACCACCGCCCCCTGCTCCACGACGACGCCTGGACCGAGCACACTGCGGACCACCTCGCCGTGCACCCGCGCGCCCGGTGAGAGCAGGCTGTCCTCGACGTGTCCACCCGCGAGCACCCGCGCAGGCACCCGCTGCGGCTGGCGGGTCAGGATCGGCCAGGCCGGGTCGTCGAAGAGGCCACGGTCCTCGAACAGGACGTCCTGGTGCGCGGCCAGGTAGTGGTGTGGCTGGCCGAGGTCACGCCAGTAGCCGGCCAGCGGGTGCGCCACCGTGCGGCCGCGGTCGACGAAGCGCGGGACGAGCAGCTCCCCGAAGTCACCGAGTCCGTTGTCGTCGGGGTCCGGGTCGGCAGCCCACTCGTGGTGCAGCTCCTCGAGCACCGAGATCAGCGCTGGCGCGTCGTACACGAAGATCTCGGTGGCGACGGTCGAGGTGCTCGGCTCGTCCGGCTTGTAGGCGAAGCCGGTGACGTGGCCGCTCTCGTCGCTCTCCACGGTGGCGTGCTCGCCGGCCTCGCCGAGGTCCACCTCGGTGGTCACGATGGTGCACTCGGCCTCGTGGGCGAGGTGGGTGTCGACCGCGTCGGTGTAGTCGAACCGGTAGACGTGGTCGGCGCTCAGCACGATGACCAGGTCCACCCCGGCGCTGCGGATCTGGTCACGGACCCGAAACAGCTCGTCGGCGTTCCCACGGGCGAACCCGTCCTCGTCGGGGGATCCGGCGCCCTGTTCCGGCGGCAGCAGCCGGAGGCCGCCGCGGGTGCGGTCGAGGTCCCACGGACGGCCGTTGGCGACCGGCTCCGCGAGGCTGCCGCCGAGGTACTGCAGGCTGAGCCAGACGTCGGTGATCCCGCTGTGCGCGAGGTTGGACAGCGGGAAGTCGAGGAGCTGGTAGACGCCCGCGAACGGGAGAGCGGGCTTCGCGCGCTCCCGGGTCAGGACGTCCATCCGTCCGCCGGACCCCCCGGCCTGGATGATGGCGAGGATACGAGGTCGGTGCATCGGGGCATCCTCGCACGGTGCCCGCGCCCTGACGCCCCGGCCGGGTGGCTCGGGGCGTCAGGGTCGCGGTCAGCGGCCGCCGACCGCGACGGCGTGCCGCAGGTCGTGGACCGCGGCGTCCCGCGGGCTCAGCGGGGCCAGCCGGAAGCTGTGCTCGATGGTGGCCAGGATCGACGTGGTGTCGTAGACCGTGTGGTCGACACCCGAGCGGCGCATCGAGCTGGACAGCACCAGCGCCGGGATCCGGGTGCCCGGACCCCAGGCGTCGTGCACGCCATGCGTGCGTGACCCCGGACCCGGAGGCGAGACGTGGTCCCACTGGCCGCCGAACTCGTCATAGGTCACCACCACCAGGGTGCTCTTCGCCTCCGGGCTCCTGCTGATCCGGCGCAGCAGGCTGACCAGGTGGTCGCTGCCGTTCGGCTCGCTCGCGTAGCCCGGGTGCTCGTTCTCCGCGCCGTACGGCTTCACGAAGCTGACCCTCGGCAGCCGGCCGTGCTTGAGCGCGCGGGTGAAGTCGGTCTCGTCCTTCAGGTGGGCCCGACCCGGCTGGCCCGGCGCATAGGCGGCGAAGTAGTTGAACGGCTGGTGGTGGAACTGGAACAGCAGTCCCGGGTGGCCGGCGGCCGCGTCGTCCCAGCCTCCGGAGTACCAGTTCCAGGAGATCCCGGCAGCGCTGAGCCGGTCACCGATGTTGGGATACGTCGCATCGTCGACGAGCGGGATCTTCGTGCCGGGTCCCGCCGGGGGGCTCGAGGGCTGGACCGTGTTGACGGCGTAGTCCCCGCAGGCCCGGAGCGGGTCGGACGTCGTCGAGCCGGGGCACGCCTGGGTCAGCTGTCCGTCGAAGGGTGTCGTCCCGACCGGGGTGTAGAACGGGTAGGCGGTCGGCATCCCGTTGTCGTCCAGCACCGAGTTCGCGGCACCCAGGGCGCCACCGCTGGTGTCCAGGGGGGCGCGGGCCGCGATCAGGAACTGGTGGTTGAGGAAGGAGCCTCCGAACGCAGCCTGGAAGAACCGGTCCGCGATGACGTAGTGCGGGGCGCCGCGCGAGTGCAGGTAGCGGTAGATCGGCAGCCGCTTCGTCGCGTAGTGGCCCATCGTCAGCCCGAGGGCGTCCGACCCGGTCACGTAGCGGTCCTGCCGGCCGCCGTCGATCTGGTACTGCTCCTGGTAGAACCGGTGCACCAGGTCTCGCGTGCAGCCACCGGGCAGCGCTCCTGGCGAGTTCTTCAGGATGCCGTTCGCTGCGAACACCCCGGGTGCAGGGCAGGTCTTGTCCATCGGGCGGATGTAGCGGTCCACCTTGTAGGGGTGGTTGCGGAAGTGGCTGTCAGCGACGCCGTGTGCGGGGTCCTGGCACCGGGAGGACAGCGGGACGGGTGCTGTCAGGTTGACGTCGTCCTGCGGCAGGCAGCGGTACCGCGTGCCGTCCTC
>JAICWH010000189.1 GCA_025934895.1 Nocardioidaceae bacterium | reverse complement strand
ACCTGACTCAGCCCACCATCAGCCACCATCTGAAGGTGCTCCACGAACTGGGGCTCCTGGATCGCAGCAAGCGGGGCGTGTGGGTCTACTACAAGGTCCGCACTCAGGCCCTTGCCGACCTGGGCGCGCTCATTGGCGGCCAAGCGCTCACCAACACCGACGCTCGTTGAGCCTGGTGCTGGCCCGTCGAGCCGTGGCCGACCTGGTCGGCACAGCGTTCCTGGTGGCTGCCCATCACCGGCGCTGCGCTGGGGGGCGGCCTGTGGCTGGGCGAGGTCATCGCAACGCTCGGCCTTCTCCTCGTCGTCTTCAACATCGCGCCGTCCTCGGTACCCATGTTCGTCCTCATGCAACTGATCGGCGGCGCCCTCGGGCTCGGCCTGATCACGCTCCTCTACCCGGGAGCCGCAAGGGTCGCAGATGACCTCGTTGACGAGCTTCTTCCGGACGCACAACGCCATACCGAAAGGCCCAACCATGGCTGACGAGCCCACCGTTCTCTTCGTCTGTGTGCACAACGCCGGCCGCTCTCAGATGGCAGCCGGTTACCTGACCCATCTCGCCGGCGATGGCGTCACGGTGCTTTCTGCCGGGTCGGAACCGGCAGACAGGATCAACCCGGTGGCAGTCCAAGCCATGGCCGAAGAAGGCATCGACATAACGAGTGCCAGCCCGAAGATCCTCACCACCGAGGCGGTCGAAGCGTCGGACGTCGTCATCACCATGGGGTGCGGCGACAGCTGCCCCATCTTCCCGGGCAAGCGCTACGAGGACTGGGAGCTTGACGACCCGGCAGGTCAAGGGATCGAGGCCGTCCGGCCGATCCGGGACGAGATCAAGCGGCGCATCGAGAACCTGATCTCGGGACTGGCGCCCGCCTAGCCCCACGCTCAGGCGCAGCAGCCGAGGTCGACGGCTCGCAGCGACGCGCGAGTGCAGGCGTAGATGAACACGGCGTTACGTTCGACGGGGCGGCGTTGGACAGTGCGGCTACGAGTGACGATGACCTAACCCTCGGCGGTCACGGTGGGAATCGACTCGGTGTCTTTGACCGCCGCAGACTCGACAACGCACGCCGGGCGCTTGCGGCGGTGGACGACTGCACCGGGATCACCCGCCAGATCCGACTGACGGGGGCACCCTCCTCGGGGCGTTGCACGGCTACCGTCTTCAGCAGGGTCGGATGGCAGGGAGAGGGGTGACGCAGCATGGCTGAGCGGCCGGTGCTCAACCGAGACGCCATACATGACGAGATGGAAGAGGCAAGGGCAACGCTGCAACGGCTGCTGCAGGAGTCCTCGGCCGCTGACCTTCGGCGGCGATCGTCGGGAACCCGATGGACCAACGAGCAGCTGCTCTTCCACATGGTCTTCGGCTATCTCGTCGTCCGCACGCTCCTGCCTCTCGTCAGGGCCTTCGGCCGGCTGCCGGACGGACTCAGCCGAGGTTTCGCCCGGATCCTCAACTCTGGCACCCGTCCCTTCCACCTGGTCAACTACGTGGGCTCGTGCATCGGGGCGATGGTGTTTCGGGGTCCCCGCATGGCGGCCAGGCTGGACCGGACCGTCGCCTCCTTGCACCGCCGGCTCGACGCCGAGACGGAGTCGGCGCTTGACCGGGGGATGCACTTCCCCCGTGGCTGGGATCCGTTGTTCACGGACACGATGACCTTGGCCGAGGTCTACCACTACGCGACCCAGCACTTCGACCTCCACCGGAGCCAGCTGTCCCTCGGACCGTCGACGGCACCGCGCGCCTAGCAGCGCCATCCAGGCTTTGGTCACCCGACTGCTGCACACCGGTCTCGGCGGAGCTGACGGGTAGGCGACGAGCCGCCGACCCGGCAGGATCAGCGCATGATCGGACGCTGCCACCACGTGGTGATCGACTGTCCCGACCCGGCGTCTCTGGCTGACTTCTACTCTGAGCTGATCGGCCTGCCGGTGACGCACCGGTCGGCTGACTTCGTCGTCATCTCGCGAGACACCACGACGTCGGGATTCGCCTTCCAGCTCGCCCCGGACCACGTCGCCCCGCAGTGGCCGGACCCGACGCGTCCGCAGCAGTTCCACCTCGACGTGATGGTCGACGACCTGCCGACGGCCCGAGCCCGCGTCCTCGCTCTCGGCGCCGCGCGGGCGGCCGCCGGTGACGACGTCTACATCGACCCGGCCGGGCATCCCTTCTGCCTCATCAACCGGCCGGGGTGGGCGCCGCCGGTCGAGGCGAACGGGCACCCGGGGAGCTGACCCGGCTGCGCATCGGACGACGTCGCAGGAGGGCCCGGAGCAGCGTTATCGGACCCGACTCGGAATCTGGGCCGGTTGTTGGTACCGTTGGAGTGCAGCAGATGCAAGTTCCAGCAGGTACGCCCGCGGAGTTTGTGATCCGACGGCGTTTTCTCTTGAGTCGAGCAACAGCTTCGTCAAGGGGCACGGCGTTTCACCCGCATCTGTCGTGGGGCCGCCGAGGTGGCGGTCTCTCGCCCCGTATGAGGAGTATTCGAGCATGGCTCAGGGCACCGTTAAGTGGTTCAACGCCGAGAAGGGTTTCGGCTTCATCGCGCAGGAGGACGGCGGAGACGACGTCTTCGTGCACTACTCGGCCATCCAGAGCCAGGGCTACAAGTCCCTGGACGAGAACCAGAAGGTCGAGTTCGACGTCACGCAGGGTCCCAAGGGCCCGCAGGCGGAGAACGTTCGCGCTCTCTGAGGTCTCCGGACCCGCAGTGAACGAGGACGACGCCTGACCTAGGCAATCGAGGGCCCCGACGGATTCCGTCGGGGCCCTCGTCTGTGTCCCCCCGACGCCCCAAAGTGACTATGGGGAACGGCTTCCGGGTCGGCGACAATGGTGGGTATGTGCAGGCAAGTCGTCTGCTGGTGGGGGGCTGATGGCACACCAAGGGAGCGGCATGGTTGACGACCAGCTGAACGTCCCGCTGGTGGACGCCGAGCTTCTCGAAGAGGTCGAGCTGACCACCAACCTCATCATCGCCGCCACTGAGGCCGAGCCGGACGCTGTCCTCCCCCAGGGCATCATCGACCGGCTGCTCGGCCTCGACGACGTCTCCGCCGGCATCCCTTACCAGGACACCCGCCGACGCGCCTGAGGATCTCCGCCCAGGTGTCGTCACTCTGGGAGGTGCTGTCACTCTGGTCAGGGGTTCGACTCAGCGGACTGGCCGGAAGCCTCGCAGCCGCAGCGAGTTGCCCACCACGCAGACGCTGGAGGCCGCCATCGCGGCGCCCGCGACCATCGGGTCGAGCCACCCGAGCGCGGCCACCGGGATGCCCACCACGTTGTAGGCGAACGCCCAGAACAGGTTCGCCCGGATGGTCCCCAGGGTCCGCCGGGACAGCTCGACGGCGTCCGCGGCGCCGCGGAGGTCGCCGTGAGTCAAGGTGATGCCGGCTGCCTCCACGGCCGCTGCCGCGCCGTCGCCCAGCGCCACCCCCAGATCGGCCTGCACCAGGGCGGCTGCGTCGTTGACCCCGTCGCCGACCATCGCCACGGTGCGGCCCTGGCCCTGCAGCTCCGCGACGACGGCCGCCTTGCCCTCCGGCCGGACCTGGGCCACCACGTCGTCGATCCCGACCTCCCGGGCGACGGCCCGCGCCGCGCCCTCGTGGTCCCCGGTCAGCAGCACCGGGTGCAGGCCCAGTCCCCTCAGCCGCCGTACGGCGTCCGCACTCGTGTCCTTCACGGTGTCCCCGACGTCGTAGACCGCGGCCGGCCGGCCGTCGAGCTCCACGAGTACGGCGGTCCGGCCGGCCTCCCGCACGGACGCGACCGACTCCGCGAGCAGGTGCGGCAACGACCCCAGGTCCGTGGGGGCGCGGCCGACCCGGACGTCCCGTCCCTCGACGACCCCGTGCACGCCTGCACCCGGCTCGTTGACGAACCCGTCGACCCGGGGGCGACCCGCCCCGAAGGCACCCCTGCTGTTTGCGTGCTCGGCCACGGCCCGGCCGATCGGGTGCTCGGAGGAGGACTCGAGCGCGCCCGCCAGCCGCACCGCCCCGGCGTGCCGGGTCACGACGTCGTGCACGCTCATCCGGCCGGTGGTGACGGTGCCGGTCTTGTCCAGCACGACCGTGTCGATGCGGCGGGTGGACTCCAGCACGCTCGCCTCGCGGATCACGATCCCCAGCTGGGCGGCCCTGCCGGTGCCGACCAGCAGGGCGGTGGGGGTGGCCAGTCCGAGCGCGCAGGGGCAGGCGATCACCAGCACGGCGACCGCGGCGCTGAAGCCGCCGGACGGGTCACCGGCGACTGCCCAGCCGGCGTAGGTGAGGATGGCCAGGCCGAGGACCACGGGGACGAACACGGCCGACACCCGGTCCGCCAGCCGCTGCACCGGCGCCTTGGTCGCCTGGGTGTGCCGGACCAGCTCGGCGATCCGAGCGAGCGCGGTGTCCCGGCCGACGCGGGTCACCTCGACGACCAGCCGTCCGTCGGTGTTCAGGGTCGACCCGACGACCGTGTCGCCCGGGCCACGATCGACGGGGAGGCTCTCGCCGGTCAGCAGCGACTCGTCGAGTGCCGAGTGGCCGTCCAGGACGATCCCGTCGGTGGCGACCTGCTCGCCCGGACGGACCAGGAAGTGCATCCCGGGTCGCAGCACCGAGACGTCGACGGGCTGCTCGCTGCCGTCGTCGCCGAGCAGGGTGGCCTGGTGGGCGCCGAGCTCGAGGAGCGCGCGAAGGGCCGCTCCGGCGCGGTGCTTGGCGCCGGCCTCGAGCCAGCGGCCGAGGAGCAGGAAGGTGGTGACCGTCGCCGCGACCTCCGCGTAGGTGCTGCCACCGCCGGTGACGGCCTGGACGAGCGACCAGCCGTAGGCGACCAGGGTGCCCAGCGAGACCAGGGTGTCCATGGTGCTGGCACCGTGCCGGGCGTTGACCGCCGCGGCGCGGTGGAACGGCCAGCCCGCGTACAGCACCACCGGGGTCGCCAGGGCGAGTACCCACCACCGGACGGTCGTGCTGTCCGGCACCCCCGGCAGCATGGTGAGCGCCAGCACCGCCAGGGACAGCGGTGCCGCCACCAGCAGCCGGCGCAGGTAGCCCGCGGCGACTCGAAGCCCGTCGTCGGCGCTCTCCTGCGACGCGGTCCCAGTGGCGACCGCAGCGGTGTAGCCGGTCCGCTCGACGGTGCGCAGCAGCGTGTCGACCTCGACGTCGGCGGGGTCGTAGTCCACCGCTGCGGAGGCGGTCGCGAGGTTCACCGTCGCGGTGACGCCGTCCAGCCGGTTGAGCCTGCGCTCGACCCGACCCACGCAGGACGCGCAGGTCATGCCGCCGACCAGCAGGTCCACGTGCTCGGTCATGTCACCGCGTAGCCCGCCTCGTCGACGGCCGCGCGCACCCCCTCGTCGCTGACCTGCTCCCCACGGACGACCACGGTGCCATGCGCCAGGTCCACCTCGACCGACTCCACGCCGGGCAGTGCGGACACCTCCCGGGTGACGGCCGCGACACAGTGCTCGCACGTCATCCCGGTCACCTCGTAGGTGGTCTCCTCCATGTCGTCCCCTCCTCGGGTCCTGTGCCTCGCTTGGGGTGCCGGCCGGCGCGCTCGTCGTACGGCGTTCAGGTGCGTAGCAGGCGGGCGATAGCGGCCGACGCCTCGGCGACCTTCTGGTCCGCGGACTCGCCTCCCGCGGCGACCGCATCCCGCACGCAGTGGCCGAGGTGGTCCTCCACGAGGCCGACCGCGACGCCCTGGAGCGCCTT
>JAICWH010000094.1 GCA_025934895.1 Nocardioidaceae bacterium | reverse complement strand
GAATGCGTCGGCCACGTCCCCTACCCGGACGGGGTCTCGGTAGGCGGGCTGCGCGAGACCTTCTGACCGGTGTTGCTCAGCCGAGCCATCCGGGCACAGCCGCTGTCGGGCCGTTCGACCGACCGCCGATGCGTCAGCTAGGAGCGCGCATGCCCCGGCGCGGAGCCCGTGTCCACGGCCGACCAGCCCGAAACCAGGCCACCGAACTGCGACATGTGCCTGACGACGATCAGTTGATCGAACGGGGCGCCAGCCCGGTTCCAGCTGATCCGGTAGATGACCCTGTCAGCCAGGCGCCTCACCGCCGCCTGTGAAACCACCCGAAGTCGACCGCCGGAGACCGCGACCTCTCCTTGCTCGTAGCGGGCAGCCGCTGCCTCGGCGGAGCTCGCATACGGCGAGGAACGCATCCAGTAGGCCAACGCCGCGACCACGAGGACGATGGCTAGCCCCGCGGCGGCCCAACGCTTCATGCCCCCATCGTTGCAGCGCACCAGCCTTCCCGGTCACAGATCCCGCAAGCGGCAAGCGGCGAGGTCCGGGTCTGCCGCTGGTCGGGCGCTCGGTCGCCGGCCCGGTCATGCATTCATGGCTGGTGATCGCGGTCATGCGGAAGCCGAGGAGGATGTGGTTACCTGGTCCGTTCCCGGGACGGATCGCCACGGCAATCACCCTTCGAGGAGGGCCGGATGTCTCTCACCCGGATCCACAACGTGTCCATCTCCCTCGATGGCTTCGCCACCGGCGAGCCGCAGTCCGCCGACGCGCCGTTCGGCCATGCGGGCGAGCGCCTGCACGAGTGGATGTTCGTTACCCGGTTCTGGGACGCGGGCGGAACCGCCGGAGTCGACGACGCGTTCGCTGAGCGCCACACCTACGGCATCGGCGCAGAGATCATGGGCGCCAACAAGTTCGGCCCACCCGGCTGGCAGGACGACCCGGACTGGAGGGGCTGGTGGGGGCCGAACCCGCCGTTCCACACGCCGACCTTCGTGCTCACTCACCGCCCGCGGCCGTCAATCGAGATGGCGGGCGGCACCACGTTCCACTTCCTCGACGCCGCCCCGGCCGAGGTGCTGGAGACCGCCCGTGAAGCGGCCGGTGGCCAAGACGTCCGGATCGGCGGCGGGCCCACCGTCGTACGCGAGTTCGTCTCCGCCGGGCTCGTTGACCACATGCATCTGGTCCAGGTCCCGATCGTGCTCGGCCACGGCGTCCGCATCTGGGACGGGCTGGAGGCCCTCGAGGATGCCTACGCCGTCGAGGCGGTCTCCTCCCCCAGCGGCGTCACCCATCTCACGTTCACGCGCAAGAACGTCTCGTGAATGCCGACCCCGAACCGGATCCACGATGGCCTGTCCACACCTGACCCAAGTCGCCGGCGGCGCCGTCGAGACGCCGACCCTCCACTCCACCGGCGAGGGTTCGTCGAGGAGCGGCTGTGGCGTGGCCAGTTGATACCGCCTGCCTAGGGTGGTGGCATGACTCACTCGAGCGACCTGCCCGACGACACTGTGACCCTGGCCGCCGGCTCGGCGATGCCGCTGCTGGGCTTCGGGACCTGGCAGATCAAGGGCGACGACGCCGTCCGTGCCACGTCGGCGGCCCTCGAGGCGGGCTACCGCCCCCTCGACACCGCGACGGTCTACGGCAACGAGGGAGAGGTGGGGCGCGCCCTGGCCGAGAGCGGGGTGCGGCGCGAGGAGGTCTTCGTGACGACCAAGTGCCCGCCCAGCAAGGCCGGACACGAGCTCGACACGCTCAAGGAGAGCCTCGACCTGCTGCAGACCGACCACGTCGACCTGTGGCTGATCCACTGGCCGGGGGACGGGTCGTCCAACAGCCACATCTGGCGCTCCTTCGGCGAGGCCCGCGAGGCGGGACTGGTCCGTGAGATTGGGGTAAGCAACTTCGACACCGCCCTCCTCGACGAGGTCAGCGACGCGGTCGGGGTCACCCCGGCCGTCAACCAGATCGAGTGGAGCCCGCTTCTGTATGACGACGAGACCGCGGCCGACCACCGCGAGCGCGGCATCGTGCTCGAGGGTTACAGCGCCCTGCGAGGCGGCACGCTCGACCACCCGACGATCCTGGAGATCGCCGAGCGCGAGGGCCGCACGGCCGCCCAGGTGATCATCCGCTGGCACCTCCAGCACGGCTTCGTGGTCATCCCCAAGTCCGTGAACCCGGAGCGGATCCGCTCCAACGCGGACGTCGCCCGGTTCACGCTCAGCGACGACGACATGACCGCCCTAGACGCGCTCGGGCAGGGCTAGAGCCGCGCGCCGCCCTGCTTGCCTGGGTCAACGCGGAAGATCGGCCGACGCCGTCCAGCTCCAGTCGGCCCACGGCCCGTGCGATGTGACGCGGAGTCGGATGTGGCCGTCGCGCAGGTCCCGATCTCGAGACGCGTTCGCCGTACCAAGGACGACGTGGACGGTCCAGACGCCGCCGCGGTCGAGGCGTGGGGCCGCATGAGCGTGACCGACCTCAGCGAGGCGCAAGCTGTCTCATCGCTGGCCGAATGGGCTGAGCCGGTAATCGAGCGTCTGCGGACGCATCGGCAGCGTGCCAACGGATCAGGGATGCGGTCAACGGGGACCCGAGTAGCCGCAGGCAGCGTTCGCTGCGGCCGACCGGATCTGCCGCAGAGTCCCTCGGTCGTCCCGATGACAGCGCCATGCGCCTTCCGGGGCCTCAAGCGGGCGAGCACACTGGATCCATGAGCGCAGAGCCAGTCATCACCGCCGTGGACCCGCATGATGACGGAGGTGTCCCGTGCTGGTGCTGCGATGCCATCGACGTCCCCGAACGTATGGTTCACCTCGTCACCCACCCTGAGGTGCACCTCTGCCTGAGGTGCGCGCATTTCGTGCACCAGCGGGCCTGGGAGATCGAGGACGAGGGGAAGCGAGGACCAGCCGCGTTCACCCGAGACGGGTTCCGCCACCTCCGCGCTGAGGTCATGCGCCGAGGGTGGCATCAGAACAAGGTCATCGGCGCCAAGCTGCGCTGGCTCGGCAGGTACCTCCCGTAGCCATGAGGACGAGCTGCTGATCGTCCCGGACCGTCCGCCTGGAGCCGCCGCCGCACTGATCAGAGCTGCAGTGGGCGGACACCCGAGCAGCAAGGCCAGCCGGAGCATCTCGGGCGCTCGCGGTGATCTCACCGGGGCCGCGATTTCCCGCAGCCCCGCCGAACTGCGGAGCTCCGTCCTGCTGCGCGCGAGCGGCGCCGGTGCGTCTCAGCGTGGGCGCGGTAGCTGCATGGCGAAGATGTCAGTCCTGTTGAGCAGGTTGCGGTCATTGGTGATCGTGGCCGTCGTGATGAACTTCGCCCTCGTCCCGGCCAGGCCCTGGTACTCCCCGAGGAAGAATCCACCGTTGTAGGGCGCGCTGCGGAGGTCGAACGGACGTGTGGTGACCTGTTGCCTCGATGACCAGCTCTTGCCACGATCGTTCGACTGGGTGAACCAGTAGTCCGTGGCCAGCGCTCGGGACCTCACCGAGTCAGCGGTGAAGTCATAGTAGGTGACCCCGACTGCGCCTTGACCGTCTACCGCCACCGAGGGCACGAAGGCCTGGGTGCGACGGTTGCTGGAGACGTCGCGCGGAGCACCCCAGGTCTGTCCTCCGTCGCTTGACCGGACGAGCGCGATCTGTTGGCTTCCGTCCTGGGTGAAGCGCGCGTCACCCCACACGACGTAGACGTTGTCGGTGCCGGTGCGGGGGTCGACGGCGACATCGCTGAAGCTGTCGCCAACTCGGACGGTATCCCCTGTCCGCGGGTCGTCGACTCCTTTGACCAAGGTCCGCGCCACAGCCGTGGGAGGTGACCACGAACGACCACCATCGGTGGAGCGGATCAGCAAGATGCGGTCCCGCCGGGGATGCGTCGAGCCAGCGCCCAAGGCGAGCTGGGTGAAGACGTTCAGCAGGTCGCCGTTCGGCAGCACCACGATCTGGTTGGCGGAGGTCTGTTGTGCAAGCGGCGTGCGATAGATCGGGCGTGCGGTGGACCAGCTCCGCCCTCCGTCGCGTGTCGTCGCGAAGTAGACCTCACCCCGGGCCTTGTCTGCTGGAGCGCTGAAGTGACGTTCCCACACCACGTAGGCGGTGCCCGCGCGCGTGGGATCTGCGGTGACCGCAGGACGGTCGTCGATGAGGTTGTCTTGGTTGTCGCGGATCAGAGTGGCGGGCGGGCCCCAGGTACGGCCCTGGTCGCTCGACGTCGACACCAGCTCAGAGGTGTCCCAGTTCGAGTCGTTGTAGGAGACCGCGACGAAGTAGGCGCGCCCCTCGGAGTCGAAGGACACCCAAGGATCGCTTGCCTTCTCATAGTCACCACCGTTCGGGGCATCGCCCCTCGAGCATCGAGCGAACGATGGCTGTGCCGCCAGCGGAGGAACGGACCACGTGGCTCCCCCGTCCGAGGTGCGCGCGGCCAGCACCCCGTTCGCGCCGTCATTGGGGTACCTGTCCTCCTGATAGACCGCTACCATCTGCTGCTCGTGGCGGGGGTCGACCGCAACGTACGGCTCCACTTCGGCGTCGACATAGGCCGCGGTCGGCGGGTGGGCGCCGTTGCAGTCGGCAACGAACGGCGTGGACCGTGACACGCGCGTCATCGCATGCCGGGCGGCGCTTTCGGCTTGCGGAGGCGCAGCGGCCACGCCCACGCCGCCCAACCCGAGAACCACAAGCCCCGTCGTGATGAGACCGACCCGGAGCATGGCGTCCTCCCCTCGGGACCGGCGAGACCGGTCCTTCCCACAGGTTGACCCCTCTCTGATCGGGCGTCAACACGCCTCCAGCCACCCCCTACCCGGCGACCCTCCAGTCGACGACAGAAGCGATGGGAGCCGGTTCCCTGCCCGGGCAGCCCGGTCTGGATCGGCAGCGACGAGAGCGTCGGCGTGCAGCCGGGCGATCGCGAGCACCCCGGTCAGCGCTGTGCCTCACGGCGGCGCGTCCGGACCAGGTCGTGCACGCCGATCGCCACGGCGATCGAGACGAAGCAGATCGCGGCGACGACGGCCAGACCCAGGGCACGTGAGTAGGAGGCGACGTTGTCTGCGGTGAGGGAGTTGAAGAAGACGGCGCCGATGAGGGCCTGGCCGATCGCCAGGCCGATCCGCTGCCCCGTCTGGAGCACGCCGCCCGCGGCGCTTCCCATCAGCGGGTCGACGTGCATCAGCGCGAGCGTCTGGTTGGGTGTGATCAGCATTCCTTGGCCGCAGCCCATCACGAACAGGGGGGCGGCGAGCGCCAGAGTCGCGTGGTCGTCGGGAAGATGCACGGCCACGACGGCCATGGCGATCGCTCCGACTCCGAACGTGACCGCTCCGGCGACCACCAGCTTCCGTCCGATGCGGGTGACCACACGGCCGGACAGCGGCGCGGACACGGCGCTGCCCACGGCGTACGCCGTCACCCCGAGCGCCGACTCCAGCGCGTTGTAGCCCAGACCGCGCTGGTAGAAGAGGGCGAGGACGAGCGGGAGCCCGGCGATGGCAGGGAAGAACGCCAGGGCCAGCGTGATGCCGGAGACGTAGGACGGTTGCCGGAACAGCCGCAGGTCGACCAGTGGGTCCCGCGACTCGAGAGTGAGGCGACGCTCCCGGCGTAGGAAGAGGGCCAGCAGGACCAGCGCCGGGACGGCCAGCCACGCGAGCCGGGCATCCTGGAGCGCGTCGTACTCCACGCAGGCGAACAGGACGCAGAACGTCGCGCCGCCCAGGAGCGCGGCGCCGAGGACATCGAGCCGGTGGTGGGTGGTTCCGCTCGGCGCAGGCAGCAGCCGTCGGGACAGTGCGATGACGACGAGGCCGACCGGGACGTTGACGAAGAAGACCAGCCGCCAGCCGAGCGTGGGGCCACCGAGCGCGATCAGCGCGCCGCCGACCAGTGGTCCGATCGCCGTGCCGACCCCGACCGTCGTACCCAGGACCCCGAAGGCACGGCCACGGTCGGCGCCGCGGAACATCTGCTGGATCAGCCCGGAGGTCTGCGGGTTGATCAAGCCGCCGAACAGCCCCTGGAGCACCCGCGCGCCGATCAGGAGGCCGGCGCTGGGGGCGAGGCCCGAGAGCGCCGAGGTCACGACGAATCCGCCCACCCCGACCTGAAACATCAGCCGGCGTCCGTGGTCGTCGCCCAGCTTGCCCCCGAGCACAGGCACCAGTCCGAACGCAAGCGTGTAGCCGGACACGATCCACTGGAGCTGCGACGAGCCGGCACCCGTGTCGTTGCCGATCGACGGCAACGCCACATTGGTGACGCTCACGTCGAGCAGTGTCATGAACATCGCGCTGCAACACACGACCAACGCAATCCAGCGGCTGCGATCGGAATCGGGTGTCACCCCAAGATCGTGCCAGAACGACGAGGTACGACGTGGTGTGCCGCCGTGGCCGTAGCTACCCCTGGGCTCCAACCTTGCCTCACCAGATCGAGGCCCTCATGGACCGGCAACCTTCATGCCCAGACACTGTCGACGGACAAGAGCGTGAAAGAAGCGGCGCGGGCCCAACACCCCGAGAGGTGCGTTCTATCACCACCTCTGGGCGGCGATCCGGTCGAGCGGGCTCCGGCATGGATGGCGTTCCAGGGGCTCCTTGAGTCATCTGGGAGTCCGGCCCAGTCGGGCATCGATCCCGTCGAGTACGACCTCGAGACCGACGTCGAACTCGTTGCCGTAGTTGTAGCCCGGCTGCAAGACGTGCTCGATGGTCAGCTCGAAGAGATAGGGGAAGTCCGCCGTCGGGAACTGTTCCATGACCGCGCCGGTCATCGCGGTCAGCTCGGACTCGTCCCGGAAGGGCAGGTTCACCTCCTGCAGCACGAACCCGTGCACGTAGCTGTCGACTGCCGAGATCGCATGAGCCGCCGCCTCGACCGAAAAGCCGTCTTCCCGGAAGTGCCGGATGCCGGCCTCCAGCAGCCGCAACGTGGCCGGCCCCGGCGTCGTCCGCGACGCCATCAAGGCCACCGCCCACGGGTGTCGGCGCAGGACTGCCCGCGTGTTGTGCGCCCGCTGGCGAATCGGCGGCCGCCACCCATCGGTGCGTGAGGGGAGCTCGATCTCGGCGGCGACCATGTCGACCAGCCCGTCGAGTATCTCGTCCTTGCCGCTGACGTGGTGGTATAGCGAAGCAGCCTCGACCCCAAGCTCACGCGCCAGTCGGCGCATCGTGACTGCCTCGATGCCCTCACGGTCGGCCACCCCGGCGGCACGCTCAACCGCCCGGTCGCGGCTGACCGGAGCTCGAGTCGCCGCCTCTTCCGTCCTTCGCCCCACGTCTGAGTCCTCTTATCTCCGGTCGAGGTGCCCACCCATAGACAATCTAACATCGGTAGGTTACCGTCATAACTCCAATCTAACAGCGTTAGTCACGTCTTCGGGGCAGCGCTTCCGGCGAACGCCTGAAAGGACAAACCATGACCACCACAAAGACCGGCCGCATCGCAGGAGGGCTCGCCTCCCACCACTCGACCTCCTCGCCAGTCGTTCGCCCGCACTCCAGCGCGCGTCGGACCGCCCGCATCGTCGGAGTCCTCTTCCTTGCGGGCTTCTTGACATATGGCGTAGGCAACCTCATAGCGACGGGCATCGTCCGCTCCGATGACCGCAGCGGCTCCACCGCGTTGTTCGTCACCGGCGCGGCGCTGATGCTGCTCAACTCCGCATTCGTGATCGGCATCGGTGTCCTGATGCTCCCGATCCTGCGAGCCCACAACAAGGCCATAGCCGCGGGCTACCTCGGCACGCGGATCTTCGAGGGCGTCGGTCTGGCCATCGGTGTCGTGAGCCTCATCGTCGTCACCGGCTCCAAGACCGCCATCGACGCGAATTTCGTCTCCTACAACGTCGCCGAGGCCGGGCTCGGTATCGGAAGCCTCTTCTTCTGCGCTCTGCTCTTCCACACCGGACTCGTTCCGCGTTTCCTCGCCGGCTGGGGTTTCATCGGCTACGCGTGCATCGCCGGGGGGACACTGCTGGAGCTGTTCGGCGTCGTGGGCGCGGGGCTCGTCGGCGCCATCCCCGGTGGATTGTTCGAGCTGACGTTCGGCATCTGGCTGATCGCCCGCGGGTTCGCCTCCATCGCGACCGTCCGCTCGCTCGCGAGCACCTGACAAACGTGAGCGCCCCGCCCGCAATCAGGCCTGTCTGGACGACCTCCAGACGTCACTTCGCTTATGACTGTCAAGGATGCGGGGCTGTGCGACCGACGTTCGGGCTACCGCCCCGTCCCGTGCGTGGATCCGCATCCGAGACGGCCCAAAGCCCGTGGTGACGCCCGGCAATCGAGCCATAGCCCCATCGCAGGGGATGTTGGCGGCCGGGCTCGCTGTTGCGGACGTGCTGGTGGAGACTTGCTGTAGAGGTCGGGCGCTGCCCGCTGCCCGGGTCGACAGCTTCCACCCGCCGGAAGGACCCGGCTCGCTGAAAAGGCGTCCTCATCGCCGCGCTACCGCTCGCGGCGGCAGACCGGCAGGACCGACCTGCCCGAACCGCGCACCCCCAACGACCCACTCGATCAACCCGACCGACACGTCATCAGAACCTCGAGCCGTGGATTCGGGCGTAGCTCAGAAGACCGTCCAGTCGGAGTACGTGGTGAAAGCGTCCAGCGCAGCCAGCCCTGCTGCGGAACTGCCGGTGGGACCCAAGGCGGGGCTCCACACGCAGGCGACACCCCGGTCGGGGATGATGGCCAGGATGCCGCCACCGACGCCGCTCTTCGCCGGCAGCCCAACTCGGTAGGCGAATTCGCCGGCCGAGTCGTAGGTACCGCAGGTGAGCATCACGGCATTGACCCGCTTCGTCTGCCGCGCGCTGAGCAGCCGAGTCCCATCTGCGAGAACGCCGTCGCGGGCGAGGAAGAGCCCCGCGAGCGCCAACTCTCGGCACGTCATCGAGAAGGCGCACTGCGCGACGTACTGGTTGATCACCTGGTCAACCGGACACTCCAAGTTCCCGTAGCTGGCAAGCAGATGTGCGAGCGCCGATGTGCGGTGCCCGGCCTCGAGCTCCGATCGGGCCACCTCCGGGTCGCTGACCACGTCATCGTGTCCGCTCTCCCTACGCAGGAGGTCGCCAAGCGCCTCGCAGGCATTGCCGGTCAGCGAATGCAGCCGGTCGGTGACGACGAGTGCACCAGCGTTGATGAATGGGTTGCGCGGACGTCCCACCTCCTGGTCGAGCTGGAGCAGGGAGTTGAACGGGTTGCCCGACGGTTCGCGCGACACCCGTTCCCAGATGCGCTCTCCCTCGGCGGCGACGACGAGCGTGAGTGTGAAGACTTTGCTGATGCTCTGCACCGAGAAACGCACGTCCGCGTCACCGATGACGTGTACCTGCCCGTCGCAGGAGGCGATCACCATTCCGAACTGGCGCGGATCCACCGCCGCCAGGCTGGGGATGTAGTTGGCCAGCCGGCCGTGGCCCACCTCGGGAGCAGCGGCCTCCTGTGCGCGCACCAGAGCATCCATGATTTGCACGTCACCATCCTCGCGCACCCGACGGCCCAGCGGTGGGGCCGGCCCGGGACGCCAAAACCGAGTGGCGCCCCCTTTCGACCCCACGGCACCAACGATGCACGTGGACGTGCTCCGCGACGAGCGTCGCGCCCGCTTGTCATGCGCCTCCGCCTCTGACTGAACGATGCCGTAGCACGCTGTCACGGCCAGGGCTCAAGGGATTCCCTGATGGGGTTTGACGGGCTTGGTGTCCCAGACCACTCATCAGCAGGATGCATGTCCAACAGTCGGGATCGATGGCCTCGCGAATCCCGTTCAGGCCTGCCGTCGCTGCAACGGCGATAAAGCCACTGACTGCCTGCACGTCGACCATTGACCGGGTCCTTGGAAGAGACCGAGGCGTGCTGGAAGCCACGGCCACAACCCTTGAGTGGCCCACCCAGTACGACCACACGGTCGCAGCCGACCGTGGCATCTACCTGAGCCAACCCGAGGGAAGCCCCACCTGGGCCGGCGTCCGGTCAAGACCTCGACTCGACCCGAGCGCCGCCCACTGGTGGCGTTAGGTGCCGACTCGTCTTGATGCTTCCCAGCTGCCGCGACTCAACTGCATGTGTACCTCACCCGCCGCTGAAGAACGCACCTGCACCCGAGCGTCGATGCCTTGGGGCCGACGGCCGCCCAAACGGACACGAGCCGACGCCTTGCGGATCCGCCAGCCGAGACCGCGACACGACCGAGAGGCCTCAAGAGCCGATTACTTGCCCCACCCCATTGGGAACACTTCGAAGGGCGCCGCGTGCGCCACGCCGAGACGCTGGCCGGTCGCTCGCGACATTCCCTCGAGGAACTCGGACGGGTCAAAGTCTCCCCACCCAAGGCCGTCGATGTAGGCCTGATGCGCGCGCAGCGACGCCACTCCGCGTTCGAACGTGTCGGTAGTGTCCACTGCGTGCGTCGACTGCGGCGACCCGAACGCCCAGACTTGCTGCACTCCGCCCCACGGCTCCAAGTCGCCGGTCAGTTGCTCGTTGAACACCCAGCGGTTGCCGGCGTCGCGCACGGCGTCCAGGGTCGCCTTGCCTGTGGCTATGTGGTCGGCCTGGTTGAGGTTGGCTCCACCCCACGTGTCGCGGAAGTTCCCCGTGACCACGATCTCGGGCCGATGCAACCGGACCACGCCGGCGATGGAGCGGCGCAGCCCGACGCCGTACTCCAGCACGCCGTCCGGCAACCCGAGGAACTCCACCTGGTCGACTCCAACGATCCGCGCTGACTCGATCTGCTCGGCCTCCCGGACGCGTCGGCACTCCTGCGGCGCCAGTCCGTCAATGCCCGCCTCGCCGCTGGTGACCATGCAGTAGACGACCTGCTTGCCCTGGTCGGTCCAACGAGCCACAGCGGCTGCCGCGCCGAACTCCAGGTCGTCGGGATGAGCGACCACACACAGTGCGCGCTGCCAGTCCTCCCGCAGTGGCTGCAGCGGCGACGGCGTGCCTTCGGTCATCTCCCGAGCATGTCACCTTCCGTACCCCTCGTCAGCCCGCCAGCCGCACCGCTTACTCGTCAGCCGCACGGCCTGCGGTCGATCAGAACTCTTTCGACGACCCATTGGACAGATCGGGTCTTACTGGAAGAACAAGCTGCAATCCAGAAGATTGGCCTGAATAGCCACTGAGCGCGTCTACGTGCGCGTCGCCTGCCATTGCGGGCAGCGGTCACTCGTCGGGCGCCCCCCGGGCCACCGACCACACAGGCATCTGGCCGCTGTTGGGTGAAACGGCTCGCGGCGGCATTGCCTAGCCTCCAACGCGGCAAGACGCTTCACGCGCTGGCTATCCGGCGCGCGATCTGGTCAATCCGGCCTACGGTCGTCATGTCGGCCGTAGCCTCATTGAGGCACGCCACCGTGCTGCCGACTAGAGGCAGGCTGGCTGGTGTCGACCCGCTGAGGAGTCATCGCGCGCTGAGATGGGCGAGCACTGCCATGACGCGGCGGTGGTCGTCGTCGGTCGGCTGCAGGCCAAGCTTGAGAAAGATGCTCCGTACGTGCGACTCGACGGTTTTCGCGGTGAGCTGGAGCTGCCCGGCGATCGCGCGGTTGGATCGACCTTGCGCCATGAGGGCGAGCACCTCCTGCTCGCGGGGTGACAAGTCCGCGAGGGGGTCCCGTGACGCGGATCGCGCGAGCAGCTCGGTGACGACGGCGGGATCGACCACGGTGCGTCCGGCCAGTACGCGACGTACGGCGTCGGCGAGCTCGTCGAGGTCGGTGATCCGGTCCTTGAGGAGGTAGCCGCGGCCTTGCTGGCCTTCTGCGAGCAGGGTCATCGCATAGTGCGGCTCGACGTACTGCGACAGCACGATGACCGCGGTGCCGGGGTGCTCCCGGCGGATCGTCTCGGCGCCCTGCAGCCCTTCGGTGGTGTGGGTCGGCGGCATCCTGATGTCGGCGACCACCAGGTCGGGTGCCAGGTCGGCGACCAGAGCGAGCAGTCCGGCTAGATCGCCGGCCTGGCCGACCACGTCGATCCCCGTCTCGGCCAGCAGCCTGGTCAGCCCTTCGCGAAAGAGGACCGAGTCGTCGACCACCACCGCACGCGTCACGGCACAGCCTCGCACGGCAGGTCCACCCGGATGAGGGTGCCGGTGCCCCTCGCGCTGTGGACCGCGAGGGTGCCGCCGATGGCCGCGACCCGGTCCTCCAGCCCGGCAAGCCCGGATCCTCGCGCCGGGTCCGCGCCACCCCGACCGTCGTCGCCCACCTCGACACGGAGGATCGGGCCCAGGCACCGTGCGACCACGCTGGCGCGGGTGGCTTCGGCGTGCCTGGTCACGTTCGCCAGCGCCTCGCTCACCACGAAGTACGCCGTCGCCTCGGTGGTGGCGGCGAAGCGCCGCTCCTCGATCTCGACGGCGACCGGCACGGATGCGCGGCGGGCGAGGGCCTCGACCGCCGGTCCGAGGCCGGCGTCGGTGAGCACCGAGGGGTGGATCCCTCGGGCCAGCTCGCGGAGTTCTTCGATGGCAGCGGCCAGCTCCTGACCGCTGCGCTCGAGGGTGTTCACGACCTGATCCTGCTCACCGTTGCCGAGCTGGCGTCGAGCCGAGTGGAGGGCGAGCGAGAGCGCCAGCAACCGCTGCTGGGCACCGTCGTGCAGGTTACGCTCCACGCGGCGTCGTTCCGCGTCACCGGCGAGCACGATCCGCTCCCGGGAGGCGCGCACCTCCTCGAGCTGCGCCCGCAGCTCGGCGTGCAGACGCTCGTTGTCGAGCGCCATCCCGGCCGCTGCGGCAGCCGCCCGTACCAGGTCGGGGTCGAGCGCGGCGTCGTGCACCAGCGCCGCCAGGAGGAGGCCGTCACGCTCGACCATCGTCGTACGACGCAGCGGCCCGGACCCATCCGGCTCCACTAGACGCCCGTCTGGGTCGACCCAGCGGTCGTCACCGATCGGGTAGGCGAGCTCGACCGTCGGGTCCGCCAGGGTCCGGGCGAGCAGCGTGCGGAGGTGTCCGGGAACGATGGGCGCTTGGAGGTCCACGACGAGTCCACCGATGGCGCTCTGCACGAGGCGGGTCGACAGCAGGCCGTAGACGAAGATCACCGGGACGGCGGTCTGGAGCAGGGCGTTGATCTCCCAAACCAGGTAGGCGAAGCTGCTGGCGCTTGTCGAGGTGAACGGAGACAGGGAGTAGACCGTCACCATGATCGCGGCCACCACCCAGAGCGGTGCCAGGGCGCGGCGCGCGGCCGGCGAGGACCGCCGCCAGCGCCACCACAACGCGATGAAGAACAGCGGGACCAGAACGAAGGCCGAGCGGTCGTAGACGAGGTAGAACCGGTGCGAGAGGTCGGCATCGGGGAAGTCGGGGTACACCGGCGGGGACGACGCGCAGGCGGGACACCGCGACAGGTCCTGGGTCAGCACGGACATGGCCGTCGCGGCGATGGGAATGGCGTAGGCCGCAGCCAGCACGCTCCGCTCGTACCCGGTCGTGAGCCGCCCCCGGGGGTAGGCCATCACCAGATGCGCGAGCAGGCCGGTGGCTGCCGCCTGGCCCAGGTGGAGGAATGGCAGGGTCCAGCCGTTCGGGATGTTGGTCCAGTTGCCGCAGAACCAGGCCACCCCGTTGAGGACCATCAGCGGTCCGAGGAGGTTCCCCGGGCGGCGGTCGATTGCGATGGCGCCGCCCACGAAGAAGCTCAGGCCGGTGAGGGCGTCGAGGAAGTGGTTCTCCTCGACGTGGTGACCGATGCTGACGGCTTCGCCACCGAGACCCCAGGTCAGCCCGAGGAGGACCACCCCGAGTGCGACCCATCGCCGCCCGGTCACCGGCGTGGCTCCAGCACCGCCTCGAGCGTGGCGCCACTGAGGTCGTCCTTGCGCAGAAAGCGATGCGTGCTCGCGGCGATCCGTCGCCCGTAGTCCTCCGGCGCCCGTCCGGAGGTCAGCACGACCTCCGTCGCGGTCTCGGCGTGCCCGGTGGGGCCCGCGGTGATCTGCTGGGCCACCGCAAAGCCGTCTAGGTCTGGCAGCTGGATGTCGAGCAGCACGACCTCGGGGTGCAGTTCCTCCGCGAGCCGGATCGCCGTCGTGCCGTCTCCGGCCTCCCCGACGACGTCGAAACCCTCGTGGGCCAGCACCTCGCGGGCCCAGGAGCGGAAGCCGGCGTGGTCGTCCACGATGAGGAGGGTCCTCATGTCGGCCATGGTGGCATCGTTCAACCGCGGTGTCTTCAGGGTTCGCCCTGACCGCAGGTCTGGTGCGTGCCTGGATGCCTGGCCGGCGTACGACCGCCAGGGTGGTGGTGCCTGCGAAAGGAGCCCGTCATGACGACCATGACCCTCACCCCCGTCCGACGTACGACTCGACCCGTCGGCCTCGCCCTCGGCTCCGTGACTGGCACCGCGCTGGTCGTCGCGGGGGTGTGGAATGCACTCATCCAGGAGCACGTGACCGTCCCCATCCCGCCCTCTGTCACCGGCGGATCACCCACGCGGGCCATGCACACCTACTACACCTGGTACGCCGGTACCGTCGGCCAGGAGCGGGCGGACACGGTCCTCGCCATGGTCGGCGTGACGGGCCTGGTCCTGCTCGCCGACGCTCTACGCCGCCGGGCAGGCGCCGACACTCTGGCTCGGGGTTCCTGCACCGCGATCGGTGCGGGCGGCATCGTCTGGCTCATCGGAGCGTTGATCGGCACCGGCGGTCACCGAGCCGTGGGTCTGATGGCGACCCACGGCAACCAGATCGACGGGGTCAACTCGATCGCCTTCACGGTCGACATGACCGTCGATGCCTTCTGTGCAGCGGCGTTCATCCTGCTCGGCCTGGCCATGCTGGCCATCGGCATTGCACCCGTCCGCGCCGGCAGCGCGCGGTGGGGCGCCCTCAGCGTCGTCATCGGCGTGGTGGCTCTCGTCGTCGCCATCGGCTACCTCCAGGGCATCGACTTCGTCACCACCTATGTCCTCGGCGCCCTGGCCGCCGTCCTGCTCCCGGCGTGGCTGGTGTGGACAGGCCGCGCCCTGGACTCCGCCGACAGCTGACATGCACGGACCTGACGGACGGAAGGCGGCGCCGCTGTCCGCCGCGAGGAGTCCGGGGATGAGAGTGCGCCCAGCCGGCGCTCGCGGCGTCCACCGGATCGCCCAGATCGGTGCCGCCGCGATGCGCGCGCAGTACGAGGGTCTGGTCGACCCGGTTGCCGTCGAATCCGCTGTCGCGCAGCTGTACTCCATCGATGCAGTCGCCGACGGCATCGGGTCGTGTTCGCGCACGCAGTCAGCGGAGTTCCTCGTCGCTGTCGGCGACGACGGGGTCGTCGGCTACCTGCGCTTCGACTCCCTGGGTCCCGAACCGGAGCTGCACCGTTCTCTACGTCGAGGCGGACCGGCGCAGGTGCGGGACAGGCAGCCTGCTGGTGGACGACCTGCACTCGACGCTTGACGACGCGCACTACATGCTGCTCGTGGTGTCGGGCAACGACCG
>JAICWH010000118.1 GCA_025934895.1 Nocardioidaceae bacterium | reverse complement strand
CTGGCAGGGGTCCGGAGGGGCGCCCGAGGCGGAGGTGGTGCCCGCCGAGGACCCGGTCCTCGCCCTGCTGCAGCGGGTCGCGGCCGCGCCCGCGGGCCGGCTGCACAAGCTCGAGGTGCACCAGGCCGCACGCGAGGTCGGACTGGACCGGGCCAGCCTGGCCCGGCTCTACACGACGGAGCCGAAGCTGCTGGCCACCGACAAGCAGGACCGGGTGCTGACCGACGCCGGCCGGGACCGGCTGCGCTCGACCAGCGCGTGAGACGGCCGGTGACGAGACCGGGTCGACCTCGGAGGAGGCAGCATGGCGGACGGGACGCAGCGGGTCGCGATCGTGACCGGGGCCGGTCGCGGAATCGGTGCGGCGATCGCCGAGCGGCTCGGTGCGGACGGGATGGCGGTGGCCTGCCTCGACATCAACCCGGCCACCGCGCGGGAGACCGCCGACCGGCTCGCCGGGCAGGGCCTGACCACCGAGGCGTTCGCCGCCGATGTCAGCGACGAGGACGCGGTCGAGCGCGTGGTCGCCGAGGTCGTCGAGCGGCTCGGCACACCCACGGTGCTCGTGAACAACGCCGGCGTGCTGCGCGACAACCTGCTGTTCAAGATGTCCGGCGACGACTGGGACACCGTGATGCAGGTGCACCTGCGGGGCGCGTTCCTGATGACCCGCGCCGCCCAGCGGCACATGACTGCTGCCGCGTACGGCCGGATCGTGAACCTGTCCTCGACCTCCGCGCTCGGCAACCGGGGCCAGGCCAACTACTCCGCGGCCAAGGCCGGGCTGCAGGGCTTCACCAAGACCGTCGCGCACGAGCTGGGCAGGTTCGGCGTGACCTGCAACGCCGTCGCGCCCGGCTTCATCGTCACCGAGATGACCCGGGCGACCGCGGCCCGGATCGGACAGACCTTCGAGGAGTTCAGCGCTGCGCGAGTCGCGATGATCCCGGTGCGCCGACCGGGGCTGCCCGAGGACGTCGCCGACGCGGTGTCGTTCTTCTGCTCGCCGCGAGCCGGCTTCGTCTCCGGTCAGGTGCTGTACGTCGCCGGGGGCCCCCGCACCTAGGGCCGCCCCCGTCTCACCGCGCCGCCAGCACCTCGTCGAGGGTGGTCGCCGGCGCCAGCCCCAGCCGGTCTCGCAGCCCGGGGTCGCCGTGCGGGAGGTCGTGGGTGTCGAAGGCCAGGGCGGCCCTGGCCATCCGGGCCGCAGCCGGCTGCACCGGGCCGGCCAGCACCCCGGTGAGCCGAAGCGCCCCGCGTGGCAGGTGGAGCGGCCGCCCGGCCCTCCCGTCGTGCACCTGCACCGCGGCGGCCAGCTCGTTCATGGTCAGCACCGGGCCGGCGACCTCCAGGACCTGCCCGTGCAGCGCGGAGTCCGTGGCCGCCCGGGCCACGACCGCGGCGACGTCCAGCACGGAGACGAAGGGCATCGGCCGCTCGCCGACCCCCATCACCAGCGGACGTCCCAGCCGGGCGGCGCTCGAGCGCATCACCGTCACCCAGGTCTCGAAGAACGCAGCGGCCCGCACCACCACCCACCTCGACCCGGTGAGCGCCTGCTCGGCGTCGTACTTCGCGCGGGAGAGCTCGAGGGGCGATGTGCGCGAGGCGCCGAGGACGGAGACCAGCACGAAGGTGGCTCCGCTCTGGCGGGCCGCCTCGGCCAGGTGCCCGTTGCCCTGCCGGTCCACCTCATCGGGCCCGGAGCCGGCCCCTCCGAGCAGTCCGTGCACCGCCGAGACCACGGCGGTCGCCCCGGGGATCGCGGATGCCACGGCCTCGCGGTCGCGTACGTCGGCCGCCACGACCTCGACCTCCGGACCCAGGACCTCACGGGCGCGGGCCGCGTCGCGGACCAGCACCCGGACGGGCTCACCGGCCGCGGTGAGCGCCGCCACGACCCGCCGGCCGAGGTCGCCGCTGCCCCCGGCCACGACGATCACGGCGCACCACCGGCGTGCACCTGGTTCCGCACCGCCTCGGTGATGGTGGCCGGGTCCTCGTCCACCAGCTCGAGGTAGAACCGCGCCCACGAGGCCCGGGGCCCGCTCAGCCCGAACACGATCACGCCCCGCGCGCGGTGGGCTGTCCCGTCGCGGCGGGTGCCCTCCATGTCCCACTCCGACCAGACCGTCGTGCCGTCGGCCGCCCAGGCCGTCACCGTGGCCCGGATGTCCGGGACGAACTCGAAGATCTGCCGCCAGTTGGCACGCACCCGCTCCGCGCCCGTGAAGGACCTCGCAGGGTGGGTGGGTGCCTCGCTGTGGTAGTCCTCTGTGAAGCAGTCCACCAAGGCGTCCAGGTCGTGCGCGGTCGTCGCGGCGGAGAGCCGGTGGAGGAAGGTCCCGGCGAGGTCTGAGCTCATGACATGCTCTCATCACGGCGTCATGAATCGGATACTCGAGTATCGGACGGACCGTGACGCCGGTCAAGCGCACGGATGACGCCTCCCTCTGGAGAGCCGCGGGCGAGGATCGCCGGACGTCAGACGGCCGGCCCCGGACCGGACGCTAACGTGACCCCATGGCGATGGCGAGTGAGCTCCTGGCGGACGGCTTCGACCGGGTCCGGGACACGGTCCAGCAGGTGGTGGACGGCCTCGACGAGGACCAGCTGGCCTTCCGGCCGGACCCCGACGCGAACCCGGTCGGCTGGCTGGTGTGGCATCTGACCCGGGTGCAGGACGACCACGTGGCCGACGTCGCGGGCGGCCAGCAGATCTGGACGTCGGCGGGCTGGGTGGAGCGGTTCCGGCTGCCCTTCGGCGTGGGCGCGATCGGCTACGGGCAGAGCTCCGCCGAGGTGGGGCAGGTGCGGGCCACCGCCGAGATGCTCGCCGGCTACCAGGACGCGGTCCACCGCTCGACGCTCGGCTACCTCGCGACGCTGTCCGACCAGGACTACCACCGGGTGGTCGACACCCGCTGGGACCCACCGGTGACGTTGGCGGTCCGGCTGGTCAGCGTCCTGAACGACACCACCCAGCACGCGGGTCAGGCGGCGTACGTCCGCGGTCTCATCGACCGTCGGGGCTGAGCCCGGAACCGTGCAGCGTCTGCTGCTCGAGCTTCTTGATCCCGGCGGCCTGCTCGGGCGTGAGGGGCTCGCAGACCCAGTCCCAGTGCAGGGCGACCAGCTCCCCGACCACCGGCACGTCGATCAGTGAGCGCCCCTCGACGGACCACCGAGCCTGCTCCACCACGGCCTCGCCCTCGAGGAGCGCGGCACCGTCCCACACCAGCGGACGGGAGGTGACCGTGACGCTCTCCCCGAGCACGCCGAGCACCTCACCGACCCGGATCCGGCACCGGTCCAGGACATGCACCGCCGGACGGGATGGCCGGCCCGCCCGCAGCAGCCCGGCCCACGGATAGACCTCGAACACCTGGAAGCTGTGGTGGGCGCGGGCGCGCGCCGCGGCCCCGCGCCAGGTGCCGCCGACCTGGCCGCGGAACCGGTCCTCGAGCCGGGTGACCAGGGCGGCCGGGGGGATCGCGTCCAGCAGGTCGTTGCCGAGCCAGTAGGCGTCCACCACGTCGGCGTGCAGCGGGTCGCCGACCCCGGCAGCGTCGGCGAGCAGCTGCAGGTAGCTCCAGGCACCCTCGAAGTGTCGGGCCCGGTGCTCGATGTCGTGGACGGCGTCCGGCGCCAGCATCTCACGCGCGCCGGCGGGACCGCAGAAGCCGAGCTCGTTCGGAGGGTAGGCGTACCGGGCGAACCTGGCCGCGCCCGAGCGACTCATCCGGCCGGTCCGTCTCAACAGATCCGGGGCAGCTGCTCACCGATCGGGAGGTCGACCACGCGGGTCCCGCCGAGGCCGGTGCGGGCCACCACCATCCGGGGATGCTCGCCGACGCAGGTGCCGATCCGTCGGGCGCCCCGCCCGAGGGGATGCGACGCCATGACCGTCAGCACCTCCTCGGCGCGGTCGCCCGGCACGATCGCGACCACCTTGCCCTCGTTGGCCACCTGCAGCGGGTCGAGCCCGAGCAGCCCGCACGCGTCACGGACCTCGGCCGGCACGGGGAGGTCACGCTCCACGAGCTCGATGCCGACCCTGGACGCCTTGGCGATCTCGTTCAGCGTCGCCGCCACCCCGCCGCGGGTCGGGTCGCGCAGGACGTGCACGTCGACGCCGGTGCCGAGCAGCTCCGCCACCAGGCCGTGCAGCGCCGCTGTGTCGCTCTCCACGGTGGTGCCGAACTCCAGACCGTCCCGGCAGCTCATCACCGCGATGCCGTGCACGCCGATGTCGCCGCTGATCAGCACCGCGTCGCCGACCTCTGCCCGGCGGGGCCCGATCTCCACCCCGGCCGGGACGACCCCGATGCCGGCGGTGTTGAGGTAGACCCCGTCACCGCTGCCGCTGTCAACGACCTTGGTGTCGCCGGTGACCAGCTGCACCCCCGCCGTCCCGGCTGCCTTGCCGACGGCCGTCGCGATCCGGCCGATGTCGGTGAGCGCGGTGCCCTCCGCCAGGATGAAGGCGGTCGAGAGGAAGAGCGGCGTCGCCCCCGACATCGCCAGGTCGTTGACCGTCCCGTTGACGGCGAGGTCGCCGATCGAGCCGCCCGGGAAGAACATCGGCCGGACCACGAACGTGTCGGTCGAGAACGCCAGCCGGGCACCCGCGGCGAGCCCCGGGACCGTCAGCACGGCCGAGTCACCGAGCTCGGCCCGGGCGGCTCCTCCGAAGGCCGGCAGGAACAGCTGCTCGACCAGCTCGGCGGACATCGCGCCTCCGCCGCCGTGCCCCATCACGATGGTCGGGGTGTCGCGCAGCGGGGTGGGGCATACCCAGCCGTCGAAGTCGAGCTCGTTCACCGGTCCTCCTCAGCTCTGGACCAGCTCGAGCCGGCGGTAGGCGTAGTAGGCGGCGCACGCGCCCTCCGAGGACACCATCGTCGCGCCGAGCGGGTTGCGGGGCGTGCACTGCCTGCCGAACGCCGAGCACTCGTGCGGCTTGATCAGGCCCTGCAGCACCTCGCCGGAGCGGCACAGCGGCGACTCGTCGGTGTGGATGTCGGTGACCGAGAAGCGCTCCTCGGCGTCGAACTCCTGGTAGCGCTCCGAGAGCCGCCAGCCACTCCTCGGGATCATCCCGATGCCGCGCCAGGTCCGGTCGGTCACCTCGAACACGTCCTCGAGCATCGCCTTCGCCGCCTTGTTCCCCTCGGCGGTCACCGCGCGTGGGTAGGCGTTCTCCAGCTCGTGCCTGCCCTCCTCGAGCTGCACGACGGTCCGCCGGATCCCCTCCAGGATGTCCAGCGGCTCGAACCCGGTGACCACGATCGGGACGCCGTACCTCTCGGTGAGCGGCGGGTACTCCAGCGTGCCCATCACGCTGCACACGTGACCTGCGGCCAGGAACGCCTGGACGCGACAGGTCGGCGACTCCATGATCGCCGCGATCGCCGGAGGCACCAAGACGTGCGAGACCAGCAACGAGAAGTTGTCGATGCCCAGCCGCCTGGCCTGGTAGACCGTCATCGCGTTGGCCGGGGCCGTGGTCTCGAAGCCGATGCCGAAGAACACCACCTGCTTGTCCGGGTTCTCCCGGGCGAGCTTCAGGGCGTCGAGAGGCGAGTAGACGACGCGGACGTCGCCGCCCGCGCTCTTGATCGAGAACAGGTCCTTGCTCGACCCGGGGACCCGCAGCATGTCGCCGAAGGAGCAGAACACGACCCCCGGCTGCTCGGCGATCGAGAGCGCCTTGTCGATGATCTCCAACGGGGTGACGCAGACCGGGCACCCGGGGCCGTGGATCATCTCGACGCCGTCGGGCAGCAGCTGGTCGATGCCGTGCCGGATGATCGAGTGCGTCTGACCGCCGCAGACCTCCATCATCGCCCACGGCCGCGTGGTCACCTCGTGGATCTGGTCCAGCAGCCTCCGCGCGAGGTCCGGGTTGCTGAACTCGTCGAGATATCTCACCGCGCTGCTCCCTTCTGTCGGCCCGTCTGTCCGGACGCCTGTCGTGCGGCGAGGGAGAAGCCGTCACCGAACTCCTCCTCGAGGATGCCGAGCCTCTCGAAGCTGGCGAGGGTGTCCTGGGCGGACTGCTCATCAAGACGCTGGATGGCGAAGCCGACGTGCACGATGACGTACTCGTCGACGCCGGCATCCGGGATGTAGTCCAGGCAGACCTCCTTGCGCACCCCGCCGAAGTCGACCTGCGCCATCGTCTGCCCGTCCTGCTCCTGCACGGACACGATGCGGCCCGGAACTGCAAGACACATGTCGCCTCTCCCTCTCTTGTCTCTTCCTCCGGTCAGCTCGCCGAGCCGACCAAGATCTGTCCCAGGGCGATGCCGCCGTCGTTGGGCGGCAGCAGCCGGGGCCGCAGCACGGTGAACCCCTGCTCCTCCAGCAGCCGCAGCGAGGAGTCCAGCAGCAGGGTGTTCTGCCACACCCCGCCGCCGAGTGCGACGACGTCCACCCCCGTCTCGCGGTGCGCCGCCTGCGCCAGCCGTCCGACGAGCGTCGCCACGCCGGCGTGGAACCTCGCCGCGATCACGGCCCGATCCGTCCCACGTCGTACGTCGTCCACGACTGCCCTGATGAGCGGTCCGGGGTCCGCGACGAGGGCCGGATGCGCTGCTGCGCGGACGACGCGGAACGAGTAGGGGGCAGCGGGCCCGGCGGCCCGGGCGAGGGCCTCGAGCTCGATGGCGGCCTCGGCCTCGTAGTCGACGGTGTGCCGGACGCCGACCAGCGAGGAGACGGCGTCGAAGAGCCGGCCCATGCTCGATGTCGCGACGCAGCCGAGGCCGGTGTCGAGCTGATGGTTCAGCACGGCTCGCTCGCGTGGCGGACACGCGGCCACCGCCGGGAGGTCGTCGGACCAGGGGACCCCGGCGGAGCGGAGGTGCGACAGGGCCATCCGGTAGGGGCGCCGCACGCTGGCGTCGCCGCCGGCGAGCGGGACGTAGCCGAGCTGGGCCGACCGGGTGAACGACTTGTAGCCGGCGACGAGCACCTCACCGCCCCAGACCGCGCCGTCCGTGCCGTAGCCGGTGCCGTCGAAGGCGATCCCGATCACCGTGTCGTCCGCGCCCAGTCCGTGCTCGCCCATCACCGAGGCCAGGTGCGCGTGGTGGTGCTGCACGAGTCGGACGTCGCGGCCGTCCGCATGCTCGTGGGCCCAGGCCGTGGAGCGGTAGGCCGGGTGCGCGTCGGCGACCAGGACACCGGGCCGGACCCCGGTCAGCTCCTCGAGGTGCCGCTCGGAGGCGGTGAGCGCGTCCTGGGTGGCGAGGTCGTCGAGGTCGCCGATGTGCTGGCTGAGCCAGGCGTACCTCCCGGCTGCGACCGCGCAGGTGTTCTTCAGGTCGGCGCCGGTCGCGAGCACGGGGTCCACCTCGAACGGCAGCGCGACCGGCAGCGGCGCATGCCCCCGGGAGCGGCGCAGCGGAAGCTCGAGACCGGCCACCACCCGGGTCACCGAGTCGTCGCACGGCACCTCGATGCGCCGGTCGTGCCGCAGCCACGCGTCGGCCAGCCCGCCGAGACGGGCCGTCGCGTCGTCGTCATCGGTGACGATCGGCTCCCCGGACAGGTTGCCCGAGGTCATCACCAGCACGTCCGGGCCCGGGTCGCCGTAGGAACCGAGCAGCAACACGTGCAGCGGCGTGTAGGGCAGCATCACCCCGAGGTCCGGGTTCCGGGGCGCCACCGCCTCCGCCACGCCCGCCAGACCCGCCGGGTCGACGGGGGTTCGGGGGAGGAGGACGACGGGCTTGCGGATCCCCTCGAGCAGCTGCCGCTCCTCGTCGGTGGCGGTCACCAGGGTCAGGGCCACGTCGAGGTCGCGGGCCATCACCGCGAACGGCTTGTCCCCGCGACGCTTGCGCGAGCGCAGCCGCCGCACAGCAGCCTCGTCTCGGGCGTCACAGGCCAGGTGGTAGCCGCCGAGCCCCTTGACGGCGACGATGCCGCCGTCGCCGAGCAGGTCCCGCGCCCGTCGTACGGCGTCGTCGCCGGTCGCCAGGACACCGGTACCGGGAGGTCCGACGAGCTCGAGCCTCGGGCCGCAGTCCGGGCAGGCCACCGGCTGGGCGTGGAAGCGACGGTCGGTCGGGTCGTCGTACTCACGCCGGCAGGCCTCGCACATCACGAAGTCGGCCATCGTCGTGCTGGCCCGGTCGTAGGGCAGCGCAGTGATGATCGTGAACCTCGGCCCGCAGTTGGTGCAGGAGATGAACGGGTGCCGGTAGCGCCGGTCCAGCGGGTCGGCGAGCTCGGCGAGGCAGTCGTCGCAGACGGCGACGTCGGGTGAGGCGAGGGTCCGGCCGGACCCGACGGTGGTCTCCTCGATGGTGAAGCCGGTGCCTCCGCGGATCGGCAGCCGGGACTCGTGGACCCCCCTCACCTCGGCCAGCGGCGGGGCGTCCTCGGCGAGCCGGCGGGCGAACGTGTCGACCGCGTCGTGGTCGCCCTCCACCTCGATGACGACCCCAGAACCCGTGTTGAACACCGAGCCGGAGAGCCCGAGGGCGGAGGCGGTCACGTAGACGAAGGGACGGAAGCCGACACCCTGCACCAGGCCGAAGACGTCGAAGCGACGGCGCACCCGTGCCGCCCGGCCGCTGCCCATCAGCTGCAGCCCGGACATCGCGGTGCGGGCAGCGGCCTCGTCGACGACCTCCACGGCGAAGCCCATGTGGATCAGCACCCACTCGCCCGGCGCGGGCTGCTCCTCGAGCATCGCGATGTTGACCTGGCGCTGGGCGCCCTCGACGTCGACGAGGGCGACCTGCCCGGCGTAGCCGTCCGCGATCTCCACCACCCGTCCCGGGATCCCCAGGCACATCTCAGACGCTCCCCGTCACCAGCAGGTCGTCGAGCAGCCCGGCCACGGTCTCGACTGCGACAGGTACGGCGGCCGCGACCGGGTCGCTCAGACCGATGCCCTCCTCGGTCGTGGCCGGACGACAGCCGACCACATAGGTGCGCGGAAGCGTCCCGCCGAGCCGGTCGAGGGACGCGAGCACGGCGACCGGGCTCATCCCGTGCCCGTCGAGACCAACCGCGTCGAGACCAACCGCGTCGACATCTGCCGGGCCGACCTCGAGGACGGCCAGGGCGCCGGGCGACTGGCCGACCGGGGCGGCGTCCACGAGCACCAGGACGTCGTACCCGTCGAGGAGGTCGTAGGCCAGGTGCATGCCCCGGATGCCGTAGTCGACGACCCGCACCCCCGCCGGCGCACGGGACCCCAGCCGACGCGCGACCTCGGGACCGAAGCCGTCGTCGGAGCAGAACAGGTTGCCGATGCCGGCAACGAGCACGCGTGGGCTCAGGACTGGTCCTCCCCTCGGCCGGTTCCGGCCACGTCGTTCGGCCCGGTCAGGTCCGGGTCCTCGACGGGGCCCGTCGCGCCGCCGGTCCGCACGCCGTCCCGGGTGGACCCCTCGTCCGCCTCGAGGTCCGCAGACTCCCGGCGTCCCTCGTAGGGCGGGAGGGTCCTGCCCTCGGTGTCCGGGTGGTCGGGGTTGGGTGACGTGGTCATTGCCGGGTGAACACCTTCCTGTTGTCCCACCGCGCGTCACATGGCGCGCATCTTGAGGTACCTCTTGACGTCCGGGATGGACCGGACTGCGACGACCACGGCCAACGCGGCTGCCGCGAGGCCCAGGGTCGTCGTGAGCCTGCCGATGGTTCTCATGGGTCAGCACTCCTCTCCTGGTGTGTCGAGCGGTTCCAGCTCGTCGGGTGCGAAGTAGAAGTAGCGGCCGTACCAGTCGTGCAGGTCCGCCGCCGGGTCCTCCTCGAGCACCAGGGCGACGTGGGCGCCACCATCGACGTCGGAGAGCACCCCGGTCACTCGGGCGACCTGGTCCACGAAGAAGAGGTCCTGCGCGTCGGCCCGGCGGCTCGGGTGCACACGCACCAGGCTGCCCTTGCGGATCCGCACCCCTCGCACCAGGACCGCGTCGCTGTCGGGGTCGACCGAGGCGTCGGTGCCGGGATCCCACCAAGGCAGGCCCCCCTCGATCCCGGGCCGGTCCTGGTTCGTGTCAAGCTGCCCGGGGACGACCGGGCCGCCGAGCGGTCCGCGGGGGTCCCGGAAGATGCCGTGCAGCTGCTGCAGGTCCGCCGGCGTCATCGCGTCGCAGCGGTCGATGATGGCGGCCGCACGCGGGTCGGTGGCGCGCGCCTCGGCCTTCTCCGTCTCCGTCATCGTCATCACCCGCAGCGTGAGGATCTCGTCGATCTCGGTGCCGTCGAACAGGGCGCCGGCACTCTCCGGCGCCAGCTGGGGGTGGTCGTAGAGGATGATCGGCGACCCGAGCAGCAGGTCCGACTCGCCGTCCTCCCCGGCCAGGAACGGCCAGCAGCGGTCCTGGCGGGAGCCGTCGACGATCGCCGTGAGGTCCGCGGGCGGGTCGACCATCGACACGAACGCGCAGCCGTCGGCCTCGACCAGCAGGTGGGCGCCGAGCAGTGACGTCCGCGTCGCCTCCACCTTGGTGCCCGGCCGGTCCGGATGATCGTTGCGCACCGTGATCGTCACCCGGACGCAGGACCCGGGCCGGCTGCAGGTGGCGCCCACCACTGCGTGCAGCGCCCAGCGTCGGCGTACGACGGACCCGAGCGCCGTACCGTCCGGGCCGACCAGCGGCTCGATGCTCTGCCCGCCGGCGACCCTGACCGGTGTCGTCGAGGGTGCGGACAGGTCGGTGACGGGGACGACGACCTCCTGCTCGACCGCCTCGTCCCAGGTCAGCTCGGTGCGGTCGCCGAGGTCCAGGGCGGCCACCTCACCGCCGTCGGTGTCCCGGACCTGGCGCTGCTGAAGCTGCAGGAAGCGGAGCCGGACCGTGAGCCCCGACTGGTCCGTGACACCGGTGAGCAGGATCGTCATCGACATCGTGTCCGCCTCACCCAGCCCCCGGTCGGCTGCACCGGGCGGACCCAGGACGCCGAACTGCCAGCGGGTGCGGTTCTTCTCCGAGCTCGCGCGGTAGGGGTAGAGCAGGTAGCCCTCGTAGAGCACGGCATCGGCGACGGTGCGGGCCTCCTGCAGGCGCCGGTGCGACACGCTCACGGCGTCACTCCTGGGCCGACCGGAGCGGTGTCCGCACCGGTGAGCAGCCGGGTGACGGTCTCCTCCCAGGACACCAGACCGTGCCGGGAGCGATAGTCACCGAGCGCGGTCAGCACGTCGTGCTCGAGCCGGATCCAGCCGCTGCGTGGGAAGTAGGACTCCATCATCTCCCGCCACACCCGGACCGGCATCGCGTAGCGGGCCTCGCTGTCCCACGGGACCTGCTCGACGGCGAACCCGGTCGTGCCGCGGGTGAACGCGGTCCCGCGGAACAGCAGCACGAGCGGGACCGTGCCAGCGCCGACCGCGTGCAGGTAGCGCGAGCCTGTCACGTCGAAGTCGTAGGTGCACGGCAGCGCCAGGTCGACCTCGGTGCTGTCGGTGAAGCCCTGGACGGTCGCGTTGCACTG
>JAICWH010000229.1 GCA_025934895.1 Nocardioidaceae bacterium | reverse complement strand
CGCTCGACCAGGAGCGGGGTGAGGTGCCGGTAGGAGGAGCGGAGCTCGCCCATCGCCGGCAGGCAGACCACCAGGGGTCCGTCGGCGGGGCCGCTCAGGTCATAGGCGATGCGCCCCTCGGGACGCTGGAGGAACTGGCTCACTGTCATAGCCAAAAAGCTAATGTACTTAGCAACTCCGTGTCAAGGGGGGACGCGGGGATGGCGGCGGCTACCGTGGGCCGGTGCGGCAGTACCTCGACCTCCTTCAGCGCGTCCTCGACGAGGGTGCGGTCAAGAACGACCGCACCGGCACCGGGACCCGGAGTGTCTTCGGACACCAGATGCGGTTCGACCTGTCGCAGGGGTTCCCTCTGGTGACCACCAAGAAGGTGCACACCCGGTCGGTGTTCGCCGAGCTGCTGTGGTTCCTGCGCGGCGACACCAACGTCACGTGGCTCCAGGACCGCGGCGTGACCATCTGGGACGAGTGGGCCGACGACAACGGTGACCTCGGCCCGGTCTACGGCTACCAGTGGCGGTCCTGGCCGACCCCGGACGGAGAGCACGTCGACCAGATCGCGCAGGTCGTCGAGTCGATCCGGCGGGACCCCGACTCGCGCCGGCACCTCGTGTCCGCGTGGAACGTCGCCGACATCCCACAGATGGCTCTGCCTCCCTGCCACGCGCTGTTCCAGTTCTACGTCGCACCCGCGCCGGACGGTCCGGGCAGGCTGTCCTGCCAGCTCTACCAGCGCTCCGCCGACGTCTTCCTGGGCGTGCCGTTCAACATCGCGTCGTACGCCCTGCTCACCCACATGGTGGCCGCGGTGACGGGACTGGACCCCGGAGACTTCGTGCACACCCTGGGGGACGCGCACCTGTATGCCAACCACCTCGAGCAGGCCCGACTCCAGCTGACCCGCGAGCCGAGACCGCTGCCGACCCTGCGCCTGGACCCGGCCGTGACCGAGCTCGACGGCTTCGACCTCGAGCACATCAGCCTGGACGGCTACCAGCCGCACCCGGGCATCACGGCACCCATCGCGGTATGACGGGCCGGCGCGTCGTCCTGGTGGCGGCCGTCGCGGCCAACGGGGTCATCGGCCGCGGCGGCGGCATCCCGTGGCGGATCCGCGAGGACATGCAGCACTTCAAGGAGACCACCCGGGGTCACACCCTGCTGATCGGGCGACGCACCTACGAGAGCATCGGGCGGCCGCTGCCGGACCGCACCACCGTGGTGGTGACCAGGGACCCGGACTGGTCGGCCGACGGGGTGCTGGTGGCGGACTCCGTCGAGCGCGCGATCGAGCTGGCCCGGGACCTGCCCGGCGACGTGATGGTCGGTGGCGGGACCGGAGTCTACGAGGCGGCGATGCCCTATGCGACCCATCAGGTGCTCACCGAGGTGCACCGGTCACCGGTGGGGGACACCTACTACCCGGCCCACCCGTCCCGGGAGCCGCGCGAGTGGCGGGAGACCCGTCGCGAGGACCGGGAGGGGTTCAGCTGGGTCTGGTGGGAACGCGTCGGCCGGCTTCCCGGTCAGCAGCCACCGGGTCATTGGTCACCGGGTCACTGGTCACCCGGGTAACTGGTCACGGGGTCACGGGGTCACTGGTCACGGGGTCACTAGTCTGGCGAGATGACCCCGCTGCCGCGCCTGACGACGAGAGCCCTCGCCCGAGCCGTCCGGTCCACGCCGCTGCACCGCACGGAGCTGCTGCTCGAGCTCGACCTGTCGCGGGGCCTGCTCGAGGCGCCACCCGCGTCACCGGCCGGTTTGGTGCGGGGCTTCGGCAAGCCCACCCTGCGCGACGTGATCGCGGCGATCGAGAAGGCGGCCGACGACGACCGCGTCAGGGGGTTGGTCGCGCACATCGGTGCCTGGCAGCCGGGCCTTGCGCGGTCCTACGAGCTGCGCCGAGCGGTCACCCGGCTGCGCGCGTCGGGTCGTCGTACCATCGCCTGGTCGGAGTCCTTCGGGGAGCTCGGACCCGGCAACACCGGCTACCACCTGGCCAGCGCGTTCGAACAGGTGTGGCTGCAGCCGAGCGGTCAGGTCGGACTCGTGGGCCTGACCGCGGAGGCCGTCTTCCTGCGCGGGAGCCTGGACAAGCTCGGTGTCGAGCCGCAGGTCAGCCAGCGCTACGAGTACAAGACGGCCGCCGACACCTTCGTCGCCGAGGGGATGACCGAGGCGCACCGCGAGATGCTCGGCCGGCTGGTGGAGTCGGGCATGGAGACCCTCGTGGGCGACGTTGCCGGGTCTCGTGGGCTGACGGTCGACCAGGTCCGGGCGGCTGTCGACGTGGCTCCGCTGTCCGCCACGGAGGCGGTCGAACGGGGTCTCGTCGACAGGCTGGGCTACCGCCACGACGTCTACGCGGCCGCCCGCGAGGGGCTCGAGGACGTGGACCTGCTGTTCGTGGAGCGCTACGGCCGGAGTCGCCGGGCTGGGCTGCCGAACCTCGGCCAGCGCCCGACGGTGGCCGTCGTAGCCGCGAGCGGGGCGATCCGCCTCGGGCGCAGCGGCGGCCCACCGATGTCCGGGCGGTCCATCGGGTCCGACACCCTCGGTGCCGCGCTCCGGGCCGCCGGACGGGATGAGTCGGTGCGGGCCGTCGTGCTGCGTCTGGACACCCCGGGCGGTTCGTACGTCGCCTCCGACACGCTGCGCCAGGAGGTGCTGGCCCTGCGCGGGACCGGGACGACGGTGGTCGCGTCGATGGGAGCGGTAGCGGCCTCGGGCGGCTACTTCGTCGCGATGCCGTGCGAGAAGGTCGTCGCGACGCCCGGCACGCTGACCGGCTCGATCGGCGTGCTGGCTGGGAAGCAGGTGCTGGCCCCGGCACTCGCCCGGGTCGGGATCCGGCGCGAGCGCGTCGTGGCCGGCCGCTACGCCGACATGTTCTCCTCCGACCGTCCCTTCGACGATCAGGAGTGGGGTCGGCTCGAGGCCTGGCTCGACGCCGTCTACGCCGACTTCACCGCCAAGGCTGCCCAGGACCGGGGGATGGACGTCGACCGGCTCCGATCCCTGGCCCGCGGCCGGGTGTGGACCGGGGCCGACGCGGTGGAGCACGGGCTGGTCGACCAGACCGGCGGGCTGACCGACGCGGTCGACGTCGCCTGCCGGCTGGCCGGGCTGGACCGGTCGCAGGCGCAGGTCCGGCCCTACCCGCACGTGAACCCCCTGCAGCGGCTGGTGCCGGCGCAGAACAGCGAGTCCCCGACCCAGGCCTCCGAAGCCACCCCCGGACCGGCCCATGGGCTCGGCTCCGTGCTGGCTGCCAGCGTGGGCCCGGG
>JAICWH010000203.1 GCA_025934895.1 Nocardioidaceae bacterium | reverse complement strand
GCCGAGCCGCAGACGGGCCTCGAGCTCGGCGGGCCCGCAGGTGTTGAGCAGCACGTCGTCCATGCCCCAGTCCGCGACGACGGCCGAGAGTCCGCCCTCGGTGAGGATCAGCAGCACGGGAGCGTCACTGCCCGTCGTACGGATCAACCGGCAGAGGTCGCGCGCCTGGGCGAGGTCCCGGCGCCCGTCGACGAGGACGAGGTCGACCTCCGGTGCCTCGAGCAGGGCGCTGCCCTCGGCGGGCAGGATCTTGACCTGGTGCGAGAGCAGGGCCAGAGCCGGGAGGACGTCGGCGGACGGCTGGGTGGTGTTCGTCAGGAGCAACACTGTGCTCATGGCATCTCCCGGTGACGGGGGTGGGTGCCCGACTCGCCGTTGAGCCGCTCAAGGACCGAGGTGGCCGACCCGCAGGCCGGTCGCGGGTGAGTAGATGGCCGATCGATAAGGAAGGATACTCGACCATGAGCGACTCCACCGTGCCCTTGGCAGGAGAGGTGGGCAGCATCACGGTCCGCTACTGGGCCGCTGCCCGCGCCGCTGCGGGGGTGGAGTCCGACGTCCTGCCCGCCTCTGCCGGTACGACGCTCGCCGCCCTCCTCGCCTCCGTCCGCGCCCTGCACCCGGACCGGCCCCGGCTCGCCGAGGTGGTGCGGGTCTGCTCGGTGCTCGTCGGGGACCGTCCCGTGGGCTCCGCCGACCCGGGCACCGTGACCCTGCACCCGGGTGACACCGTCGAGCTGCTCCCTCCGTTCGCCGGCGGCTGACCCGGACCGTACCGGAGCCTGGGGCAGACTGCTTTACTTTTATGGATCGTTTGCCGGGTCTGTCCGCGGGAACAGTGAGGCTGCCCGTTCGCAGCGGGCCCGAAGTCGGCTTCGGGGCGGTCCGTCACCTCCCAGGGGGATCGCCCCGAAGCCTCTATGACCTCCGGGCGCATGCCCACGGCATCGACCCGGTCGACCCGGTCGACTCGGTCGGCTCGGTCGGCTCGGTCGGCTCGGTCGGCTCGGCGGCGCTGGTGACTCGTGGCGCTGGTGACTCGTGGCGCGAGCCGACGGCGACGGTTGATCAATCAACTTGTGCTTGCCAACCGGTCGCGTCTCCCCCGACGATGTGCAGGCAGGCGACCGTGACCGCCCGGTCCGAGACGTCGCCGTTGAGGAGGCCCACATGTTCCGGTTGAGGCGCACCTCGTCCGGGCTCGCCGCCGCAGTCCTCGCCGGGACAGCGCTCAGCGTGGCTGGGCTGGACACCGGAGGGGCGGCCGCGGCTCCGGACGCGGCAAGCGCGACCCAGTCGGTGATCGTCGTGCTCAGGGACCAGCTGCCGAAGACGCCCGCGAACCGGGCCCACATCAGCGCCCGCCGGGCCGCCGCCCTGGCCCAACAGAACGCGGTGCTCGACCGCCTGCGCCGGGCCGGCGGCCGGGCGGCCGCGTCGGTTCACCACTACACCGCAGCCAATGCGCTTTCCATGTCCGTCACGTCCGCCCAGGCCACGGCCCTCGGCGCGGACCCGTCGGTCGCCGCGGTCATCCCGAACACCCAGGTCGCGCTGAGACCGAAGGTCGGGACGGAGCCCAGCAGGCAGGTTCCGAACCCGCCGGTGCAAGGCATGCCCCTCTCGTCGAAGATCTGCCCGACCGATCCGGCGCAGCCGTTGCTCGAGCCCGAAGCGCTCGAGGACACCAACGCGGCGTCGAACGACCCCGCGGCCGTCACGGCGCACCAGGTCACCGACGGCAGGGGCGTGAAGGTGGCCTATCTGGCCGACGCGATCAATCCGAACAACGCTGACCTGATTCGGGCCGACGGCTCGCGTGTGATCGTCGACTACAAGGCGTTCTCGGCCGACGGCCCGACGCCGGACCAGGGAGGCGCCGAGGCCTACGGTGACGCATCGTCGATCGCCGCGCAGGGCCGAGTGGTGCACGACGTGTCGACGTTCGTCAATCCGGCGTATCCGCTGCCGGCCGGATGCAACATCCGCATCCTTGGCATGGCGCCGGGAGCGAGCATCGTCGCGCTGAAGATCGACTTCTTCACAACGTCCATCATCCAGGCCATCGACTACGCGGTCAGCACGGACCATGTCGACGTCATCAACGAATCGTTCGGCGGGGCACCGATCCCGGACGCCTCCGCGCGCAGCGCAATCTCGGTGTTCAACGACGCCGCGGTCAGGGCCGGGGCCACGGTGACCGTCTCGACCGGTGACGCGGGCACGACGAGCACCATCGGCAACCCGTCAACCGATCCGAACGTGATATCCGTGGCCGCTGACACGAATTCGCGCGCCTACCTCCAGACCGGCTACGCCGGGGCCCGTGCCTTCGGCAACGGCAGGTGGGTCAACGACGAGATCTCGTCGCTGTCCTCGGGCGGGTACACCCAGGGGGGTGGCACCGTGGATCTCACGGCTCCGGGGGAGTCCGGCTGGGCCGCCTGCGACGCGACCGCGCCGGAGTGCACGAACTTCCGGGGCGGTACTTCGAACTTCCAGCTGTTCGGCGGCACCAGCCAGTCGGCGCCACTGACCGCGGGTGCTGCAGCGCTGGTCATCTCGGCCTACCGGTCGACGCACGGAGGTGCGTCGCCATCGCCGGCCCTGGTCAAGACGCTGCTGACCAGCACCGCGACGGACCTGGACCTGCCCACCTTCGAGCAGGGCGCCGGGTTGCTGAACTCCCGGGCCGCGGTGGAGGCGGCACTCACCTACCCGGGTGCGACGACGGCGCCCCCCGCTGGTGTGAGGTCGAACATCGTGGTAAGGCCTGGCCAGCTCGATCTCGCCGGCGCTCCGGGCACGCAGAAGCACACGAAGGTGACGGTCACCAACGTTGGCACCAAACCGCTGACCATCGCGGCGGCGGGCCGAGACTTCCGCACGACCGCCGTATCGAACGTGACGACCTCGATCGACTCCATGTCGGGCCAGACCTTCCCGTATCCGGTCAATGGCGCACCATGGGTCTACAAGAAGGTGCACTTCTCCGTCCCGCCCGGCACCTCGCGGATGGCCGCCCAGATGATCTGGCAGGGCGCCGCCAAGAAGGTCGGCACCATCCAGGTCACGCCGGTCGTGCGGCTGAGCCTGTTCGATCCGTCGGGCACCTACGTCGCCAACAGCAGGCCGCAGGGCGGCACGGTGTCGGCGAACTACGCCAACCTCGATGTCCGCCAGCCCGCCGCCGGCACCTGGACCGCGGTCATCTACACCCTGTCCGGCGAGACCGGCTACTCCGGCTCGGTGAGACTGCGCTTCACCGACCAGCAGTCCGCCCCGGTGGGCTCCGTCGCCCGCCCGGCGCTATTCCTCGCGCCGGGCGAGAGCAAGGCGATCAAGGCGGTCTTCCCGGTTCCCGTCGCGGGCGGAGACACCTCCTACGGGCTCACCGTCGCGAGCTCGAACGGTCACCAGACCGTCGTACCGGTGGTCGTGAGGACCGTCGTCCCGATCTCGAGTGACATCGGCACGTTCGCGGGAGCGATCACCGGCGGCAATGCCCGGGCGGGCTCGGCAGCTCAGGTCTCCACCTACGCATTCGACGTGCCGAAGGGTCTGCAGGACCTGAGGGTGGACGTCCGGCTCGCGACCAACCCGCTCTACGAGCTCGAGGGGGTCCTCGTCGACCCGAACGACGAGCCGCAGGCAATCGACAGCAACCTGCATTCCCGCGACCTCACCACGACCGGAGCTGCCGGCCGCGGCCTCAGCATGTCGGCGGCCACGCCGAGGGCCGGCCGCTGGCGGGTCATCATCCTGGTCGTCAACCCGGTGCCGGGCACCGCGTTCACCGAGAAGTTCACCGGCAAGATCGCCTTCAACGCCCGACCGGTGACCACGCCCGACGTGCCGAACTCGATCAGCACGAGAGTGCCGACGGGCAGCACGTTCACGGCCCATGTCGCGGTGCGCAACACCGGCGCGGCGCCGATCAAGGTGCAGGTGGATCCGCGCACTCAGAAGGTGATGACCACGCAGCTCACGTCACCGTTCGGTCCGCAGGAGTTCCAGCTGCCTGCCCACGCGGCGCCGACCTTCCTGGTGCCGCCGGGAACGACGCGACTGACGGCCACCGCCGTGTCGAGCGTCCCGTCGATCGTCGACCTGCTCGACGGCACGCAAGGCATCGACGTGGTGGGCGACCTCCCAGCCGCCCAGAGCGGCAGCACCGTGTCGGTGGCGAGCGTGCACGACAGGCCGAACGTGGCGACTGGCATCTGGTACACCGACGTGAACGAGGTCGGTCCCGTGGGTCCGGAGGGTGCGCCGACGGCGTCGTCGACCGTCACGCTCAGCGCCACCACGCCCGGCTTCGACCCGACCGTGACCTCGTCGACCGGCGACTTCTGGGCCGTCAGCAAGGATCCGAACGCCGACCTCGGAACGCCGGTCACCATTCAGCCCGGTCACCTCGCGACGATCAAGGTGCGGATCGCTCCCACCGGCGCGCCCGGCACGGTCGTGAGGGGCTGGCTCTACGTCTACACCCCACCGTCGTTCGCGTACCCCACCTTCAACACGACGGGCGACGTCCTGGCCCGGCTGCCTTACACCTACAGGATCGGAAGATAGGGCGGCGTCTTCACGTGGCCAGAGACGCGCCGGCGACCGGTGGCTGGAGGCTCGGTCGTAAATCAAAACTTACTGCAAGTTGAGTGCATCACGCCGCGTGTCCCCGTAGCGTCTCGAGCACCTACGGAGCTGGGATTGCGACATGGCGAGCTACCTCATCATCGACACCATCAGGACCGCGTGCGCGTCCACGCAGGGCCACGTCAGCGGGGTCGTCCTGGACCGGGGCGGAGCGTATCCGGTGACCGACATCTACGACTTCATGGACTTCGGCGGCCACCGCTTCCTGGTGTCGCCGGAGGCGCCGGAGGACGAGGCGTCGAAGATGCGCTGCCGGCACTGCGGCTGCCCGACCCTGCGGCTGGCCGCCGATCCGAGCACGCGCAGTGAGCTGGACGACGGCCGGTGGGGGGG
>JAICWH010000213.1 GCA_025934895.1 Nocardioidaceae bacterium | reverse complement strand
TGGCCCATACCGCGGGCATCGCCCTCACCGAGCTCCGGTCCGCCGAGGGCGCCGGCCTCGAAGACATGTTCCTCTCTCTCACTGCCGACACCCAACGCGAAGGAGTTGCGGCATGACCGCCACGATCATCTCTCCCGACACCATCGAGGCCGCGCCGGCCCGACGGATCGTCCGTCCCATCCCGACCACCCGGCTCGTCAAGATCGAGCTGCGCAAGATGTTCAACACCCGCTCGGGATTCTGGATGCTCGTCAGCATCGGCGTCCTGTCGCCCATCTCGGCCGGGTCGCTCCTCGTCTTCGGCCTCAACAGCGACGTCACCTACCAGAACTTCGTGAGGGCGAGCGGGTTCCCGATGTCGGTGATCCTGCCGATGATCGCGATCCTGGCCGTCACGGGTGAGTGGAGCCAGCGAAGTGGGCTCACGACGTTCACGCTGGTGCCCAGCCGCGAACGCGTCATTGGGGCCAAGGCGATCGCGACCCTCCTGGTGGGTCTTGGCGCCGTCTCCGTCGCCTTCGCCGTGGGCGCCCTCGGCAACGTGGCCGGCTCCGCACTCGCCGGCGTCGACACCGTGTGGGACATCTCGTTGTCCATGGCGCCCCAGATGGTGCTCTACAACCTGGTTGGCATGGCCTTCGGCTTCACGCTCGGTGTCGTACTGCGCAACTCCGCGGCAGCGATTGTGGGCTACTTCGTAGTCTCCCTGGTCGTGCCGGGCATCCTCGCGCTCCTGGCGCAGGTGCACTCGTGGTTCGCCGACCTGCAGCCGTGGATCGACTGGAACTACACGCAGGTGGCGCTCCTCGAGGGTGCCACGAACACCGGTAGGGAGTGGGCGATGCTCGGCTCGACCACGATGATCTGGATCGTCATTCCCCTGGTCGTCGGGCTGCTGTTCCTGCGCCGCTCTGAGGTCAAGTAATCACACGCACGGGCGGTGGATCGGCTCAGCGCCGCGGTCCTGACGTCGCCTCGCGACCAGAAGGGAGACCACCACCATGACCACGTACACCCCGCCACCTGAGCCAGGCCGCACCGCCTCCCGCAGGAACCGCCCCGTCCCCCTCGTCATCGGCATCCTGCTCGCCCTCATGGGCCTCCCGCTGCTGCTCGGAGGCCTCGGCCTCGGCTGGGCGATGGCCACCCAGCGCGACGACGACGGGTTCTTCACCACCCCGACCGAGCAACTCAGCACCCAGACGGTGGCCCTCTCCAGCGAGGTTGTGAACTTCGGCAAGGCCGGCCCCGACGACTGGTGGGCCGACCATCACCTCGCCACCGTGCGGCTGAGCGCCCGGTCCGAGGGCGCAAGGACCGTCTTCATCGGGATCGCACCGAGCGCCGCCGTCGCGCGGTATCTGGGCAGCGCGTCGTACGACGAGATCAGCGACCTGCGCTCCGACCCGTTCGAGTACTCGCTGACCCGGCGCGGCATCGGCGGTGACCTGAGCACGCCACCCACGGACCGGCGGTTCTGGACCGCACAGGCCAGCGGCCCCGGCACCCAGGCACTGACCTGGGACCTCGAGCCCGGCACCTACACCGCCGTGATCATGAACGTCGACGGCTCCCCCGGGGTCGACGTCGACCTGTCTGCGGGCGGACGCCTCGGCTGGCTCACACCTCTGGCATGGAGCCTCGGCCTGCTGGGCGGCGCCCTGATCCTCGGCGGCGCACTGCTCGTCGTGTACGGCGCCAGGCCGCCGGGACCGCGGGTCCCCCGCCGGACCGGGCCCGGTCAGCCCCCGGGAGCCGTCGGGCCCGACACCCCGGTGACCCTGGTCGGCGCGCAGGACCCGCAGCTGAACCGTGGGCTCTGGCTGGTCAAGTGGTTCCTGGCGATCCCGCACTTCGTGGTGCTCGCGCTGCTGTGGCTGGTCTTCGTGGTGCTCACCGTGGTGGCGTTCTTCGCGATCCTGGTCACCGGCCGCTATCCGCGTGGCCCGTTCGACCTCAATGTCGGCATCCTGCGGTGGACCTGGCGGGTGCAGTTCTACGCGACGGCTGCGATCGGCACCGACCGCTACCCACCGTTCACACTCGACCACACCGACTACCCGGCCGACCTCGACATCGCCTACCCCGAGCGGCTCTCGCGCGGTTTGGTGCTGATCAAGTGCTGGCTGCTGGCGCTGCCGCACCTGATCGTGGTGGGCGTGCTCGTGGGCACGTGGCAGTTCGGTGGCGCGCACGAATTCCAGTTCGCCGTTGGCGGTCTGATCGGCGCGCTGACGTTGGCTGCCGGACTGCTTCTGCTGTTCACCGGCCGCTACCCGGCGCCGTTGTTCGACCTCCTGGTCGGCCTGAACCGGTGGGTCTACCGGGTGACCGCGTACGTCGCCCTGATGACCGACACATACCCGCCGTTCCGGCTGGACCAGGGCCCGGCGGACCCCGGTGGCGTCGCGCCCACGCCCAGCACCCCCGACGCGCCGACCACGACCGGTCTCGGCTGGCCGGCCGGGGAGCGTCGTCCTGACCGTGAGGTGGAGGTGTGACGATGCCTGCCGTCTCCGCGCTCCCCGCGATCACCCGGGGCTCGCGGCGCCGGGGTCGACGGAGTCATCGCGGCCCACGGCAGATGCTCGGCTCGTCACCGGGCAGCGGGGGCGGCGTGATCACCACTGCCACGTTGCGGGACGCGACGCACTGGGACGACCTCGTGGCGGACTCGGGTTGGCCGGGCTCGTCCGGCACGGGCTGCGGCACACGGCACTGACCTGGATGGCCGATGCCGGCGTGGAGCTGCACCTGCTGCAGCGTGGTGCAGGGCACCAGGATCCGGCTGTGACAGCGCGGCGTTGTCGGCGTGGTGGGCTCGGCAGGCGGCCGGGTCGGACACGCCGCTGGGAGTCTGGATGGTCGCGCTGATGCTGGGCAGATTCGGACTCTCCGCCGCGCATGCGGCCGCGGTCGAGGGCGTACGCCGCGGACCGATGCTCGTGTGGGCGCTTGACGAGGTCGTTCGGGGTGCGAGCCCGTCCCGGCGCGCCTTTGGCGGGGAGACCCTACGGCGCAACTCGCGTCACTCGCCATGGGTTGAACAGGCGCGCCACGTCGCCGCACGGATCTGGTGCGCGTCGCAGAGCGACGGAGGATCGGCCCATATCCGTCATGGGCTCGAGGCCGACGTCGGCCTGGGCGAACTTGCGGACCTGGCCCTCGGCCGGGATCCGAGGTCCGACTGAGCAACGCGACCCGGCCGTGGGCTGCCAGGTCTCCGTTGTCCACCAGGGCGAGCTGTCCCCCTGGCATGATGACCACCTCGATGAGGTCGTCCACGAGGTCGTGCACGCGCGGTGCCAAAGATCGAGGACGGGGCCCCGGATCCGGAACTGCGTAGTCCTCGGGACGGCCCGGGCTGACGAAGTAGTGCTCGACCAGCAGCATGCCGGGGAATCGCTGGTGTACCGCGTGCCAACAGGCGGCCATCCCGCTGGCGACCTCAACCGGACGCGAGGCAAGTGCAGTCCGGAGGTTGTTGGTCGGTCCTGAGACCTCCGACGGTCTCCACCAACCCAACGCCGTCACCTACATGCAACGGTTCCTGTCCTCGGCAGCGCAGATGGACACAGCGGGAATCGAGGAAAGCCTTGATGGGGGCTTCGCGCTCGGATCCTTCGAGTACGTGGTCGACTCCTGGCTCTTCCCCGCCCTCGAGGCGCTCGGCGAAGGCTGGGCGCGCGGCGACATCGACGTAGCTGGGGAGCATGCGGCCAGCCACGCGATCCATCGCCGACTCTCGGCCGCGTTCGACGCGGCCGGCAGCCGGTCCCGTGGTCCGGCGGTCGTGGTCGGGCTGCCCTCGGGCAGCCAGCACGATCTCGGTGCCCTGGCGTTTGCCACCGCGATCCGCAGGAGGGGCATGGACGTTCTCTACCTCGGCGCCAACGTGCCGGTGAGCAGCTGGGAGGAGGCGGTGCGCAGCCGCGAGGCCCGAGCGGCGGTCTTGTCGGTTGTCACTCCCGGGGACCGCCCGGCCGCGGTCGCCGTGGCCGAGCGACTGCTCAGCCGGGCCCGGCCCCGATCGTGTGCGCCGATGGGGCATCCGCGGCAAACCTTGCTGATGGAGTCCAGACACTGGCATCCTGCATCGGGGCAGCGGCCCAGGAGCTCGACCAGCTCTTACACCGAACCTGAGCACTAGAGGGCTTGAGTTCTTGAAGTTGTCTTGGTGAGTCAAGTTCTAGGCGATCAGCTTGTGTCGTTGGGTTTCGGCGTCGATGGCAGCGTCGAGTCGGTCGAATTGGCGGCGCAGTGGTGTCGGCGGGTCGTGGTCGTCGAGGATCTGAGCCCAGACCGCCACGGACCAGGCGGGTATGGACGCGGGTGAGGAACAGTGCGATGC
>JAICWH010000095.1 GCA_025934895.1 Nocardioidaceae bacterium | reverse complement strand
TACTGAATGAGGACGCCGCCGAGGAACACACCGGCGGTGCCTCCGGCGGGTGCCGCGGCGCCGTACAGCGCCAACGCCGTGGTGAGCTCGTTCGGCGAGGAACCGACGGTCATGAACAGCAGCGTGAGCGCGGCCGGTGCGATCAGAGCGGACCCGGCGCCTTGGACGGCGCGGCCGGCGAGCTCCACGGGGACGTTGCCGGCGAACCCGGCGATCAGGGAGCCAGCGGCGAGGACGACCCAGCCGAGGCTGAAGATGCGGCGGGCACCGAACAGGTCGGAGAGTCGGCCCCCGAGCAGCAGCAGGCCGCCGAACGCGACGACGTAGGCGTTGAAAACCCAGCTGAGCCCGTGCGGGGTGAAGCCGAGGTCGTGGCCCATCTTCGGCAACGCGACCCCGATGATGGAGGTGTCCATGATGACGAAGAACTGGGCCGCGGCGATGACGCCGAGAGCAAGCCGGCGGCGACTGCGCCGGTCTTCGGCCGCGGAAGGCATGGTGGTCATGACGTGCCCTTCTGTGGTGACGGACCAGCCGTGATCGGCTGTCGCACCACGGTCACGTCCCCGGCTTGCCGAACGCTGTCCCACCGCTGTCGCCGCCGCTGTCGCCGCCGGTGCTGCTGGCGGTGCCGTGCAGCCTCGGCCGGTAGCTGGTCCCGATGAACGCGGCGAGCACATCGCCAACCGTCATCGACCCGGTCAGTCGGACGGTGCAACGGCCTGAATCGGCGCTGACGGTCTCCACCCCGGGCACGTCGCGGAGCCGCGAGGTCACTTCACGCACGCAGCGGCGACAGCTCATGCCGCCGACGAACAGGCTGAGCTGACGCATCACAGGCTCACTCTCGGCGAACGGTTCAGGTTCCGGTGGTCTTCACGATGCGCGGCCGTGCTGTCCGCCCGCTGTCCATGTGGCTTGACCTCGGAGACTCCCGATACGCCGCCGAGTGAGGGCCAGAACCGGCCCAGACCCGGTCGTTTGACCGGGGCGACCATCTCCGGCAACGGCCAACGTTGAGTCATGGCCTCCAGTCAGCACCGGTCCTGTCCGCGGCACTCACGGCTCGATGCCGCACCCGCCGCAGCGGACAGCGACCGGACAGGGCCGGGCAAGGCCCCCGGCTGAACCTGAAGACCTCAACACCGACCCGGAACACCTGGGGCGGCGACACAGCAGCAGGCGAAGGAAGTGTTGGAGATGGCAGCGTCACGGTTCATCGAAGAGGAGTCCGGCACCTACACCGCCCGGTTCCAGCACCCCCACAACGGCTACTACGCCGGCGACTTCTCTCAGACGCCGCTGCTGCGATCCACGCTGCCGACGCTGTCCGCCGCCCTCTCCGGCCAGGTAGTCCACCGGCGTCGGCCGGCGGTGCCAGCCGCTCGGGAAGTGTGATGCGGATCCTTCAGTCGAGGCGGCCGACGCCACCGAAGCAGAGCGCCGTGCGGACCTTGGTCGCCGGCCTTCTCTCCGTCCTTCTCGCGGTGCCGCTTCTTGCTGCCGCACCGGCGTTCTCCGCGCAGGCAGCCCCGCACCGGCCCGAGCCGGTGGCCGCCCAGATCGACCGGTTCCTGCGTGCGCAGCTGAAGGACTCGGCCATCCCCGGTGCCGCAGTCGCGGTCACCCACGGCGACCAGGTGCTGATGGTCCGTGGCTACGGGCACGACTCCACCAGGCAGGCCGTGACCGGTGACTCGCTGTTCCGCATCGCCTCCCTCAGCAAGTCGTTCACCGCGCTGGCGGTGATGCAGCTCGTCGACGCCGGACTCGTCCACCTCGACGACCCGGTTCGACAGCACCTACCGGAGTTCGAGATGGCCGACCCTCGCGCTGACCAGGTCACCGTCCGTGAGCTGCTGAACCACACCTCGGGGATGACCGCCGCGGTGGTCCCCGACCTGAGCCGTTCCCAGCCGAGCAGCCCGAGGGAGGCGACGACCAGCCTGCGGTCCGCGCACCTGGCCTCGACACCGGGGACGTCGTACCGCTACGCCAACCCGAACTACCAGGTCGCGGCGCGCCTGGTCGAGGTCATCAGCGGTGAGCCGTTCGGCCGCTACCTGCGCCGCCACATCCTCGAGCCCGCCCACATGTCAGGCACCACGTCGACCGTCACCGACGACCAGCCCGTGCCCGGCCTGGCCGAGGGTCACCTGGTCGCCTACGGCCACGCGTTTGCAGCCCGCGGGTTCGGCAGCTACACCGTCGGAGACGGCGGCGTTGTCAGCAGCGCCGCCGACATGGCCCGCTGGCTGATCGTGAACGCGAACGACGGTCGGGCCCCCGACGGCACCCGGCTCGTCTCCAGTCGCGGCATGGCACAGCTTCACACCCCGAGCGCTACGGGGAGCCACTACGCCCTCGGATGGGGCACCCACGGCCCGAGCGGCGCCCCAACCCGCCTGGAGCACAGCGGCAGCCTGTTCACCTACACCGCCGAGGAGGCGCTCTGGCCGGCGTCGCGGTACGGGTTGGTGCTGCTGTTCAACGCAGGGTCGCCGATGACGCCGGACCAGATCGCCATCGTGCACGGCGTCTTCGACATCGTCGAAGGCACCACCCCACCCGCGCGCGGCCCCCGCGCGGCGGAGCGGCTCGACACCGCCCTGGCGCTCCTGACCCTGACGGCCTTGGGCCTAGGCATCGCCGGCGTCGTCCGGGCCGGGCGCTGGGCCGGCCGCTGGGCCGGCCGCCGACGCGGCGCCCGGCTGCTTGCAGCGCTCGGACTGCTTCCGTCGGTGGTAGTGATCGTCGGCGGTGCAGCGTTCCCACGGCTCGCCGAGGCCTGGATCGGGCGCGACGTGACCTGGCGGGCAGCCGCATACGAATGGCCCGCCCTGGTGGTGTTCATGTCCACGGCCCTGGTCGCCGCCGCAGGCACCCTGGTCGCCCGGTCCTGGCGGTGGTGGCGCGTCCACCTCCCAAGCGCGCCTGACGAAGCCCTCAGCGACGCGACCTCCGCCCCAAGCAGGCCCCAAGCAGGGTCGCCAGCCCCGCCAACTGACCGCCAGTTGACCGCCAGGTGACACCGCCAGCGACCCCCTGCCACGCCAGACCCAAGCCGACCCGGCTCAGCCCGTTCAAGAAGGAGACCGACCATGACCGTCCAAACCCACACCACGAGGCGGCAGCACCGCACGTCTCAGCCGACGAAGCACGGCGCCGGGCCCCGCCGCGCGGCAGGCCGCACGATCGTCGCCTCGGTCGCCGCCGGCGCCCTGACCGCGCTCGTCCTCGTCCTGGTCGCCTTCCCCGGCGCGACCGAGGCCACCACCACCGGGCTCCTGCTGCTCGCGTTCGGCTTCGGCTGGGCCCTGATGGCGTTCTTGACCGTGCGCCGCACCCGGCAGCCGCAGCGGTGGGCCTACGTCCCAGCCGCCGCCATGGGTGCCACCGGGGCCGCGCTGGTGGTCCTCGACCCGGGCAACCAGACCATGACGGCGCTGAACTGGGTGTGGCCGCCGCTGATAGTGGCGCTCGCGGTGTGGATCTTCACCCAGGTGCGTCGCTCAGTGACCGGCGCGGCCAGGTGGGTGCTCATCGCGGTGACCTCGGTGCTGGTGCTGGCCTCTGTGGGCGCGACCTACGCCAACATCAGCCTCGCGACCGACGACGTCGCCAACGCTGCGCCCGGGAAGCTGTACAACGTCGCCGGTCACCGCCTCCACCTCGACTGCCACGGTCACGGTTCGCCCACCGTGGTGCTCTCCAACGGCCTCGGTGGGACCTCCGCCAGGTGGGCCCGGATCACCGGGCCGATCGCCGCGACCACCCGGGTCTGCGCCTACGACCGCGCCGGGCAGGGCTGGAGCGACGACGCCGCGAGCCCGCGCGACGGCGTCCAGTCGGCCAAGGATCTGCACACCCTCCTCGCCAAGGCCGGCGAGCACGGCCCCTACGTGTTGGTCGGGCACTCCACCGGCGGGACCCACGCCATGACGTACGCCGCCCGCTACCCCGACCAGGTCTCCGGCCTGGTGCTGCTCGACAGCTCCAGCCCCCAGCAGTTCACGCAGATGCCCGACTTCGCTGGCCTCTACGCCCACATGATGCGGCCCCTCTACGGCTTGTTGCCGACGCTGAGCCGCCTCGGCCTGGGCCAGTTGGTTCCCGGAGACTCACAGCTGCCGGCCGCGGACGCCGCGACGGTCGACAGCCTCACCTCCGCCCCGAAGGCCTATCGCACCCAGCGCGACGAAGTGTCGGTGCTCCGTCGCCTTTTCACGCAGGCACAGGCGCTCACCACCTTCGACGCTCGACCACTCGCCGTACTCACCGCCTCGGCCAGCAGCACGGGGACCGAGGGTTGGGACGGCGCGCAGGACCAGCTCGCCGCACTCTCCACCAACTCCGTCCGCCGCACCGTGGACTCCACCCACGAGGGCCTGCTCGAGGACGTCCGCCCGGCTGCCGCGTCTGTCCGAAGCATCAAGGAGGTCATCTCTTCCGTACGCACCGGCACACCGCTTGCCGCGCACTGACACGCGCAGTCACCTGCAGTGGTCGTCCCTCGCCCAGCCGGTCGCAACCGTGACCGGCTGGGCGGTGCGACGGATGACGCCCGCCGTGATCAGTCTGAGCACGCCTCGCTACGAACTTGACGGTAGAACCGGAAGATCCGGGACAGCGTCACCCAGTCGGCCTGCTGCGTGCCCGCCTCTCGAACAAGCGCCTTCGAGGTGTGTCTGAATCCTTCACGGAAGCCACTCCACCGATCGGGCCATGACACCTTCCACCAGACGCTGGAGGCTCGGAAACAGTCCGTCGGCGCGGAGCAACTGCGCTACTTCGGCGAAGACGCCGAAGACCTCCGATGGCAGATTCGAGCTGCCGGTCATCCCCAGGACGTGGTTGACGGCTTGACTGGCGCAATCCGAGGCGGCCCAGTCGAACTCCGGGCAGGTGTCGCGAAAGAGGCAAGGCTGCCGGGCGGTCGGCTCCGTGACTCGGCCGCCGCACCAGCCACACGCCGTACATGACCACCCAAGACTCCGCGTAGCGAACGCCACTTCGAGCGGTGAAGAGTCTCGGGCGTTCCTGCCTGCCATCCAGAGGTCGGTGCAGATCTCAGAGCAGAACACGTGACTAGCGCCGGAGGCAGCACGGATGACCCGGTGCAGTTCGTTCTCGGACACCAGACCTCCAGGTCGCCAGCGCCAGCGGCGGTCGGCGACAGCAACGTGCCGCCACTGCCAACAACGTCACTCACCTTGAGGAGGTCCACCTGCTACCGCTCGAGATTGGGTGGTTCGGGCTTCGGATCATGAGGTTGCCCTGGGCGCCCGCACTCTTGTCCGGCATGGCCGCGCCGACACACGGCGGGCCGCCGGATTCACCCGGGGCTAGTTTGCGTGACCACCACTGTGCGGACTAGAAGCCGAACCAGAGAGCCTGCGGCAGGAGAACGCTCGTCTGCGCAAGCTCCTCAAGCTGACCGATGCGGAGGCGGCCTGACCCGGTCTTGCCGACTCGGGCGCGGCGGGAGGAATGCCATGGTCGCCGCGTCGGTTGGGATGGTGGACAGCGCATCGAGGACCAGCCAGACCGGAGGAACAATGAGCACCACCGAGCTCACGGCAGACGCGTTCGAGAAGACCGTGGCGGACAACGACATCGTCCTGGTGGACTTCTGGGCGGAGTGGTGTGGGCCGTGTCGCCAGTTCGGGCCCACCTACGACAAGGCGTCCGAGGCCCACACCGACATCGTGTTCGGCACGGTCGACACCGAGGCCGAGCAGGCGCTGGCCAGTGCCGCCAACATCACCTCGATCCCGACCCTGATGGCCTTCCGCGAGGGCGTGCTCGTGTACTCCCAGCCCGGCGCCCTCCCGCCGCAGGCGCTCGAGCAGCTGATCGGCGCGGTCCGGGACCTGGACATGACCGAGGTCCACGCTGCCGTCGCCGCACAGAGGAGCGGAGACGTGGCCTCCGGCGAGTAGTGCCCGGGGCCTCCATCCCGATGCAGAACCAGGGTTATAGCCTCTGAGGAATGGATGCAGCGGGGTGGGACGAGCGCTACGCCGCCTCCGACCTTGTGTGGTCGGCGACGCCCAACCAGTTCGTGGCGGCGGAGCTGTCGGGTCTGCGGCCCGGCAGGGCCCTCGACCTCGCATGCGGCGAGGGCCGCAACGCCCTGTGGCTGGCCGACCGAGGCTGGCAGGTCACGGCTGTGGACTTCTCGCGGGTGGCGCTGGAGAAGGCCCGCGCGATCCAGGCGCGGCACCCTCGAGCACAGGAGCTGGCCATCGAGTGGGTCGTGGCGGACGCCCTCACCTTCGACGCCGGCCCCGCGCCGCACGACCTGGTGGTGCTGGCCTATCTCCAGCTCACCTCGGACGAGCGGCGCGACGCGGTACGACGGGCGTTCCTCGCACTGCGCCCGGGCGGCACGTTCTTCCTGGTCGCCCATGACTCGAGCAACCTGACCGAGGGCACCGGAGGGCCGAGCGACCCGGCCGTGCTGTTCACAGCCGAGGAGGTGCTCGCCGACCTCGACGGTGAGCGTTTCGAGGTCGAGCGCGCCGAGCGGGTGACCCGTGAGGTGGCGGCGGACGCCTCGCACACCCACCCGGGCGACCAGACCAGGACCGCCTACGACGTCCTGGTTCGGGTGGTGCGGGCGTCCCAGCCCAGCCTCAGCTCTTCCTAGTCCGCCGCTCCTGCGCCCGCTCCGCCCTCGTCCGTCGTGGGCGCTCGGGCTTCTCCTCGAAGTTGACCTTCTTCAGCTGTCGCCGGAAGCTCAGCCACAGCAGCACGGTGCCGACGGCGAGGAACAAGAACACCACGAAGCCGATCCAGCCCTGGCCCACCTGCGAGGGATCCGGCGGCTTGTCGGCGAGCGGCACCAGGATTCCGAGGACCGAGAGAGGAGTCATGACTCCAGTGTCCCCACCCTGGCACGAACGCCCGCGAACAGGTCGTCCTCGGGGATCTCACTGTCCACCAGGCTCCGCGCCAGCTCGTAGTCCTCGGTGGGCCAGGCCTCCCGGTGAACCTCGAGAGGACAGGCGAACCAGGCACCCTCCGGGTCGATCTGGGTGGCGTGTGCGAGCAGCGCGCGGTCCCGGACGGGGAAGTACTCCGCGCACGCCACCCGGGTGGTGATCCGGGCGTCGTGCTGGGGGTCCGGCTTCCACTCCTCGAGCCGCTCGGCGTACGGCGACTCGAGTCCGTGGGCGACCATCGCGTCGTGCAGCGCCTGGGTGCGCTGGCGGTGGAACGAGTGGTGGTAGTAGAGCTTGAGCGGCTGCCAGGGCTCGCCGACGTCGGGGTAGCGGGTCGGGTCCCCGGCCGCCTCGAACGCGGCCACGCTGATCTTGTGGCACATCACGTGGTCGGGGTGCGGGTAGCCACCGTTCTCGTCGTAGGTCGTCATCACGTGCGGCCGGAAGCTGCGGATCAGCCGCACCAGCGGCTCGGCGGCCTCCTCGACGGGGACCAGCGCGAAGCAGCCCTCCGGCAGTGGCGGCTTGGGGTCGCCCTCGGGCCACCCGGAGTCCACGAAGCCGAGCCAGTCCTGGCGGACCCGGAGGATCTCCCGCGCCCGGTCCATCTCCTCGCGCCTGATCGCGGCGATGTTGGCGAGCACCTCCGGGCGGTCCATCTTCGGGTTCAGGATGGAGCCCCGCTCTCCCCCGGTGCAGGTGACGACGTGCACGTCGACGCCCTCCGCGACGTACTTGGCCGTGGTGGCCGCGCCCTTGCTCGACTCGTCGTCGGGGTGGGCATGGACGTTCATCAGGCGGAGCATGACGGCAAGCCTAATGCTGCCTCCTACGATGGGAGGGTGACCCAGCTGTCGTCCGACCTGACCGACAGGTACGGCGCTCCGCCACGCGCGCGCCGTCCGCTGATCCTGGCGGTGGTCGGCGTGCTGGCCGTCGCCGGCGTGGCCTGGGTGGCCTGGGTCGTCGTGCTCACGAGCCGGCCGGAGGTGACCTCGCAGCTGGTCGGCTACCAGGTGCGCGGTGAGCACGCCGCCACGGCCACCTACACCGTCGTACGGCGGGATGCGGACGTCCGTGCGTCGTGCCTGCTGCAGGCCCTCGCCGACGACCACGCCGTCGTGGGCGAGCTCGAGGTCCCGGTCACCTCCGGGCCGACGAGCAGCCGGCTGACTTCGACCGTGCGCACCGAGCGCCGGGCAGCAACCGTCCAGCTCGTCGGGTGCAACACCCCGGACCGTCCGGGGAGGCAGTGAGACCCCGGGCCGAGGACCAGCGGTGAGGATTGGGGCGGATGGGCGCGCGCTTGTTAGACTCATCCACTTGCCTGAAACCGGGTCGCACCTGTGCGTCCCCGGCCCCCACTCAGCAACAGGAGCACCACCGTGACCCAGGCCAGCACCGAGCACTCCGTCATCTGGCTGACCCGAGAGGCCTTCGACAAGCTCCAGGCGGAGCTCGAGAACCTGCGCGGGCCGGTGCGGAGCGAGATCGTCGCCCGCATCAGTGCCGCCCGCGACGAGGGTGACCTGAAGGAGAACGGCGGCTACCACGCGGCTCGCGAGGAGCAGGGCAAGACCGAGGCCCGGATCCGGCAGCTCGAGGACATGCTGCGCCGCGCCGAGGTCGGCGAGACGCCCGCCGACAACGGCGTGGTCGAGCCGGGCATGACGGTGACCTACAAGTTCGTCGGCGAATCCGACGACGAGGCCGAGACGTTCCTGCTCGGCGCCCGCGAGATGGAGGACACCACGGGCGGCCTGAAGGTGTACTCGCCGCAGAGTCCGCTGGGTTCGGCGATCATCGGCCACCAGAAGGGTGACACGGTGCCCTTCGAGGCCCCCAACGGCAAGCGCCTCGAGGTCGAGATCGTCGACGCGGTGCCGTTCACCGGTTGACTCATCGGGTGACCGGGTAGCCGCAGTCCCGCAGATGCTGCACCACGCGGTCCGCGTGGTCCGGGCCGCGGGTCTCGACCTGGACCTGCACCTCGACCTCGTCGAGGTGCAGGCGGGCTGAGGTCCGCTCGTGCACCACGTCGAGCACGTTGGCCTGCACCGCCGCGAGCTCGTTGAGCAGCCGGGCCAGCCCTCCGGGGATGTCGGGGATGAGCGCCCGGAAGTACAGGTAGCGCCCGGCGGCCGCCAACCCCTGGCGGATCACCCGCATCATCAGGAGCGGGTCGACGTTGCCGCCGGAGAGCACCACGACCGCCGGCGTCTCGAAGGCCGACGGGTCGTCGAGCATCGCCGCGACTGCTGCCGCCCCCGCGGGCTCCACGACGAGCTTCGCCCGCTCCAGCAGCATCAGCAGAGCGCTGGACAGGGAGTCCTCGCTGACGGTGACGAAGTCGTCCACGTGCTGCTGGACCGCCTTGAACGGCACCTGGCCGGGGCAGCCGACCGCGATGCCGTCCGCGATCGTCGCCATCGAGCTCAGCGCGACCGGCTGGCCCTGGGCGAGCGAGTCCGTGTAGGCCGCGGCCCCGGCGGCCTGGACGCCGACCACGCGGGCGTCGGGGCGCAGCGCCTTGACCGCGGTCGCGATCCCGGCGATGAACCCGCCGCCGCCGCAGGGCACCAGCACCGTCTTGACGTCGGGAGCCTGCTCGACGATCTCGAGCCCGCAGGTGCCCTGCCCGGTGACGATGTCGATGTGGTCGAAAGGATGGATCAGCACCGCGCCGGTCTCGGCCGAGAACGTCCTGGCCTGCAGGAGCGCCTCGTCGATGCTGGTGCCGTGGAAGCGGACGTCGGCGCCGTACGCCCGGGTCGCGTTCTCCTTGGGGATCGGAGCCCCCTCCGGCATGAAGACGGTGCTCCGGATCCCGAGCATCTGCGCGGCGAGCGCGACGCCCTGCGCGTGGTTGCCGGCGCTGGCCGCGACCACACCGGCGGCCTTCTCCTGCGGCGAGAGCCGGGACATCCGCAGGTAGGCGCCGCGGATCTTGAACGAGCCGGTGCGCTGCAGGTTCTCCGCCTTCATCCTGACCGGCCCGCCGGCCAACGAGGACAGCCACCGGGCCCCCTCCATCGGGGTGTAGATCGACACCCCACGCAACGCCTCGCGTGCGGTCTCGATGTCCTCGAGCGTGGGGGTGCGTACGTCGCTCACGGAGGTCTCGGGCATGGACTCACCCTAGGACCTCCGCGGAGTGTGGCGGCAGGCACACGCGCTCAAACATGTATCACTCACGCATAGAGGTACGCTCGAGGTGTGCAACCTTCTCCGTTCGTGCTGCGGGAGCCCATCCCGGCGCCGGCGACGGCTGAGGACGCCCTGATGAGCCTGATGATGGCGCTCGGCCGGCAGATGAGGCAGCGCCATCCCGGGGACACGATCGACTACTCCGCCCTGCCGCTGCTGAAGCTGCTCAGCCACCAGGGCCCGATGCGGCTGTCATCGATCGCGCAGGTCCTCGGCCTGGACGCGTCGACGGTCAGCCGGCATGCCCGGCAGCTCGAGGACGGCGGTCTCCTCGCGCGCACCAGCGACCCGGACGACCGGCGGGCCAGCCGGCTCGCGGTCTCCGAGCACGGCAACGTCTGCCTCGCCCAGGGTTTCGAGACCCGCCGCCGGGTGGTCGCCTCCGCCATGGAGGACTGGACGGACGAGGAGCGCGAGATGCTCCGGGTCCTGCTGCACCGGCTGGTGGAGAGCCTGATGACCAGGAGCGACCACACCGAGGAGCCTGGCGGGGACCTCGCGGGGCACGCCGGCTAGCCGGGCGTGTCCCCCACCGGTGACTCCTCGGCGTCCCGCTGGACGCGGGCATGGTCCGCGAGATGCAGCACCACGGCGTTGGCGGCGGCCGCGAACGGCACGGCGACGAGCGCGCCCGCGATGCCGGCGAGCAGCACGCCCATGGCGATCGCCACGATGACGCCCAGCGGGTGCACGGAGACCAGCCGGCCGAGCAGGAAGGGCTGCAGGACGTGGGCCTCGATCTGCTGCACCAGCACCACCCCGCCCAGCATCACCAGCGCGACCACCGGGCCATGGTCGACCAGCGCGACCAGCACGGCCACGGTGCCGGACAGGAACGCCCCGATCATCGGGATGAATGCGCCGATGAAGACCAGCACGCCGATCGCGAACACGAACGGCACCTTCAAGATGGCGGCGATGACCATGATGCCGAGCGCGTCGGTCGCAGCGACCAGCACGGTGGCCCGCACGAACGCAGTCAGGGACGTCCAGGCGATCCGCCCCGACGAGTCGGCGCGGGCTCGCGAGGCCCGCGGGAAGATGCGGACGATCCACCACCAGATGCGGTTGCCGTCGGCCAGGAAGAAGTAGGTGCCGAACAAGATGATGAAGACGCCTGCCACGATGTGGCTCACCGCCGTCGTCACCTCGGTCAGCCGCGCCACGATCTGCTTGTTCGAGGAGGTCACCGCGTTCTGCGCGGACCGGATGTAGCCGTCGATCTGGCTGTCGCTGGCCTGCAGCGGGCCGTTCTTGAGCCATTCCCTGATCTGGTCGAGCCCGGTGACCACCTGCGCGGACAGGTCGCTCGCGCCCTGGGCGATCTGCTGGCCGGCGAAGGTCAGCAGCATCACCATCACCCCGATCGTGCCTGCCACCGCGAGCAGGGACGCCAGGCCGCGCGGCACCCGGGCCCGCTCGAGCAGGTTGACCACCGGGATGATGAGAGCGGTCAGGAACAGCGCGATCACCAGCGGGAGCACCACCACCGCGAACAGGGCGATGCCCTGCGCGACCACGTAGCCCGCCGCCACGACGACCAGGAGCCGCCACGACCAGGCGGCGGCGAGGTCGACCCCGAAGGGCACGTGCGCCGGTGAGTAGTTGGACGCCCCGGCACCGAGGCTGGCCGGCGGCTCCGGGCGCCGCTCCGCTCGCAGTGCCGACCACTGCTGCGCGAACCGCTCGGCGAACCGCTCGTCCGAGCGGCGCTGCTGCGAGGTGCGGAGCCGCGTCACCCGCCCGGACAGCCGCTGCGACACCCTGCTCCCGATGCTCATGGGACTCAGGCTATGCCGCAGGTCCCCCTCGACGACCCGAAGCGCTCCAACAGGGCATAGGCCGCCCGGGGGTGCTCCGCCGCGAGGAGCCCCGCAGCGGCCAGCACGCAGTCCCGGTCGACCACGACCCGAGGCGCCCGGGGCAGCTGCCAGCCAGCGTCCGCGCCGCCCGTCACCGACCTCAGCACCCGGGCCGCACCGCCGTCACGGTCGAAACGGAGCACCCCACCGGACCCCACCAGGAGGTCGACCTCACGCAGGTCCTTGCCGCTGCTCTCCACGACCCGGCCCTGCGCACCGTAGGCCACTCGGCGACGCCCGGCGTGCCGGCGCAGTGCGACGCCGACGGCCGCCGTCGCGATCAGCTCGTCGTCGTACCTCCCCTGCTCGTCGTCGGGCAGGAACGCCGGGTCGGACCGGCGCAGAGCCGCGGCCCGGCGGAGTCGCTCCGGCTCCTCGACGAGTCCGGCCGCGATGCCCTCCTCGACGGTGGGCACTGCGCTCCACCGCATGCCGAGATCCCCCTCGACCGTGCGGCTCACCGGCACGGTTGCGACCACCTGCCGGGACAGCCCGCCCTGGCGGTCCACGTCCGAGGCGTCCGGCTCGAGAACCGAGTGCACATCCGTGGTGGCCCCTCCCACGTCGAGGACCACCACGTCGCCGACGCCCGGGTGCTCGGCGTCCAGGCCGCGCGCCAGCAGCTCCACGGCGGTGAGCACCACGTCCGGCGTCGCCCCGCGGACCATGGCGGTGAAGTCGGTGCGGGCGGACAGCTGCTTGCCGCCGATCACGTGCCGCAGGAACATCTCGCGGATCGCGGCGCGCGCCGAGCCCGGCTCCAGGACGCCGATCCTCGGGACGACGTTGCTGGCCAGGACGTACGGCGTCCGGGCCCGCTCGAGCAGCGCGGCCACCTCGGCCTGCACCGCGGCATTGCCGGCCACCACCACCGGGCCACGCCACCGGGCCTGGGCCAGTGCCGAGGCGCACGAGACCAGCACCTCGGCGTTCCCGCCGTCCGTGCCGCCGACGAGAAGGAGCACGTCGGGCTCGGCCGCCCGCAGCCGCTCCGTCGAGCCGCGGTCCAGTCCGCCGCTGGACACGTGCACCACCCGGCCTCCGCTGGACAGCGCGACCCGGCGGCCCGCCTCGGCCGTGACCAGCTCCTCGTTGCCCACCACCGCGATCCTCAGCCCGCCGCCGGCGGACGAGCAGGCGAGCACCTCGGCCTGCGCCGCCTCCGGGTCGGCGGCGACGAGCTCGGCCAGCGCGACGCCCCAGCCGTCCAGCACGTCACTCTCCAGCGTGGTGCGGTGACTCGCGGTCGCCAGCAGGTCACCGGTTGTCGCGTTCACCAGTGCCGCCTTGGTGAACGTCGACCCGAAGTCGACGCAGGCGACCAGCCGCGGCCGGTCAGCCAAGCGCCCGGTCAAGGTCGGCCAGCAGGTCCTCGGCCGTCTCGATGCCGACCGAGAGCCTGATCAGGTCTGCCGGGACCTCGAGGTCGGTGCCGGCGACCGAGGCGTGCGTCATCCGCCCGGGGTGCTCGATCAGGGACTCGATGCCCCCCAGCGACTCAGCCAGGGTGAACACCTCCGTGCGCCCGCAGGTGTCCACGGCCTGCTCCTCCCCGCCGGTGACGCGGAACGACACGATGCCGCCGTACCTCTTCATCTGTCGGCTGGCGACGGCATGTCCCGGGTGCTGCTGGAGGCCGGGGTAGATCACCTGGCAGACCGCCGGGTGCTCCGTCAGGAACCGCACGACCCGCTCCGCGTTGTCGCAGTGCCGGTCCATCCGCACGCCGAGGGTCCGCAGGCCGCGCAGCGTCAGCCACGAGTCGAACGGCCCGGCGACCGCGCCGATGGAGTTCTGGTGGAAGGCGACCTGCTCGGCGACCTCGAGGTCCCGGACCACCAGCGCTCCTCCGACGACGTCGGAGTGGCCGCCGCAGTACTTCGTCGTGGAGTGCACGACCACGTCGGCGCCGAGCACCAGCGGCTGCTGGAGGTACGGCGACGCGAAGGTGTTGTCGACCACGAGCAGCGCGCCGGCGTCGTGCGCGACGGCGGCCAGCGCCTCGATGTCGCCGATGTTCAGCAGCGGGTTGGTGGGCGTCTCCACCCACACGATCCTGGTGCGGCCGGGCCGGACCGCGGCGCGCACCGCGTCCACGTCGGACACCGCGGCGGTGGTGTGCTCGAGCCCCCACGGGCCCTCGACCTTGGCGAAGAGCCGGTAGGTGCCGCCGTAGGCGTCGTCGGGGATCACCACGTGGTCCCCCGGCCTGCACATCGCCTGCAGCAGGGTGTGCTCGGCGGCGAGCCCGCTGGCGAACGCGAATCCGCGCTCGCCCTGCTCCAGCGAGGCGAGGTTGGCCTCCAAGGCGGTCCGTGTGGGGTTGGCGCTGCGGGAGTACTCGTAGCCGCCACGCAGCCCTCCGACCCCGTCCTGCTTGTAGGTGCTGGTCGCGAAGATGGGCGGGATCACCGCACCTGTCGTGGGGTCGGGGTCGTAGCCGGCGTGGATCGCCCTGGTCTCGAACCCCGCCCCCTTCTCCTGGTCGCGGTCGGCGTGCTCGGAGGTCCGGTGCGTCATACCCGTGACCCTATCCGCGGGAAGGATCCGGCTCCGCCGTACGTTGACCCCGCGACAACGGCGTCAGAGGATCCAGCTCTCCGATGTCGGAGAGGCCTGAGGAGGAGCAAGCGTGCTGTTCAACCGTCACAAGCTCGACATCCCCGCACCGGACCAGGCCCTGAAGGGTCGCGCCGAGCAGTGGTTCGCGATCGCCGACCGGCACCGCGTGCTGGATGCGCCGGTCGTCACCGACGAGATCCCTGCGGGGCTCGAGGTGGCGGTGTTCGGCCTCGGCTGCTTCTGGGGCGCCGAGGAGATCTTCTGGCGGATGCCGGGCGTGTGGTCGACGTCCGTGGGGTACGCCGGTGGCAGCACGCCGCATCCGTCCTACGAGGAGGTCTGCTCCGGGCAGACCGGGCACACCGAGGCGGTGCGGGTGGTCTTCGACCCGGGCAAGGTGTCCTATGCCGACCTGGTCAAGGCGTTCTTCGCCTTCCACGACCCGACCCAGGGCATGCGACAGGGCAACGACGTCGGGACCCAGTACCGCTCCGCGATCTACACCCTGAGCGAGGAGCAGGCGCAGACCGCCAAGGAGCTCAAGGAGGTCTACGAGCCGCTCCTGGTCGAGCGCGGCTACGGGCCGATCACCACGGAGGTCAAGCCGGCACCGACGTACTACTACGCCGAGGACTACCACCAGCAGTACCTCGCGAAGAACCCCCACGGCTACCGGTGCCACTCCGCGACCGGGGTCCCGTTCCCGGCGACGTCCTAGCGGCGACCACGGGGGCGGCGGTGCACTCGATGAAGGTCTCGCGTCACATCGACGCGCCCGCGGTCGCGGTCTACCGCGCGCTGCTCGACAGGGACGCGATCACGGCGTGGCGGGTGCCGGACGGCATGACCAGCCACGTGCACCACTTCGACCCTCACGAAGGTGGGACCTT